>SVNJ01000067.1 GCA_015066955.1 Ruminococcus sp. | reverse complement strand
TTACCTACTCCCGCACCGCCAAAAAGTCCGATTTTACCTCCCTTTGAATAAGGGCAGATAAGGTCGATTACCTTGATTCCGGTTTCAAGGATTTCAGTTGAGGTAGAAAGCTCATCATAATCGGGAGCACCTCTGTGTATATTCCAGTGCTCCTCCGTATCGGGTGCAGGCTGATTGTCAACCGTATCACCGAGCACATTGAAAATTCTTCCGAGAGTTTCACGTCCTACAGGCACACTTATAGGCTTGCCTGTATCGGTTACAGCAACCCCTCTTTTCAATCCGTCTGTTGAAGACATTGCGATACAGCGTGCTGTATTTCCGCCTATATGCTGAGCAACCTCAACAGTAAGAGTCTTATCACCCTTCGGTATAATCAATGCATTGAATATTGCGGGCAGACTGCCCTCTTCAAAGCGAACGTCAACAACAGGCCCCATGACCTGTGAAACCGTTCCTTTTGCTTTATCTGACATAAAATAATTACCTCCTTTACATCATCTTATGTGATGTAAGGTTCTATTGTATATTCCAGGAAGATATCCCCCTATCACCAGTCAAGGTAAATTCCCTTGCCTCCCCACTGTTTTCGTAATATCCCCTCAACGTGGATATTACGAAAACAACACAGGATTCCATAGGGTGTTTCTCCCTTTGCAGGGGACATGGGGGACAGCGTCCCCCGAAAACATAGAGTAATGTTACATACCGCTTCCTGCAACAATTTCGGTTATTTCCTGAGTAATCGCACCCTGACGTGCACGATTATATTGAAGCTGCAGGTCGTCTATCATCTGTTTAGCGTTTTTTCCTGCTGAGTCCATTGCACAGCGTCTTGCTGCAACCTCGCTTGCAAAGCTTTCACGCACTGCCGCAACTATCATTCCGGCAACATAAATCGGCACTGCCGTATTGAGCACAGAAAGCTCATCGGGTTCAAATACAACTCCGCTTACAGAAGCACCCTCTTCACGTACAAGAGGAAGGATTCGGCTTATATAGCTTTCCTGCGACATCATTGATATATATTTCGTACCAATAACTTCAAGACTTTTTATTTCACCTTCCGCAAACCTTCTGCATAGTATCTTTGCAAGCTCTGAAGCCTGTTCAAAGGTGAAATACTCAGCACTGTACTCTCCGCCGAAGCGGTCATGGGCACGTTTTCCTACAGCTATAAACTCTGCATCGGGGTACTCCTTTGCAAGACGGAAAACATTCGCATTATAGCCGCCTGCAAGTCCACGATCGCCCGCAATTACGATAATACATCTTTTGCCCTCGTTCTTATCAGCCATATACGGACTTTTCGCACATTCGGGGCACACCGTAAGATTCCGTACGACACGCTCTGCCATGTCCGCATACTCACGGCTTTTATGCATAGCCTCCATAGCCTTGCGGATTTTGGATGAAGCAACAAGTCCCATTGCTTTAGTCAGGTGCAGAGTTGAATCGACGCTTTTTATACGGTTTCGCAGTGTTTTTGTATCTGCTCCCATTCAGCTCACCTCTGCAGCTCGCTCAGTGCCTTTTTAAGGTTCTGAACGTCCTCTTCATCGTAATATCCCTGTTCAAATCTATCAAGAAGCTCACTGTACTCAGCTTCAAGCTTATCAAAAAGTCTCTGCTCATACTCCTTTACTCCGCTTACGGGAATATCATTGAGATAGCCGTTTGTTACGGCATACACTATAGCAATCTGACAGCCTGCACGTACAGGTGAATTTCGTCCCTGCTTGAGAACCTCCACGATACGCTCACCAAGTGCAAGACGTGCCTTTGTATCAGCATCAAGGTCACTTCCGAACTGTGAGAAGGACTGCAATTCACGGTACTGCGAATACAGAAGCTTAAGCTCACCCGAAACCTTCTTCATAGCCTTAAGCTGAGCTGAGCCGCCTACACGGCTTACGGAGATACCCGGATTTATAGCAGGCATTATACCTGCATGGAAAAGCTCGGTTTCAAGGAAAATCTGTCCGTCAGTAATTGAAATAACATTTGTAGGAATATACGCAGAAACATCTCCTGCCTGTGTCTCGATAATAGGCAGTGCAGTAATAGAACCGCCGCCGTACTCATCAGACACACACGCCGCACGTTCAAGAAGTCTTGAATGCAGATAGAAAACGTCACCCGGATAAGCCTCACGTCCCGGAGGTCTGCGGATAAGAAGTGACAGTGCACGGTAAGCAACAGCGTGCTTTGAAAGGTCATCATATATAATAAGAACGTCCTTGCCCTGTTCACGGAAGTATTCCGCCATAGCACAGCCTGAATACGGTGCAATGTACTGGAGAGGTGCCGACTCCGAAGCCGAAGCTGATACTATAATAGTATACTCCATAGCACCTGCCCTTGAAAGCTCATTTGCAAGCTGAACAACGGAAGTACTCTTCTGACCGATAGCAACATAAATACAGATAACACCTGTATTACGCTGATTTATAATTGTATCTATTGCAATTTCAGTTTTGCCTGTCTGACGGTCGCCTATGATAAGCTCACGCTGTCCACGACCGATAGGAATCATACTGTCAATAGCCTTGATTCCGGTCTGAAGCGGTACCGAAACGCTCTTTCTTTCAATAATTCCCGGAGCTTCACTCTCAACGGGACGTGTATGCTCTGTTTCAATGGGTCCCTTTCCATCGATAGGCTTTCCCAGTGCGTCAACAACTCTTCCGAGAAAAGCCTCGCCTACAGGTACAGACACAACCTGTCCCGTTCTGCGGACAGTCGTACCCTCACGGATATTGTTCTTATCCGAAAGAAGTGCAACCGATACTGTCTCATCTTCAAGGTTCTGAGCCATACCGTAGCTTCCATCCTCAAATTCAAGAAGCTCGCTCGCCATGCACTCACTGATACCGTAAACTCTTGCGATACCGTCACCAACAAGTATAACGGTACCTGTTTCACGCATCTCAACCCTTGCTTTATAATTTTTAATCTGAGCCTTTATAATATTGCTGATTTCCTCAGGCCTTCCGCTCATCTGCCAATCACTTCCTTTACTTCATGCAGGTGTCTGCGGAGACTTCCGTCAATAACCCTGCCCTCTGTTTCAATCACAACACCGCCCATAATTGACGGGTCGGTGATATACTCGGCTACAACGCTTTTTCCAAGCAGCTTTTCAAGCTTCTGCACAATACGCTTCTTCTCATCGTCTGTAAGCTCTACCGCACTTGTAACTTTTGTCTCTGCGGTATTATCCGAAGCATCGAGAAGCTTGCCGTACTCCTTTATACAGCTTCCAAGCAGACGCATACGTCCCTTTTCACAAAGAAGCATGAGAAAATGAAGTACATGCTCGGGAATCTGTCCCGAAAAAGCCTCTTCAAGCGCAGATATGCGCTCAGTTACAGGAACACTCGGACAGATGAGAAGGTCCATATATTCAGGAGCTTCTGCAAATGCTTCAGATACCGTATTGAGTGCCTGTGCATATTCGTTTTTTGAGTTTTCCTCACACGCAATGGCAAAAAGTGCCTCAGCGTATTCTCTGCCCATTTCATTCATCGCTGTCACCTATTCCGTCGATAAATGAATCTATCATTGAGCGATGGTCCTGTGTATTGATTTCTCTTCCGAGAATTTTTTCTGTAAGAGCTGCGGAAACATCTACAATTTCACGCTTGATACCATCTTCCACCTTACGCTTTTCAAGCTCTGCCTCAGTCTGAGCCTGACGTACAATGCCGTCAGCCTTATCTCGTGCCTCAGCAACAATTCTGTCGCCTCTGTGCTTAGCGTCATCCGAAGCATTTTTAATAATATCGTCCGCCTGTGACTTTGCAATGCGAAGCTTTTCCTCCCACGCAAGTCTGTTTTCCTCTGCTTTTTCAGCAGCCTCATCCGCCTCACGGTATTTGCTGTCAAGCACAGCCTGACGGTCGCTTAGAACCTTTTTTACCGGCTTGAACAGCAGCTTTTTCAGAATCAGAAAAAGTATTGCAAGGTTTGCAAGGGAAATTACAATCTGCCATATATTGACAGATATTACATCTAATGATTGCATTTATCTCACTCCAAAGCTTAGCCAATAGTTTCCATAAGAATGTTTACAAGTCTGCCGGGAGCTACGAAAATAAGCAGAATTGCAATAACAAGGGCATAAAGACCTGTAGTTTCTGCAACCGCACAGCCCATGAGCATTGTTGTTGTAACATTACCCTTGCTTTCGGGCTGACGTCCGATAGCTTCACAAGCCTTTGCAACTGCGTTACCTTCACCGATTCCGGGTCCTATACCTGCAATCATTGCAATACCTGCACCAAGTGCACAGCTTCCGAGAATAATACCAATAGCCAGTTCTAACATTTTAAATTCCTCCGTTTATATTGTTTGTTTTTGGGTTTGTTTACGTCTGAAATACTCCTCCGCAGGGAAACCTCCCGAAACGTAGAGCATTGTAAGCATTGCGAAAATGTATGCCTGAAGCAGTCCGCTGAATACGTCAAAGTATATGGACAATACCGCAGGAATACCTATGCGGAAAAACGGGAACTCTCCGAGAAATCCCGGAAGTCCTCCGAGAACGATATTTGTAAGTCCCTGAAGTCCCGACGCAAGAAGCACCGATATTACCGAGCCCGAAAGGACATTTCCGTAGTGACGGAATGCCATTGATACGGGAGTAGCAAACTCACTTATAATGTTGAGCGGTGCTAAGAACTTTACGGGTTCAGCAAAACTTTTCAGATACATCACAGGACCGCATTTGAATTTATAATAGGTTATCAGGATAAATACAAGTATCGCCCAGCCTGCCGTAACATTGATGTCTGAGGTAGGTGCATAAAGTCCGAAAAGTGCAATAAGACTTGAAAAAGCCGAAAGTGAAAGTATAGCCGCAACAAACGGTGCAAAGCCCATGAAGTACTCACCCATATTGCCTGAAACAAGCTTTTCGCAGTTTTCAACTATCCACTCGGCAATGTGCTGCCGTTTTGTGTCTGCTTTTTCCTTGATGCCGTGAGTGAGAAACAGGCAAAGTCCCGTTACAGCTATCATTACAAGCCATGAATTCACCTGTGATTCGGTAATCACCAAATCCTGCAGGGGCATTTTTATTGCGAAAAACACATTTGCACCCGCAATAGCTATACCCTCGCTCTGCGGTGTGGTCAGAATTTTCAGTACAATTCCGCATACTACAGGCAGTATCATCATGAGAATATATACCGTATCAAGCAGCCTGAACCGATGGTCTTTATTCTCCATCGTTTTTCACCTCCCTTTTCGAAGCATTCCTTTCTCTGAGAGGGATGAATGCAATTGCTATACGTGGGAAGAAAAACGGAATTATTGCCGCTGCACCGTTGAAAAACGGAAGGACAATTCCAAGCACCGCACCGATAAGAAGCATTGCATTTCTCATTGTCTGAGAAAACTTCATAGTGGTTGCAGCGTCCTTTTCATCCTTCATAACCGCCTTCTGAACGGTTATTCCCATTAGCAGGAAATTGAGCACGGCTATTCCCGCACCCCATATATTTCCAAGCAGGACCTTATAGTCCCACATACCGATTATCAGGAAAACAGCCTCCATAATCACGCTGAGAATGATTACCCATACAGTGATGTATTTTGTTTCCTTTATAACGGTACCGTCAATTTTACTCATAAGACTATCATTTCCTTTTACAAAGCGATGTTACAATATAATTATTGACTTTATTTGTTATGGTATCATAAAAAATATTATTTTTATAAAATTATTGCCAGATTTGCACAAAATCAGCTATACAGCATCCTTATTATTATACCATGATTCACACATCATGTCAAGATTCCGTTAGTGAAAATCCACCGTATTACGCTTTCTCTTGTACGCTTAGGTGAAGCGCTCCGCATAACGCAGGATAACCTTAACTCAAAGAATTTCTACGCTTGCAATCCTTCATTTGACAAGAACTGCCCCAAGAACAAGTAAGCAAAGAGGCGGACTTCAATGGAAGTCCGCCGTATTATTATTTATTCAGTTGTTTCAGCTTTTCTCTTACAGCTTCCAACGCTTTATTCGGCTCATCAATTTCCATTACTGCCGTTTCCATAGGACAAAAGCCTGTATTCGTCCTGTTGCGTACAGAATCGACTGCTTCTCCGTATTCCGTACGGATATTATATCTTCCGAGAACTTCAAGTGCCGGAATACTTATTATATGTGCATAAATCTCTTTCACACCAAGAAGCACATAAAGGAATGCCGCCGCCTTTCCCACAACCTTATCAGCCGCACTGAAGCCTTTTGTATCAGTGCCGCCGTCAAGCAGTCCGAGAAGCGGTTTTACTCCCCTTTCATAACTTGAAATAACCGTTTCATCCTTGCAGAATACGCACGTATAGCCGTTTTCATTGAGAAGCCCTTTCGCCCTTTCAAGCTCAGTCATTATTCCCTGCCTTATCTATGCAGTAAATTGCAAGAGGAATAAGAATAAGCTGTATAAGTATGCCAATAATTCCAGTCTGTACACTTGTCCATATTATTGACGCAGAAGGTGCTGATATTCCTGGAATCAAAGCCGCACCCAGAATAGCAATTGCACGCACTGCTCTTCCAGCAAGCTGAGCTGTAAACACCTTGCCGATTGTCGGTATTTTAACGTCCTTGACAAGTCCAGATGCAAGACCATACACAAAAAGCTCAAGCATCATAAAAGGAAGCAAAAGTGCTGAGGGCATGCCTGTAAGTGCAAAGCTTACAAGGGGAGAAACCAGTCCTGCTGCCGCACCTGCAAACGGTCCTGCAATAAGCCCCGTAAAGAGAACAGGAAGATGCATAGGAAGGAAAGTTTCGCTCAGCGAAGCACCTGTACCCGTTGATATTCCTATTGCATGAAGAAGCTGAGGAAGTGCAACTGCGGCAATAATTGCAAGTACTGCTGCAACGGTCTGCTTCTTAATGGAAATTCGCTTTTTTACATTAGTATTAGTCATATATATTCTCCTCTTTACTCATTTTCAAAATGTCCTGCAACAATCTTAAGAAGTTCAATTACAGGAAGATGCTGAGGACAGACGCCCTCACACTGACCACATTCAATACAGTCACTTGCCTTGCCGAAAGTATTTGTAAGATTATCATAATAAGAGCCCTGCGGAGTCCATCCCTTTTCCTTGCACTCCTGCATATCTGCATTGTAAAGGGAGAAATACTTCGGAATTGCAATATTAACGGGACAGCCATCGGTACAGTAGGAACATCCTGTGCACGCAATCGAAATATTGGAATTGATAAGATCAACCGCCTTGCCTACAAGCTGCTTCTCCTCGTCATTAAGAGGCTTGAAGTCCTGCATATAGCTGATATTATCGTTAAGCTGGTCCATATTGCTCATACCGCTTAAAACCATAAACACATTGTCAAGGCTTGCGGCAAAGCGTATTGCCCACGACGGCACGGAAGCCTCAGGATTATAATTCCTGAACAGCTTCTCAACACTTTCGGGCACATTAGCAAGAGTACCACCCTTTACAGGCTCCATGACTATAACGGGAACACCGTGCTTTTTCGCAACCTCATAGCATTTGCGTGACTGTACGCCTTCACTCTCCCAATCAAGATAGTTGATCTGAAGCTGTACAAAATCCATTCCGGGCTGTTCAGTAAGAACCTTGTCAAGAAACTCAGCATTATCATGGAAGGAAAAGCCAATCTTCTTTGCAAGTCCCTCTGCTTTTTTCTGCCTGATCCACGTAAAGCAGTCAAGCTCCTTGTAGATTTCGTAATGATGTGCACCGACATCGTGAATAAGGTAATAATCAAAAAAACTTACACCCGTTTTTTCACGCTGTTCATTGAAAATACGGTCCCTGTCCTCTTTGGTTTTGATAAAGCCTGCGTGAAGCTTTGTTGCAAGAGTATAGCTGTCTCTCGGATGACGGTCAACAAGGCACTCCTTAACTGCATTTTCGCTCTTGAAGCCGCAGTACATCCATGCAGTGTCAAAATATGTAAAGCCCTGCTCTATGAATCTGTCCACCATTTTCTTTGTGTGCTCAATATCAATACTTGTCGGATCATTTGTGTCGCATAAAGGCAGACGCATGAGTCCGAATCCTAATTTCTTCATAATCACGCCTCCCGTGTGTTGATTTATGTATATTATTATACACATTTTCAGCCGTATTGTCAATATTCCGCTGCATTTTCACAACAAAAACTGACATTATGTGGCGGATTCAGAAAAATGTCCATAAAGCAAAAATCCCCCTCACCCACGCAAACTACGCAGGCAAGGGAGAAAGTATGGTTGGGGCAGCGGGATTTGAACCCACGGGATGACAGAGTCAAAGTCTGTTGCCTTACCGCTTGGCTATGCCCCAATAATACGCAATAAATATTATACCAAAAAATGAAATAAATTACAATAGCCGCACTATATATATTTATGTTTTAATTTAATATCAACGGTATAAATTACTGTATTCTGCCAACAATAAATAATAAAAAAACAAAGGAGATATTTTATGATTGAACAGGATACAGTAAAGCTTCTGAGGGAGTGTGACGCAGGAGTTAAAATGGGCGTGACAGCTATTAACGAGGTCCTCGATTACGTCCATAACGAAAAACTCAAAAAGCTTCTTATTGAAGGACTTGACGAAAATGATCACATTGAAAAGGAGCTTCGGAAGCTTCTCACCGAGTATCACGATGACGGAAAAGAACCTAATCCAATGGCAAAGGGCATGGCATGGATAAAAACCAATGTAAAGCTTACAATGGATGAATCCGACAATGTAATTGCTGACCTTATCACAGACGGGTGCAATATGGGTATAAAATCTCTGAGAAAATATCTCAATCAGTATCAGGCTGCTGATGAGAACAGCAAGAACCTTGCAAAGCGTCTCATTAAGCATGAGGAAAAGCTTGCAGCAGCTGTGGCTGACTATCTTTAGCAAATAGCGGCATCGTTTTCACGATGCCGCTTCTGTTTATATTATAAGCTTTCTTATATCGGTTCTGAATAGTCCGTGATGATTGCAATAAGCAAGGATATATCCGTCACGTCCTCTTATATTGAAGCGCACCTCAGGATTCTGTTCGGGATAAAGCTTCACAAGCTGGATTCCGTTTATTGTAACATACGCAATAAATGAAATATAATGGGTTTTGGTCATGGGATGATTCAGCGTAATATAATAATCACCGTCTGTTATTTCCGCATTAATAATATGCTCACTGTCCTGTTCCTCAGCAGAAAGCAACGGAAGCGAGATTCCGCAGCAGGTGAAATTTCCTTCGCCTGTCGAATGTATAACGTTTCCGCACGCAGGACAGACATAAAAACAGCTTCTGAGCATATTCGCACAACGATTCCTATTTGAAACGCACTCCCCCGACAACAGCTCTGTCACCGATACTCCGAGTGCAGACGAGAGAGGCTCAATTAGCGTAATATCAGGCAGCCCACGTCCTGTCTCCCATTTTGATATTGTTTTGTCGCTGACGGAAATCATTTCCGCAAGCTGTCTTTGCGTTAGATTTTTCTGTTCACGCAGAATCTTTATTGTATTCCCCGTTACGTACGAATTCATGTTCATCACTCCTTGATTACAGTATATCACAAAGAATAACGCACATCAACCTACGCTTCGCAGACAAATTATAAGCCCGCTGTTAAAGCGGGCATAATTGCAGAAATATTATTCAGCCTTTTCTTCGGACGCTTCTTCCTTATTCGCATCCTCAGCCTTCTTTTCTTCAGCAGGAGCAGCCTTCTTGCTGTCATTCTTTGCAGCCTTTGTGCTCTTCTCCTCTTCTTCCTTTTCTGCACGGTCGCTTGCTGACTCGATATAAATATCCTCATCTGCAAGGCTTCCTACAAAGTTAAGCTGTTTAACCGGAATTCTTTTAAGGGGAGAATATGTAAACTTTCCGCATGAATAATTACATTCAACAAGTCCTCTCTTTTCGCAGAGAACCTTATTTCCGTCCTTTGCACGCTTACCGAACTGACAGTAATCGCACTTTGGCTCGATGCTTTTATCAAAATATTTTCCACCTTTAAAGAGTGAAGCTAAACCCATTAAAATCACCTCAAGTAATCAATCTAACGATAATTATAACACATATTTTAATATTTGTCCAGTCTTTTTTGTAAAAAATACGGAAAATGAATATTTTTTTCATTTTTCTCATATAAATATCAGTATACAGCGCAAGGAGATGATATTATGAGCAGAGATTTCAAGTGGGAGCTTAGCGGTTTTATTTTTGTATCAATCGTCGGAACACTCCTCCATTTTGTTTATGACTGGAGCGGAGAAATGAACTTTGTCGGTGCATTTTCAGCCGTCAGCGAGAGTGTGTGGGAGCATCTTAAGCTGCTATTTGTTCCCACGCTTGTATGGACACTGATAGAATATTTCTCAGAATACCGCAACATTCGTGGTTTTCTGACTGCAAAAGCCATCGCACTGCTTTACGGAATGCTTTTCATTACAACAGCCTTTTATCTGTACTCAGGAGTTATCGGCCGCACCTTTATATTTGTTGATGTTCTGCTATTTTACATTGGTGCTTATATAACCTCAAATTACAGTCTTAAGCATAACAGCGGTGAACGCTATTCCAACCTTATCGGCATCGCAGTTTTTACTGTTCTTGCAGTATGCTTCGTAGTTTTCACTTATGTATCGCCTGATGTGGGTATTTTTGCTGATATGTCACAATAAGATAAAAGAAAGCTGCACGGTCATGCCATGCAGCTTTCTTACATATATTCAGGTGAACAGCTTAACGAAAAGCTCGGGGAATCCATAGCAGATAGTACACATTATAGCCGATGCAAGACATATACCGAGAAGTATCGCAGGAACTGCCTTTTTAAGCTTGATACGTCTGAGTACCGCAATAAGTGCACCAGTCCATGCACCTGTTCCTGGA
>SVNJ01000066.1 GCA_015066955.1 Ruminococcus sp. | reverse complement strand
AGCGTTTTAGAGAATATCGGCTGGGCGATTATCAGTAACCTTCACATTCTTTTCGCCGTTGCTATAGGCGGTTCATGGGCAAAGGAAAGGGCAGGCGGTGCATTTGCGGCACTCCTTGCGTTCATTCTTATCAATAATATCACAGGTTCGGTTTTCGGAGTTACTTCCGATATGCTCAGCAATTCCGAAGCGACAGTCCGTTCACTTTTCGGACAGGAAATGCTTGTAGCTAATTACTTCACCTCCGTACTCGGCTCGCCTGCACTTAATATGGGCGTATTTGTCGGTATTATTTCGGGCTTTGTCGGAGGAATTGTCTACAATAAATTCTACAATTTCAGAAAGCTTCCCGACGCACTTTCCTTCTTCAACGGCAAACGCTTCGTACCCCTTGCGGTAATATTCTGGTCGGTTATCGTTTCACTTGTACTTTCCGCAGTATGGCCACTCGTTCAGTCGGGAATAAACTCCTTCGGTATATGGATTGCAAATTCCTCAGATACCTCTCCCGTACTTGCACCCTTTATCTACGGTACTCTTGAAAGACTTCTTCTTCCCTTCGGACTTCATCACATGCTCACCATTCCCATGAACTACACCTCCTTCGGCGGTACCTACGAAATCCTTACAGGCGTAAATGCAGGTACACAGGTTTTCGGACAGGATCCTCTATGGCTTGCATGGATAACAGACCTTATCAACTTTAAAAATGCAGGCGATACGGCTTCCTACGAGAATCTCCTTGCTACAGTCATTCCCGCACGCTTCAAGGTAGGTCAGATGATAGGTTCATCAGGACTTCTTCTCGGCGTAGGCTACGCAATGTACCGCAGAGTTGACAGCGACAAGCGTAAAAATTACCGCTCAATGTTTATCTCCACAGCCCTTGCGGTATTTCTTACAGGCGTAACAGAGCCTATAGAGTTCATGTTCATGTTCGCCGCACTTCCCCTTTATATCGTATATTCGGTTTTACAGGGACTTGCCTTTGCACTTTCGGGAGTAGTCAATCTCAGACTTCACTCCTTCGGAAACCTTGAATTTGTCACAAGAGTACCCATGTCCGTAAAGGCAGGACTTACAGGCGACATCATAAACTTTATCATTGCATGCGCAGTATTCTTTGCAATCGGTTATTTCGTAGCTTACTTCATGATAGGAAAGTTCAAGTACGCAACTCCGGGAAGGCTCGGAAACTATACAAACGATAACTCAGAAGCAGAGTCCACATCGGGCGGAAACAGGTCAGCTTCTTCCGACAGTCAGCCCGAAAGAATCATTTCACTTCTCGGCGGAAGGGATAATATTACCCTCGTAGACGCTTGCATGACAAGACTAAGAGTAACGGTAAAGAATCCCGATTTGGTCGCAGATACTCCCGAATGGAAGGCAGAGGGGGCACTCGGACTTGTAAAGAAGGACACAGGCATACAGGCTATATACGGTCCCAAAGCCGATATTCTCAAATCAGACATCAACGATATTCTATAAAGGCGGTGCTGACCTATCAGACTTCTTACACTCAATACCCACAGTCTCGTTGAAGAGGATTATCCACGAAAGCTTACGGACTTTGTAAACGGGATATACATCGAAAGTCCCCATATCATTGCCCTGCAGGAGGTAAATCAGACCGCCTGCGGCAGGGCAGTCCCCGAAAAAGACCTTGAAGGGTACGTCCCTTGCGGGGATAATATCGTTATCAGAGAGGATAATCACGTTTTCAATGCGGTAAGGCTTCTTCGGCAAAAGGGATTGCACTATTACTGGACATGGCTTCCCTTGAAGCTTGGCTACGATAAATATGACGAGGGAATTGCTCTCATGAGTTTATCTCCCATAATTGAAACGGATATACTTCCTGTCAGTAAAATAAATGACTACCATAACTGGAAAACACGTAAAATCATCGGAATACGCACGGAAAATGCTCCCGATGAATGGTTTTACAGCGTACACTACGGCTGGTACGGCGATACGGAAGAACCCTTTCAAAGGCAATGGGAAAGAACCTCAGCCTATATGAAGAATCGGGGGACGGTATGGCTTATGGGTGACTTCAACAGCCCCTCAGAGGTACGCAATGAGGGCTACGATAAGATTCAGGCAGACGGCTTTTTCGACAGCTATACCCTCTCAGAGAAAAAGGACAGCGGAATTACCGTAGGAAGAGTTATTGACGGCTGGAGGGAGAAAATTACTTCAACGGAAGGTATGCGTATAGACCATATATGGTGCAGTAAAAGGACGCAGATAAGTTCATCTGAGGTTATCTTCAACGGCAGTAATTATCCCGTAGTCTCAGACCATTACGCAGTTATGATTGAAAGGAGCGATATATGAAACGAAGTTCGGGAATACTTTTAGCGGTATCAAGTCTGCCGTCGGAATACGGTATAGGCTGTTTTGACGAGTACGCTTACAAATTTATCGACCGCCTTGCAGAGTCGGGGCAGACTTATTGGCAGATACTTCCTCTCGGTCCCACAAGCTACGGAGATTCGCCCTATCAGTCCTTTTCAGCCTTTGCGGGGAATCCTTATTTTATAAGTCTCGCAGAGCTTGTACGTCAGGGACTTCTTACTAAAGAGGAATGCAAAGGGGCAGATTTCGGGGCTTCCTCAGACAGTATCGACTACGAAAAGCTTTACCTCAGCCGCTATCCGCTTCTCAGAAGAGCATACAGATACAGCGGTATACAGTCGGATTCGGACTTCACTCGCTTTTGTACCGAAAACGCATGGCTTGATGACTATGCACTTTTCATGGCGATAAAGGATAAATTCGGCGGAGCTTCATGGAGCGACTGGGACGAGGATATACGTTTAAGAAAACCGCAGGCAATGGAGAATTACAGCTCAGAGCTTGCGGACGAAATCGGCTTTTACAAGTATTTACAGTATCTTTTTTACACTCAATGGACGAAGCTTAAGTCCTACGCAAACGGAAAGGGTATAGGCATAATAGGCGACATACCAATATATACAGCCCTCGACAGCGCCGATACATGGGCAAATCCGAAGCTTTTTCAGCTTGACGGGGACAATATTCCCACAGCCGTTGCAGGCTGTCCTCCCGACGGCTTTGCCGCAGACGGTCAGCTCTGGGGCAACCCTCTTTACGATTGGAAGGCTCACAGAGAAACAGGCTATGAATGGTGGATTTCACGTCTTGAACATTGCTTCCGTCTTTACGATGTTGTCAGAATAGACCATTTCAGGGGCTTTGACGAGTATTACTCTATTCCCTTCGGCGACAAGACCGCTAAAAACGGTCACTGGGAAAAGGGTCCGGGAATTGAGCTTTTCAGAGCGGTTGAAAATGCTCTCGGCAAAAGGGAAGTCATTGCAGAGGATTTGGGCTTCATGACAGATACGGTACGTCAGCTTGTAAGGGACTGCGGCTTCCCTAATATGAAGGTGCTGGAATTTGCCTTCGATTCACGGGATACGGGAAGCCGTAATGACTACCTTCCCCACAACTACACCGAAAACTGCGTTGCCTATACGGGCACTCACGATAATCAGACTATTGCTTCATGGTTTGAAACTATCAGTGATGAGGAGCGTAAAACAGCAAGGGAATACCTTTGCGACGAGTATACTCCCGATGATAAGCTTCACAGGGCGTTTATCAGCCTTATCATGAGAAGCAGGGCGGATGTATGCATTATCCCTATGCAGGACTGGCTCAGACTTAAAGACGATGCAAGAATGAATACTCCCTCTACCGTCGGGGAAAACTGGAAATGGAGAATGACTCCCTCTCAGCTCAGCGGAGGAATTTTCGGGGAAATCCGCAGAATTACGGAGCTTTACGGCAGATAAAAAATATTAAAGGAGAACAACTATGAAAACTTTTGAGTACACTATCAGGGACGAGCTTGGAATCCACGCAAGACCCGCAGGAATGCTTGCTAAAACCGCAAAGGCACTCGACAGCGAAATTACCATTGCTAAGGACGGAAAGACAGTCGGTGCGACAAAGCTTATGGCTCTTATGGGACTTAGAGTAAAATGCGGCGATACCATTACAGTTACAGTCAGCGGCGGCAATGAGGAAGCTTCCGAAAAGTCTATGAAGGACTTTCTTGAAGCAAACCTTTAAGAAAAGAAGTATGGTGAGCTTATGAGAAAATTCAAGGGAAAAGGCGTTTACGGAGCCGTTGCGGCAGGTATTGTTTCCGTATTCAAGAGGAATGACGTGCAGGTAAAGCGTATTAAAACAGACAACCCGGAAGCTGAAATTGCACGTCTTGAAGCCGCAAAGGAAAAGGCTAACGCTCAGCTTGGGGAAATATACGAAAAGGCACTCAAAGAAGTCGGCGAGGCAAACGCTCAGATTTTCGAAATCCACATGATGATGCTTGAGGACGACGATTACAATGAGGCTATCGTAGAAATGATTAACGGTCAGGGCGTCAATGCGGAGTATGCCGTTGCGGTTACCGCAGATAATTTTGCCGAAATGTTCTCATCTATGGACGACAGCTATATGCAGGCAAGGGCGGCAGATGTAAGGGATATTTCCAACAGAATCATTGCATGCATGTCAGACTGCGTAAATACGGGTAATACGTCCCACGATAAGGTTATAATTGTCGCAGACGACTTAGCCCCCAGCGAAACGGTCTCCCTTGACAAGGAAAAGGTGCTTGCATTTGTTACGGCACACGGCTCCTCGAATTCCCATACCGCAATTCTTGCAAGAAACATGAATATCCCCGCGATTATCGGCGTAGGAGAGGACTGCCTCTCACATATAAAGGACGGCGATATGGCGATTGCAGACGGCTTTACAGGAGAGCTTACGGTAAATCCCGACGAGGAAACTATTGCCCTTTACGAGAAAAAACAACAGGAAGAAGCCGAAAAAAAGGCACTTTTGCAGAAACTGAGAGGCAAGGAAAACAGGACTATCGACGGCACGGAAATCAATATCTATGCAAATATCGGAAGCATTGACAATATAGGCGAGGTGCTTCTCAATGACGCAGGCGGTATAGGACTTTTCAGAAGCGAATTCCTCTACCTCGAAAATTCGGACTATCCCTCAGAAGAGCAGCAGCTTAAGGTTTACAAGAGGGTACTTGAAAGTATGGCGGCAAAGAGGGTTATTATACGTACCCTTGATATAGGTGCAGACAAGCAGGCTGACTATTTTAAGCTTGAAAAGGAAGAAAATCCCGCACTCGGACTTCGTGCAGTAAGACTTTGCCTTAATCGTCCCGAAATTTTCAGGACTCAGCTGAGGGCGCTTTACAGGGCTTCGGTTTACGGCAGACTCGGCATAATGTTTCCCATGATTACAAGCGAATGGGAGCTTAAAGAAATACTCTCGCTCTGCGACAGCGTAAAGGCTGAGCTTGACGCGGATAATATAGAGTACTCGGACAGCGTTGAGCTTGGCATAATGATTGAAACTCCTGCCGCCGCCATTATCAGCGATAAGCTTGCACCTCTCGTTGACTTTTTCAGCGTAGGTACAAACGACCTTACACAGTATACTCTTGCCTGCGACAGACAGAATCCCCATATTGAACGCTTCTGCGATACTCAACATGAGGCAATACTCAGGCTTATTGAAATTTCCGCAAGAAATGCCCATAAAAACGGGACATGGATTGGTATCTGCGGAGAGCTTGCGGCAGATACGTCCCTTACTGAAGCCTTCCTGCGTATGGGAATAGATGAGCTTTCCGTTTCACCCTCGTTTGTACTAAGAGTAAGGGACGCTGTAAGAAAAATTGACCTTACATCATAAACAGGACCCGTGAAACGCTATCACGGGTCTTTTCTGATTATATCGATTTTCAGTATATTTTCAAATTCTATCCGCTCATCTCCGACGCACAGATATGAAAATTCGGGGTAAATACAGCGGATTTTTCCCATGCATACGAAAATTTCGCCCTTTTCATAATGGGTAACCGCAGCTTCCGTATCGACAGACAGGCTGTTCAGTGCACGGTTAACGCTTTCAGATTCGTCCTCTGAAAGCTCAGGCTTTTCAACAAGGGAAAGCCTTCTTTCAACCTCTGCTATCGCTTCACCGAGACCTGTAACCGCAGAGAAGGACATAAACTGTTTTGCCCTGTCGGAAACTGACATTTTCCTTAACGGTTTATGCACCACGCTTATGACCTCCGATCTGATCGTTGCGTTCACGGGTAGTTGCACCTTCAAGGAAATTCATACCCTTAAGTACGGCATTTTTTCCGTAACGCTTCTTGATACTGAGCACCGCCTGCTGAATACTAAGACACCTTTCAAGCTTGTCGCTGTCGGCTTCCTCGAAAAAGCTAAGCTGTACCGAACTGCTGTTTTCGGTAAGATTATTGAAGCTTATATTTATCCGTCTTATGGGAAGATTACTGTCAATTATACGGTCGTATACCTTAAGCACCGCAGGAATAATAATTTTATCCGAGCTTGTCTCTATGCAAAGGGACGTGCTTCCTCTTGCGGAAGGTGCACCGCAGGTATGGGAATATCCGATATATATGCACACCGAGCCTGTAACCGAATTTTGCTCTACAAGGTCAAGACACATAAGGTCAAGCATTTCACGCAGAATAAGTCGTCCTTCATCAGCGGTATAGTCACGCAGAAGAACCTGCCCACGACTTATACTCGTTGACTGAGGCGTATAGGACTTTATATCGGCAATAGCAACAGGTTCACGTCCCCATGCATGGTCTATAAGAAGCTCAGCGTCTATTCCGAAAGCCTTATAGAGAAGCTCCTCTTTTGCAAGGGCAATATCCTCCATTGTATGAATACCGTACCTTGCAAGCCTGCCTGCGGTACCTCTTCCGATTCTCCAGAAATCGGTTATAGGCTGATGCTGCCAAAGGGTACGGCGGTATGATTCTTCATTAAGTATGCCGATAAAATCAGGGGAGTGCTTTGCGGTAATATCAAGTGCAACCTTTGCAAGATACATATTAGTGCCAATTCCGCATGCCGCACGTACACCTACATATTTAAGCACCTCCTCCATGAGAATTACAGCCATTTCCTTAGGAGTTTTATTGTAGCATGAGAGATATTCCGTTACATCTATGAAAACCTCATCTATGGAGTAAACATATATATCGTCCTTATGGATATATTTTCGGTAGACCTCGTAAATTCTTGCAGCATAGTCGATATACTTCTGCATTCTCGGCGGAGCGGTGATATACTCTATATTTTGGGGAATTTCATACACACGGCATCGGTTGCGTACTCCCAGTGCCTTCATTGCAGGGGAAATCGCAAGGCATATCGTACCCTTAGAGCGGTCAGGATCAGCTACTACAAGGTTAGCCTTCATAGGGTCAAGTCCACGCTCAACGCATTCAACCGAAGCGTAAAATGATTTTAAATCTATACATAAATAAGTTCTGCCGTACATATTGATGCTCCTTTCATACTTATGGAACAAATGTTCTTTTGTATAGTATACCACACATACAGGCAGTTGTCAAGAAGAAAAAATTGAAAAAAATCCGCACGGAGCCCGTGCAGGATTGCCACCCTCTACTGCACTTTACAGCAATGACGAAGCAAAAAAGCCCCCCTCAAGGGGGGCGGCATAGATAATGTTCAATTAAGTATATTAATTCACCACAACCTTTTTAAGTCCGACACCGCTCTTTTCAAGCTGTATAACAGTGCCCGAAGAATCGGTTGTTGTATAATTGTAGGTCATAAACTCAACGCTTTCTGCATTATCGGGGACGGTAAATGTAATGTATACCTCACCATTTTCGTCAAAGGTGAACTTTCCGAGCTTTGTATTGTCATTATGGAACCATACACCAGCCGCACCTGTTGACTCGTTGATTGAAACGGGGTCCCAGTAGCCGTAGCCGATATTCAGCATATTTTCGGGTTCACCTGTAAATACGGCGGTAATAGTCTTGTTTTCAAGACCGTTCTTGATTCGCCACTGACCTTCCTTTGTTGCCCAGAATGCTGTAAGCTCTTCTTCAACAACAGGAGTATTCCACAGAGCAATGCTTTTTCTCAGACTGCAAAGGTCAAAGGAATCAATAGTTTCGTCGCTTACCATGTCAGCTTCACTATAGGAAATATCAGAATCAGGTCTTTCAAGGAGATAGTCGTTGAGCTGCATGAGGTCGGCGTCATTGACGATACCGCTTGTATTTACATCGCCATGAATGGTATATTCATCGGCATTTATTTCAATCTGAACAACGGAAAGTGCGGGTACTTCAATTGTAAAGGTATTATTCTCAATGCTGTCAACAGTTGAAAGAAGCTGAATTTCGCTTGAATCGCCCGTTATACCGTAAACCTTTGCAGAAGTATAGTCCGCATCGGAATCAAGCGTAATCGAAGCATTCTGAGTTTCCGTAAGGCTCTTGTTGGTAAGCACCATTGTTACCTTTGAAGCGTCAGAGCCGTTTATTGAAGCGTAGGAGGTAGCCTTTACCATATCGGAGGTTTCTGATTCAATCAGCGTATCACCGAAGGCTGAACCGTTTCCGTCATAGTTGGTGTAAAGGTCGATTGCGGAAAGCTGATAGAAAAAGTCGGAGCTTAACGACCACATATTCGCACAATATACACCGTTTTCCGCAAATGCACCAAGCAGGTCAGCATGAGAAACAGCACCCGAGATATGGTCGCCGCCGCCAAGATTATACTCGGTAATGGCAAGCTTTGTACCTGGATAGTAGGTATCTATGGACTTGTTTATAGTGGGAAGAATCGGCAGATACTTCTGCTGATAGTCGCCAATCCAGCTTTTTTCAATGTATGTACCGTCATAAAGGGTACGAGGGGACTGCAGTCTTGCTTCGATACAGTCGGTATGGGTATGGTCAGTACACTCGGTAACACGGCACTGTCCTTTAGCTTCGGAGTAGTAATGAACATCAATAACATCTATGAGACGCTTGCCGTATTCCTCTTCGGCTTTTCTCATTTCATCAAGGTAATAGGAAATGAACCAGTCGTAATCTTCGGAATGTTCAGCCCAGTCGGGAGCATCGCTGAAAGTCGTATAAGCACCTATGCCGAAAAGTGCAAGTCCGAAAATTTCCGCCTTCGGGTCAACAGCCTTGATAGCGGAGGAATACTCGATTGATTTTGAAATGATTTCCTCACAGGTAACTTTCGACGGGTGCATTCTTGCATGGGTAGACGCCCAGAGTGCAGGTTCATTGTCAAGGTTGTAAGCCTGATAGCCCGTTGCAGTTGAAGCGTCACCGAGAGTCTGTACAAGGTAGTTTACATATTCGTCCATGTAAACGTAGTCATCACTTTTATCGGGAGTCGTGGAAAACTCACTGCCCTTAGCGGCTTTTACTTCCTTCCAGCGTGCAGAGGGTGCAATTTCATCTTCGGTTACCGCACCGTCATCATCAGCGGAAACATAGCCTGCCATCTGAATTGTAGTAACCTTGTAGGGGACGTTCTTTTCAGCGGCTTCCTCAGCAAAGCCTATAGCTGGTGCACCGGGAATGTTAAGAAGGTCCTTGTTGTAGTCTATAAGGTACTGGTCGGAGTAATGCAGATAATCTCTTCCTGCGTTTGAGAAGTTTGTCTCCCAGTTATAGCCTGAAAAACGGTTACCGCCCTGACGTGCAGAGCCTGCGTCTGCATCGTATAGGTACTCTTCGGTACGGAACTGACTGTTTACACCGTAGATGTAGGGGCTTATGGGCTTGCGGTAGCTGTCAAGGTTAACGCTTACATCAAGGTCATAGGAATCTGCCGCATGGATTTCACCGCTTGACGTATATGAAGCTGCGACGCTACAGAGGGTGACAGCCGCAAGAACTACAGAAAATACTCTTTTATGCATAAATATACCTTCTTTCGATTGAAGTGGATTTCAACATGTCTATAATACATATTGTACCATAATCGAAAGCGGACGTCAATCGGAATTATGCAAAATGACTTAAAATCATTTCTTGACAATACAGAGTAAGAAATGTTATCATTGAAGAAAGTTTTAATATTTCCGTTACTTTGCATAGCATAATTACGTCTTTATAGATAGAAGGGCATTAAGGAGGTGCGGCATGAAGGACAATGATATAGTTGAGCTTTACTGGAAACGTTCGGAATCGGCAGTTTCACAATCGCAGAAAAAGTACGGCGGCTACTGCGGTGTAATAGCAGGCAATATTCTCGGCTCAAGGGAGGATTCGGAGGAATGCGTCAATGATACGTGGATGAAGGCATGGAATAACATTCCACCGATACGTCCGAGCCGTCTTTCCGTATTTTTCGGAAGAATCACACGCAATCTTGCAATCGACCGTTATCGCAGAAACAAGGCGGAAAAGCATGGCGGCGGTCAGACTGCATTATGTCTTGAAGAACTTGCGGAATGTGTCGGTGACAGCGGAGAATTTTCTGATGATTTCATCCTTAAAGACGCAATCAACCGCTTTTTGCATGAGCTTTCTCCCGACAGGCGAAAAATTTTTATGCTCAGGTACTGGTATATGTACCCCATAAAGGAAATTGCAGGGAAAACTAACACAAGCGAGGGTGCAGTGAAGATGTCATTGCAGCGTACACGAACATCACTCAGAAATTTTCTTGAAGAGGAGGGCTTTGGAATATGAAAAAGAACGAGAAATTACTTGAAATAATCGGACAGGCAGATGATGAGCTTATTCCCGATACATCGGTACAAAAAAAGAATTCACCCATAAAATGGGCAGCGATTGGCGGAGGAGTTACTGCGGCAGCTGTTGCGGGGGTAATAGCATTCAATAGTATCGGAGGCGGTAAGCCTTCCGAAGCTGACAGACAGTTCAGGGATATAATGGATAATTACAGGATTTTCCCCGAGTATGCATACGAGAAAAAACAGGGAGAAGTGATACTTCCCGGAAATATGGATGATTCAGGCGGAGGCATGGGCTATGAGGGTTATATTGAAGAAAGTTT
>SVNJ01000065.1 GCA_015066955.1 Ruminococcus sp. | reverse complement strand
AAAATAACCTCCTTAAACAGGCAAAAAATCCGAATCTATTTCGATATATATTGAATGGTCGCCGGTAATTGGGGAATGAGTATATTCAAAAGTTTTAGTAAATTCATAATATACTTCTTCACCATCTACAAATATATAGTTTGTATATTTTTCGTCCAAGCTGTATGAAATCGTAACACTTCCGCCTTCTTCAACCTGAATAGTACTTCCGTCTGCTATTTCTATTCCGTTTGCTGTTATTACTGCTGAGTCAGAAGAATCATATATACTGAATGTAATATCATATACCTCAACACCATTTACATAAGCGTCCGCCGCCTGATAATAAATGTACATAGCCTTTGCGAGATTTTTCAGACTATCGCTTGTTGTTTCTGACGAAAGTGCCTTGTAAGCGTAGCTGAGTGGACTATAGCTGATTGAAATGCCGTCAAGCTCTGTTGTTATCGCTGTACCGAGCTTGTCTGCTGAAATCGACTCTGTATCGATGTACCAGAGGTCGCCCTTCTGTGTTGAGCCTGCAACCTCTTCTGTGAAATAATGTCTGATGATAGTATCGGACTTGAGAAGAAGGCTTGAACCATAGTAAATGGAATTTTCATCTGTTACTGAGCAAGCATATTCAGCAAATGTATCAGCTGTTATTGCGTCCATTTCCTCTGTAGCCGCAAGCTCTGTGCCGTTGAAGTAAGCCTCTGCATAGTCGCCGTAGCTGAGCATTGAACTTGCAAGATTTCTTGTTGCTTCGTCAAAATTGTTTGCTTCGTCGAGGATATAATCCGCATATTCCTTGACTGTGTACTCGTATACAGCACCTTCTGTTCCGTCTGAAAGGATTATCTGAGCTGTAATTGCAGTGTCCATATCCTTTGCGGGAACACCGCATCTGAATACATAATAGGTCTTGCCCTCAACTGTTTCTGTATCAACGTCAGCTTCGGAAACCTTGACCTGTGAAAGCTCCTCTCCGCCGAGAGTAAACTGCATATATGCATCTTCATCGGAAATAACGCTTTCGTCAAGCTCCATGTAGAAGTTTACGCCTATATTTCCCTCAAGGATGAGCGAATAGCCTGCAAGCTTTGCACCTATTCCGTCGATATATCTGCCGCATGAATCACAGATACCGTCGTTATTATCATCGGCACAAGGAGTAACTACAGAACCGTCAAAAATTACAGTTTCGTCTACCTGTTCACCGTTGCTGTCAATGACATAAGTTGTTTCACCCTCTGTTACAAGAGTATATCCCTCAGGAAGATGATGTGCAATATCACTGAGTCCGTTTTCAACATTGCCGTATCCTCCGATAGTAGTGCTGAGTTCAAGTGTTGACGATTCGTCAATTGTTATCGCTTCGATAAAGCAGTAATCAGAAACTTTAAGTTCAGCGCCTTCAACAGAAAGTCCGCCGTTCGTCATCCACATAAGGCTATCGGTAATGAGAGTAACGTCCTTGATTGTAAGCGTGTCCTTAAGTCCGACATTTGAGTTGCTGATTCCTGTCTTGATTCTTCCTGTATTTGATAAATCACTGCTCATAATTGTAAGTGACTGATCATAGGGAGAACCGCAGATATTTCCTGTAATAACTGCAGTTGAGCTTCCGCTGATTATTAACGTGTTTGCCTGACTTGTATTGCCGTCAGCTGCATAGTAAGGGAGAATGATATTGCCGTTTACATAAATATTACCAAGTGTAAGCGTCTTTGTCTCGTGATTCCACTCATAGCCGTCGTCCTCAAGAGAACCCTTGCTTTCGTCATCGTTAAATTCAAGATCATCCTTATAGATGAAATCTGAACCTGTTCCAAGCTCGTCATATTCGCATACTGTACAATAGCCGTCCTCATAGGTATGCTCTTCTGCTTTTTCAAATCCGCAGATATGGCAAGCAATTACATGGTCTGCTGCATAGTAGTCATTGATGATATAGCCTTCGTCTTCATCATAGTAATTATGCCCGCAAAGTAAGTCGCACTCTTCACAAATGTAGTCTGTATAGCTTTCGTGGCTGCATACTACATCACAAACATCACATATGCCTCCTGTGTAGCTTTCGTGGGTGCATACTACATCGCATACATCACATTCGCCGTTTGTATAGTTTTCGTGTGTGCATACTACATCGCATACATCACATTCGCCGTTTGTATAGTTTTCGTGTGTGCATACTACATCACATACATCACATTCGCCGTTTGTGTAGCTTTCGTGGGTACATACCGTTGAACATGCGGTACAGATACCGCTTTCCCAACTTTCATGTTCAGGAATCGAAGCAACAGCAAATTCAGTATTTGAATAAAGCCTGTCTGCTTCTGTATTTCCGCAGTAGCTTGTTTCATAGCCTGCATAAACTACATCGTCACTTATAACAGGATAAGCGTCATATTCTGTATCGCTGTCATCTGTTTTAAGATTCTGTCCCCAGCTCTCGCCTGAGAAAAATCCTGTTATTTCATTATAGTAATAATCAGTATAGGTTAGATTACAGCCCTGCGAAAGAAGATAAGCAACCTCACCCGAAGCAAACTGCTCTGCTGTTTTTCCGCCGTTTCCGTCGTCGCTGTCGGCAAGATAGTAGCTATTGACCGAAGCACCATTCCTTGATATTTCGTCTGTATATAAAGAATTACAAATTACTTCTCCTGTATTATAACAGTTCGCAATTCTACCAAAACCATTTATACTATTATTATTTATACCGCAGATACCGCAGACGTCATATTCACCGGTTATATCGCCTTTATTATAGCAGCTTGTAATAGTACCAATATTGTCTCCGCATATACCACCGACATCGTCTGTACCGGTTATATCGCCTGTATTATAGCAGTTTGTAATTGTACCATTATTATGTCCGCAGATGCCACCAACATCATCTGTACTGATGACATCGCCTGCATTGGAACAATTTTCAATCGTGCCATTATTATTTTCTCCGCAAATTGCGCCCATATAGAAAATATATCCGCTTACTTTTGTACCTGTTACCGAGCAGCTGCTGTCAATATTTACATTTTTTATAATTCCATTGTTTCGGCCAAATAAACCTGCATAATAAAGCCCTTCGGTATCGATTGTCATGTTGCTGATAGTGTAACCCTGACCATCGAAAGTTCCCATGAAATAGTTTTCATTCTCTCCGATAGGAATCCAGTAATGCCCGCTCAGGTCTATATCATTTGTGAGCTTGACTGTGCCGTACCAAAGACCATAGTCAGTTGTTGTTTCATTTACAGCCTTAGCAAATGCTGCAAAATCCTCTGCTGTGCCTATTTCATAAGTAGCTTTTTTATTGCTTGTGAAGCTTCTATAATTTGCATAGTCTGTCCAGTTTCCGTCGAGTGCTGTTTCGGTGCTTTCCGTTGAAGCGAATGCGTCAAGACTGAAAGCACCGTTGGGATAGCTGAGTGCCATACTGCCGCACATAGCCGCCGAAGCGAGAAGTGCCAATGCTTTTTTGAATCTTAATCTCATTAAATTTCCTCCTTTTTGACGTAGTCTTAATGCTATATGAATTATAAGCTCATTTGCCGGAGTTTCTTGCATCTCCGACGATGACAACTGCCTCCTTTCTATATATAAAGCAGTAATTTACAAATCTTTCCTTTATTATACAAAAAACAACAAGATTTGTCAATAGTATATATACTATTTTTGTTTATTTTATATTTTTTCCTAAAAGCAGCCACTGACAGTGTCGCATCGGCGGTTTACATATCTCTGACAACAGAAATAATCCTTTGTCTCAAAATAAACAGCAACGGCAGCCCGAATGGGCTGCCGTTGTTTCTCAATATCATATTAACTAATAAGTTCTCTCCTCATAACAACAAGGTCAAACACATCAAGCTTATTATCCTCGCAGAGGTCACCTGCACTCCAGTCAGTAACCTCTCCCCTGCGGACAAGGTAATTCTGCAGCATTACAAGGTCAGCAACGTTAAAAGCTCCGTCTGCATTGACATCACCGATTACCTTTTCAGCAGTTTCTTCTGCGGCAGGTTCAATAATAAATTTTTGTCCGTCGCCGCCCCAGTATTCCCACTGATTGATATTTGCTCCGTCCTCAACGCTTATATCAAACACATCAATACAGCCTGTATTTCCCGATACTACGCTGAGAATCGAGTAAGAGCCATCCTTGTTCGCCTTGACAGTAAATTTCTGTGAAGCATCTCCGCTGTATGCTGACAGATACACATTTGCTCCGTTTTCGGGAGAGCCGTTTTCTACTGTCAATGCTCTGCCGTCCGCTGTCTGAATAGTATATGTATTATCACCGTTATTTTTGAATGTCCACTTTTGCTTAGCTGACTGCACTGCATTTCCATTGTTATCGGAAATAAAAAGTCCGCTGTTTACGTTTCTGATTGTGTAGTCGCCGCTTGGCACCACAGGACGGACGGGGTCTATTCTCCAGAGCTGACAGTCGCCGCCCCAGTACTCCCACTGATTGATATTTCCGCCGTTTTCCACCGACCAGTCATATACATCAAGTCCCGATTTATCTCCTGAGCATTTTGATACAATTCCGTAGTGACTGCCATTCTGAACAAGCTTCCAGAGCTGATTGTCCGCTCCGCTGTATTTCTGAAGCTCAACATTAAGACCGTCTGTACTGTCGTTTCCGCTTACTGCTATACACATTGATTCGTCTGCCATTGAAGCAATTCTGCAATATCCGTTTTCCTCTGAAATAATTCGCCACTCCTGAGCACTGCCGCCTATTTTACTCCACTGCTGAATATTTGTACCCGAATCGGTCTTTCCGCTGTCCAGATCAAGCACCATACCGCTGTTCTTGTTGGTAATATAGTAAGATACTCCGCTGAGAAGCTCTGTATCGCAAAGCTTTACGCTATCGCCTGTTCCCAATGCTGTATCGGGAGCATACACAAGATTGCTGTTTTTATTGGTAAGGTCAACTATATCCTCAGAAGCCTTGTATTCCGTCTTTTTGCTTCCCCATACGCAAGTGTTATTGCCTGTTGCGGTAAATGTCATTTTCTGAGTCATTGCGGCAGATTCGTCAGCCTGAACAAGAAAGCTTCCCTTATAAGTGACTCCGCCGAATGTTATTGACATTTCGTGAGAGCCTTCATGCATAGACCAGCTGCCTGTAATGTCGCCGGTTACCGTTCCGTCTGAGTTAAGGGTGATATTCCTTGAACGCTCTACATCTGCACTCTGCTCATTGACAAATTTCTGATTGAGAGTATGGAAAATGAATTCATAGTTACCCGTTACCGCTGCCATTGTGTGACCGTTTTCGGAAAGAGTTTCTCCCGAATATTCATAAGCTGCGGCAGTCGGCCAGCCGTCCTCATTCATTATCATCTGATGCACACGCACCTCGTGGAAACCGTAAGCGTCGTCAAATTTTGTATGATAAATAACATATAGCTTTCCGTCGTCATCCATAAGAGCGGAATTGTGCCCCTGAGCCTTGAACGGACGGTTATTGCAGTTCCACTGATAATTACTCATAAGACGCTCGCCCACGTTTCCTGCAATATTATCTCCGCCTCTTGGGAATATTGCACTGTTTCCGTTCTGGTCAACATAAGGTCCGTCGGGATTCTCGCTTCGGAAAATACGCATATTGTATCCGCCGTTTGAATTGAAATATCCGTAGGACATGAAAAGATAATAGTAACCCTTATTGCTGCCCGGCGCCTTCATATACTCAATATACGGACCTTCTCCCGATGCATAGTTGCCTCCGGCAGCCTTTTTGCCCATATATGCGTCAGAAACATTGGCAATTGTTTCGTACTTTACATTGTAATCACGAAGTCCTGTATTCTCATCGAGCTCAAGCATATAGATTCCGCCGAACCATGAGCCGTAAATCATCCACAGCTTTCCGTTTTCATCATAGAATACAGCAGGGTCAATAGCATTTGTACCATAAGCGGCATTCCATGAGCCGTTGCTGAGATAACGTCCTATATCGGGATTGTTTCCGAGAACCTTCGGTACGTCTGTATCTTTTACGTTGTTTACAGCATTATTGGTGAAGCCTGAATAGACAATTGTACCCTGATAGGAATAAGGACCGTCTACATTATCCGAAGTACAAAGTACTATAGATGAATTCCAGACCTGTCCGTTTACGCTGAGGTACATACAGTACTTATCCATTGCTTCATTGTAGATAATATCCGGAGCCCACATATTGCCTGCAAGATTATATCCGTTTGTGGTATTCGACCATTTTTCGGGTATCGCAAGGTCTGAATAGATATTTTTGAAGAATGTAGTAGCTGTTGAGCCTAAATGTGAATTTGCCGCAGAATACCAGTTCTGCATATCACCCGAGCGTGCCGCTCCGAGATGAGAGCCTATGATGTAATAGCCTCCCTCTTCAAGCTTAACAATTGACGGGTCATGTACCGACACTCTTGCAAATTCCGCTGATGCAGGAAACGATGTAAGCGTGCCTACCGCTAACATACAGCCTGCGACAAGTGCTGACAGTGCTTTTTTGATTTTCATATAGAAACCTCCTTATTATATTTGATTCGGATTAGTATAAATTAACATCATTTATTCCAGTCAAGCTCATCAAGAGTGATGACATATTCACTGTTATAGGTTTTGTACATCATGTCCTTTTCAGTGAAAGTCTCGGAGTAGTGACCGTTCTTTACTACAAAATCTCCGCACCATGTTCCGAACCATGCCCACAGTGAATTTGCCGCAACAACTTTGTCAATATCGAAAACAGTGCCGTTTTCAGTAAGAGCTACAATCTTGTTGCTGTCAGAGTATTCCAGAAGCTCTGAGAATTTGGCATTCTGTGCACCGTAATTACGCTCGCCTGCATAGATATCCTCTCCGATTACATCAACATAATCATCACCGGGATACCACTCGGGATTCTGTCCGTTCCATACCCAGATAAGGTTGCTGCAGCCGTAAACATTTGTAAGCTGATCATAGAGGTAATACCAGAGCTTTTTGTACGCATCAGCGCCCTTTGCTCCCCACCAGAACCAGCCGCCTGAAGCCTCATGAAGAGGTCTCCACAGAACAGGGACTCCTGCATCACGCAGACGATTCAGCTGTTTTGCAATTTCGGATATATCCGCATCAATAAGAGCTTTTCCTTCGGGATCACGTCCGTCCATGACCGCCGCAATATCAAAATCAGTATTTGAAGTGTTGAAGCCGCCCCACCATCTCGGTGTTCCTTCGGGAGTATCTCCTGCCTTCATATATTTATCGGGAGCATTCCAATGCCAGCAGAATGTGGATATGCCGCCGTTTTTGTGGAAATCCAATGCAGTTTCAACAGCGTTTGATCTTGCACCCTTTGCAACTCGTGAGGGACAGTAGTCCATCATATCAAGTCCCACAATAGCAGGATATTTTCCTGTAGCTTCATAAATTGCCTTGAACTCATCACCGTTCAGACCGTCGTTGCAGACCTGTCCCGAAAGCGTATATTCGCCGTAGCTGTCACAGAGATAGCTGAAAAGTTTCTTCGCATTTTCGTCTGCATTGGGATTTATAAGCTTATTCTCAACATTGTAAACACTGTCTGAGATTGCCTCGTCATCTGTAACCTTAAGGCAGTCTACCATTATCCAGCCCCATGATTTTTTAATGGAAACTGTGTGTTTTCCCGCTGAAAGCACCACTCTGCGGAGTGAAGCTTCTGTATATTTATCTCCTGTACTGTCAAATCCTCCTGTATTTTCACCGTCAACAAGAATTTCGTTGTATTTGCTTCCGCCAAGTCCCTTTGATGTAAGAGTGAGACAATAGGTTCCTGCGGTGGGAACTTCTATTGTAAAGGTAAGATTATCTCCGTCGCCTGAGAAGCTGCCTACTGCCTTTCCGCCCGATGCGGAGGAATCTGTACTTATTGTATTGCTTCCCGATAAAGAAGCATCTTCTGCCTCATAAAAAGCCTCAAAGTCCTGAGTCTGCGGGGGAATAGGCTGAACAAGCAGCTTTCTCATCTGCACCAAATCAAGGACGTCAAGCCGATTATCCTCGAAAAGGTCTCCTGCCTTCCAGTCTGACAAATTGGTATCATTTCTGCCAATAAGCCATTTCTGCATTGCAACAAGGTCAGCTGCATTAAATTTGCCGTCGCTGTTAACGTCTCCTTTTACGCCGCTTTCATCAGCTTCAACGGAAATGTTTTTGTAAACATTCTCGTACATTGTCTCCGCCCAGAGCTTTCTCATTGCTTCGTAGCCGTCACTGCTCGGGTGAACTCCGTCCGAACTTAAAAGTGAGGGATTAGCTTTGAAAAATGCATAAAAATCAGGTCCGTGCAACAATTTATCGCCATACTCACTGTAAAGCTGTGCAACCTTAGCATTATAATCCGTTGTGTATTTTCCTGCATTTGCATCGGAAGCATAGGGAATAGTGGGAAGAATGGGCGTTTTTCCTGCTTTAAGTACAGCGTCAATCATGTATTTTGTGTTCTCATAATAGCTCTGAACATTATTGGGATTTCCCCACGCATCATTAGTACCGTAGGCTATACTTACATATTTTGCAGGACTTGTGCTGAGCCATTTATCAATATTATCTTTGCCGTCACGGCTTGATATACCGCCTATTCCGCCGTTTTCCTGTACAGGGAAAAATCTGCTGTCAAGCTGATTGACAAAAGTTGCAAAGCCTGTACCGTAAGCATTTACCATACTTCCCGCAGTAATTGAGTCACCGAAGAATATCCAGCTGTCGGAAACTCCGTTTGAAGCGTTGTGAATATCGAAATTAAGACTGACATTATTACCGTTTGTCTTGGTTACCTTTATGCGAATCCAGTTATAGCCCTCCATGTCAACAAGGTGCTGACGTGAGCTATAGCCATTGCCTGTAACAGCTTCTGCGGTCACCCAGCCTGATTCAGGGTATGTTCCGCCTGACGCTTTGTTGACTTCAATTGTATAATCAACAGGCTCTGCGTCCTTGTTGACATAAACTCCGATATTGTCATAGGTGCTTGTATTGTACCATACTGCAAGTACCTTTTTACGCTGATTTTCGGGAACTGATGAAAGGTCATAAGCAAGATAATCACCCGAAGCTGAAGTCCAGAATGTGTAGCATTTATCGTCATTGCCTGATGAAGCACAGCCCTGATTTCCCGAGTATGACGGTACATTTCTGCTGATTATCGGATTTGAACCCTTGCTGACAGAAGCTTCACCTATTGTAAGGCTGTCAAGATATGTCCAGCCCCATGAGCCTTCAATTGCAACAGTATTACTTCCCGCATTGAGATTTGCTGTAATACTTGCAGTTCTGAACTGTCCCTCGCCTGTATAAGCACAAAGAATCTGTCCCACGTTCTGTCCGTTTACAATGACATTCTGATATTTTCCCGCTTCATCATATGGCTGGCTATAGCGTATCGTAAGAGTCTGCATACCGCTTTTCTCTGCATTAACATTTACAGTTACAGAGTCGCCTGAATCCTTCAGATCAACAGCCCTTCCTCCGCTTGCACCGCTTAGCGATACAGCAGATGTAACGTTATCTCCTGTGTCGTAAATACTGCCGTTTTCAAATTCATAAACATTACCTGCTGCTTTTGAGTCAACAGGAGCGAGAATTAAGGTATTTAACGATAATGCCGATGCAATAATTGTAGATATTAGCCTTTTCATATATATCGTCCTCCTGAAAAATTATCATTTTCTATATTAATTATACATTATATCTTTCAGTAAGCAAATGATATTTTGGCTCAATATATTCACATTTTGCACCACTGTGCATATCATCGGCTACACGATGGTTCAATAATACTATCAGGTGCGATGTAAGCATGAAGGTAAATATCAAGGAAAATCATCTCTCAGATACCCAAAATAAACTCATTAATCGCCCTAATAAATTCCTGCGGTCTGTCACAGCTAAAATCTTCCTCGCCGAAAACGAAAAACACAGCCATCTCAAAGCTCATATCTTCTCTGAAATCATAGCTCATCATTGTGATGAGTGTCCTTTCAAGCAGTGCTTCCGATTTTCAGCATAAAGCCCCGACGTTTCGTTTATTCAGCAAAATAAATATAATTCTCTTTTCTTGGTGAAGCGGGAGCAGGCTCTGTTTCGGCATAGCCTAAAATACAGTGACCGATACCCTCATAGTCCCCTGTAATACCAAGAGATCTGAGAATCTCCTTGCCTTCCTCAGTTTCAAATTCTTCCTTTGCACGATGAATCCAGCAGCTGTCAACTCCGTAAGCGTGAGCGGCAAGCATAAGATTTCCCATAACGAGACTGCCATCGTAAAGGTAAGTAGGTATTGACCTGTCCGCAAGGACTATAAGCACAACAGGAGCACCATAAAAGGGGTCCATATCGGCTCCCATGATTTTTGCGTTCATTTCGGAAAGTCTGTCACGAAGCTCCCTGTTTGTAACCGCTATGATTATGGGAGACTGTCTGTTCATTCCTGTTGCGGCATAAGTGCCTGCCTCAGCGATTTTCTCGATAATCTCCTTCGGCACCATGTCAGGCTTGTAAGCTCTTACGCTTCTTCTTGTAATCATGTTTTCAATTGCGTTCATTTTTAATTCCTCCGTAAATTTATATTTCCGGCTTTTATCCGGATTTGTTGTTATAAATTATCTGCTATATCATACCGTCGTTAATGCAGATGTTTCCGCTTATCATGGTGATTTCACATTTGAGCACATCAACTGTTCCTCTTTTCAAGATAAATATCAGGCAGAATAACAGCATACTCCTTTTCATCGTCCTTATCATACCAGGCGACTACAAATCTGATTCTGGAATATTTAACGGCATATCCTTTTCTGTATAATCTTTCAAGAGTATCCTGTGCCGCTTTTGAAAGCATAGCCACAGGAATATTCTTTCCGCTGACGTCAGCATACAGATATTTCCCCTTAAGGTCAAGCTTCTGTCCGCTCCTCAGACTGAGCACAATCTTTTTCTTATCCTTAAAACAACCGAGAAAAACATCTCTCAGCGAAAGCTGAAGCATTATCTCGGTA
>SVNJ01000064.1 GCA_015066955.1 Ruminococcus sp. | reverse complement strand
CCTATAATCTGCTTTGCAATTTCTGTTATCTGTACTGTATCCTTTTTACTTTTTGCAGCAGCGAAAACAACATCTACAACCGAAACCTATGATGATGACGGAAATATTATTTCATCTGAGGTTATTGAGGAAGAATCAGATTCTTCTGATGTAATGCCTGCAGTTGTTGGTGTGTTTTTAAGCACAAATATACCGACCGCTCTTTTTATGATTGAATACGCTATACTCAGGTCAGGAAAGAAAAAATCCGAGCTTGAAGCCGCTGAAATGGCTAAAACTCAGATTCACGATTTATAAAATTCAATAATTCTTATCAACGAATACCGCAAGTACAAGGGAGGAAATTTATATGGGAATCTCAGGTTTATTTATAATTCTTATCGCAATCGCCGTCGGACTTATTTTTTTACAGAACAAGCTGTGCAAAAGCCCTAATGGACGTAAAATAGGTCTTATTTTGCCGCTAATCAGCCTTATTTTCTCACTACTGATTGTGATAGAGGTCTCTTCAAAATCTTCTTATGAAAAAACTGTTATGGGTACTGATGAATTTGGAAAGTCCTACATTATTTCAAGTCAGAAGCAGCATACTGATCTTGATTTGGGAAGTATAATAGGAATAGGTATAATGTTCAATCTGCCAACACTAATTTTTCTCGGTGAATACTTCACATTTCGTCCTCAGAAAGAAAAATCCGTTATAGGCAATACGGAACTTGATAAAACAAAAATTCAGGATTTATAATAACTAAGGGGAGCATTGTGCTCCCCCCCTTTTTATAATAATTACATATTTGCAAGCTTACCAAAGCTCTCCTTAAGTGCAGGATAAATCTCCCTGTAAAGCTGATAATACTTCTCATATTCGGGAACATTTTCAGCGTTCGGAGCCTGAATCTTATCAGTCTTGACTATTGCTGAGCAAGCCTCTGAAACACTTCCGTAAAGTCCTGCACCTACACTTGCAAGAATAGCTACGCCAAGTGCGGGACCTTCCTTAGAAGCGGCAGTCTTTACGTCGCAATTGTAAAGGTCAGCAAGCATACTTCTCCAGAGCGGTGAAGAACCTCCGCCGCCGCAAGCCATCATGTCGCTTACGTTTACATTCATCTCACGGAAAACCTCAACGCAGTCACGGAGCGAATATGTAACACCCTCCATTACCGCACGAAGCATATCACGTCGAGTGTGAATTGCGGAAAGTCCGAAGAACACACCTCTTGCGTCGGGGTCAAGGTGAGGTGTTCTCTCACCCATAAGATAAGGCAGATAGAGAAGTCTGTTTGCTCCAACAGGTACAGCCTCAGCCTGCTTGTCCATAAGATAGTACTCATCAACTCCCATGAGCTTTGCGGTTTCCTTTTCGGACATGCAGAAATTATCCCTGAACCACTTAAGGGAAAGTCCTGCACCCTGAGTAACACCCATAACGTGCCATGTATTCGGTACAGCAGCACAGCAAGTGTGTACACGACCCATTTTATCGATAGAGATATTTGAAGTGTGTGCAAAAACTACTCCCGAAGTACCGATTGTTGTGAATGCCTTGCCGTCCTCAACTACTCCTGTACCCACAGCGGCAGCGGCATTATCACCTGCACCGCCGACTACGATTGTACCCTCGCAGAGTCCGAGAGTTTCAGCCATTGATTTTGTGAGAGTTCCTGTTACCTCGCATGACTCGTAAACCTTGCCAAGCCAGCTCTTATCAATTTCAAAAGCTGTAAGAAGCTCGTCTGACCAGCAGCGGTTGGGCACGTCAAGAAGCTGCATTCCAGAAGCGTCTGAAACCTCTGTTGCGTACTCGCCTGTGAGGATAAGGCGGAGATAATCCTTAGGAAGAAGAATGTGTGCTACCTTTGAGTAAATCTCAGGCTCGTTATTCTTCACCCAGAGAATCTTAGCCGCAGTCCAGCCTGTGAGGGCAGGATTTGCTGTAATCTCAACAAGCTTGTCACGTCCCACAATACGGTTCATCTCGTCAACCTCAGCGGCTGTACGCTGGTCACACCATATAATCGAACGGCGAAGAACGTTGTTATCCTTATCAAGCATAACAAGACCGTGCATCTGTCCTGAAATACCGATACCCTTTACATCCTCTTTCTTAACGCCGCTCTGTGCCATTACTGCCTTGATTGTGTTTATCATTGCATCTGCCCAGTCAGCAGGGTCCTGCTCTGCATAGCCGTTTTTCGGCTGATACATGGGATATTCTATCGTTTTTGAAGCTATTACGCTTCCCTTTTCGTCAAAAAGGACTGTCTTTGTACCGCTCGTACCGCAGTCCACGCCTATAATGTATGACATTGAAAAACTCCTTTCGTTGCGGGAATCTGTCCCGTACCCTGCAAGGGCTGTCTGCCCTTGACCCGACTTAAGGGCAGATACGCCCTTAAGAATCCCGTGATTATTTAGATTTATATTTATCGATTATTTTTTTTAGCTTCATACAAGAATCACAAAGCCACTTGAATTGTCTTTCCCAGTCGGATTTGTCGGTAATATCAGCTTTTTCGGCAATATTTATTGTAGCATCTTTTTTACCCTGTGAAATATATAGCTTTTGATCAAATATAGAGTTTATTTCTTTTTCATATAACTTGTAAATTTCAAAAAATCCGCCTTTTTTTCCACAATATATTGATGCACGTATACGCTCTTTTTGTATGCTTATTGCTAAATTAAGATGACATTTGGCTGTCTCCGCATTCACACCCAACCAATTTCTTGCACCATATTTCATTTTATGATGTCCAACATACTCATTATGTTCATCAGCATATTCAGCGAATTTCTCCCAATATTCAAGCTTTAATGCCTGATTAGGGTCAGAACTTTTTTCAACACTCTTATTAGCCTTCATCCAACCGTTAGGGGCAGAAATAATACTGAACTTCGGTGCAATAGCAGAATTGCCTATCTTCCACAATTCAATTTCAAGCAGATAAAACTCAATATTTTCATCAGTCTTTTCATTAAGCCACTCTATAGCCTGACGATGCTCATCTCTCGCCTTTTTTACAATCCAGACTATGATTTCAGCCTGTTTTGCAGAAGCGTAAGTAATGATTTTACCCAAATGATCGTGATTTGAATTTTCAAGCTGATTTTCGATTATGATTTTTCGTCCGCTGTTTACTTCCTCAGCAAAAATATCAATCGAAAATGCTCTTGCTGGCTCTTCCCTGTTTATAAGCTCAATTTCTATGCCAAGAGTCTCAGCAAGAAGATTCAGATTCTCTTCCTCAGCAAGCCATACAGTGAAATCATATGCTTCGTTTTTCCATACTGAACGTAAATCATCACATTTTACTAATTTACCAAGTGATATATCCGTTGCCATAACTGTAACTCCTATACAAAAAGGACGCAATCCCACGCAATCTATGCGGAGACTACGTCCCGTAAAATCAAATATTAGAGATTGAACATGATATTGTTCATAATAGACTCAAGCATCTCCTGACGTCCGCTGCCGAGAGAATCAACAACCTCGCCCTTTTCAAGAGCATACTTTTCAAGGTCAGCAAGTGTTGCCTTGCCGTCGATAATATCCTTACCGATACCTGTTGTCCATGAAGCATATCTGTCATCAACAAACTTGTCGATTCTACCGTCGTCAATCATCTTCTGAGCAATTCTGAGACCGAGAGCAAATGCGTCCATACCAGCAATATAGCTGTGGAAAATATCCTCAGGAGTGAATGAACCACGTCTTGCCTTAGAGTCAAAGTTAAGACCGCCGTTTGTGAAGCCGCCTGCCTTGAGGACTTCATACATACAGAGAGCTGTCTCATAAACGTTTGTGGGGAACTGGTCTGTATCCCAGCCGAGAAGTGTATCACCCTGATTAGCGTCGATTGAACCGAATGCACCGTTATCTCTTGCAACACGAAGCTCATGCTGGAATGTGTGCTGAGCGAGAGTTGCGTGGTTAGCCTCAATATTCATCTTGAAGTCCTTTTCAAGACCGTACTTGCGGAGGAAGCCGAGTACAGTAGCTGTATCGAAGTCATACTGGTGCTTTGTAGGCTCCTTTGGCTTAGGCTCAATGTAGAAATCGCCTGTATAGCCGATTGAACGAGCGTAGTCAACAGTCATCTTCATAAGACGTGCCATATTGTCAAGCTCAAGACCCATGTTTGTGTTAAGGAGAGTCTCATAGCCTTCACGTCCGCCCCAGAATACATAGCCGTTACCGCCAAGCTTTACTGTAGCTTCAACAGCCTTCTTAATCTGTGCAGCAGCAAATGCGAATACATCAGCAGAGGGGGATGTACCTGCACCGTGCATATAACGAGGGTGGTCAAAGCACTTTGCAGTACCCCAGAGGCACTTCTTACCTGTTTCGTCCTGCTTAGCCTTTATGTAGTCAGTAACTTCATCAAGCTTAGCGTTTGATTCTGCAAGACTGCCGTATTCGGGAGAGAGGTCACGGTCATGGAAGCAGAAATAATCGATTGAAAGCTTGTCCATAATCTCAAAAGCAGCGTCTACCTTCGCCTTTGCTCTTGCCATAGGGTCATTCTCGCCCCATGTCTTGTCGGTTGTACCGCAGCCGAACATATCAGTTCCGTCACCGCCCATTGTGTGCCACCATGAAAGGGCAAACTTAAGCTGCTCTCTCATTGTCTTTCCGCCGATTACCTCATCGGGGTTGTAGTACTTGAACGCCAGAGGGTTAACGGAGTTCTTTCCTTCATAAGGGATTTTGCCTATTTCCTTAAAAAATTCGCTCATAATAACCTCCTATAGTTATTAAAAATATAATTATTGGATATAATCCAAAATCAGCTTAATAACTGGATTGAAAGACTTCTGTCGTCAACATCGAAGTAGTCGTCAATCACTGCAACATAGTAACGGAAGCACACCTTTCCGTTGTAAAGCATAACGTCGCCGCTTTCAGGCACACCGAGCATTGCAAGGTTTTCATCGGTAAGAGAGTTGAGAAGTACCGAATCATCCTTTGTTACGCTGTATTCAGCCTGCCAGTCACTGTTCATTTCGCTGAAGTATACGGTCTCTCCGTTCTCCTTCTTAAGCTTTTCTATAAGCTCAGCAGGAGGAGTAAGAACGTAGTATCTTCCGTCGGGAGTTTTTCCTATATCAAAGTATGCAAGCTGTTCGGGCGTAAGAGTATCAAGGTAAACATCCTCAATATCGGAAGCTGTACGTCCCACAGCCTTTTTCTGCTCTGTAGTAAGTCCTGTAAGGGCAAGCTTGCTGTCGTAGGTGTAGCCAAGCTTTTCAAGCTCATCCTCACTGAGGTGGATTGTTATATTCTCGGAAATCGCATTAAGCTGTGCTGAAATTTCCTGTCTTGTCTGGGTAGTCCACTGCACGTCAACAGCCTCAGCCATAGGACGTTCAAGGTAAACTCTTCTCTCGATGTTCTTGAGAGTAAATGTGGTAAACGGATAATGCATATCCGCATAGTTAGGCTCAATATACACCGCTGTACTTCCGTTTGAAGAGTCCTCAGTATTGATAACATAGTAGCGGTACTGCTGTGAGGGCGAAATGCCTGAAACCACTGTTTCGGTCTTACTTGATGTAATGAAAAATGATGTTATAAGGAAGTAACCCAATGCACCGAATATGTACATCAGCAGGAAAATTGTACCAAATGCGGTTTTTGCACCTTCTCCTGCGCCTGAAAGAAGCAGTATAACGATTCCCGTAGCGATTATGGGTATTATAAGCCCCCATTCGCCGAAGTACAACAGTACAACGGGAAGCATTGCAGGAAGTATAATAAAGCTTGAAAGCCGTGTTAAAATCTGCTTGCGTGTATAGAGCATAAAGACGAGCACACATAGAGATACACCTGTAACAAGCAGACATAATGAAGTTCTTGAAACGACTTCTATATCATAAAATATTGAGCAGTAGCAAAGATAGCAGACAAGAAATGTATAACCCGCACTTACAAGCGATGCCACTCTTTTTGTCCATATATTAGCAAAAAATTTCTTCATTCTTTCCTCCGTGAAGCGTTGCAGTCATTTTATCCGCATAAAGAGCGGAATGAGACGAAAAATATTACAGCAATCAGTAATTTACGCCATGCCGTTTGAATTTTTACGTTCTTTACTATTATATCATTTTTCACTGAAAGTTACAAGACATTTTCCGAATTTTTTTCTGCTCTGTAACAATTTTGAAGCAGTTTTCGAAAATCTGCAGTCTTTCGCTTTACTTCAGTCGGTTTTAGTAGTATAATATAATATGTAATCATTTAAGAAAGGTTATTTTAATGAAATTTCAGGATATAAAGCTTTATCAGATTATATTTTTCCTTCTCAGTATTGCGTGCATGGTAATGATTTTCCGCTTCTCTTGCGAGAATTCGGAAAAGTCCACCGATACAAGCGGAAACGTTACGGACTATGTTGTTGAGTATACTGTCTCAGACTACGAGGAGCTTTCTCCTGCAGAGCAAAGCAGTATTTACGCAAAAATTGACCATATTGTAAGAAAGACTGCACACTTCACCATATTTACAGCCTTAGGCTTTCTGACGTCCTGTGCTGCAGGAAAAAGAAAACTGCTTTCCAAAAGCAGTGCTTTTGTCCTTGCGATATGCTTCCTGTATGCGTGCTCAGATGAAATCCACCAATTTTTTGTGCCCGGAAGAGCATGCCGTCCCCTTGATGTACTTATTGATACTTCGGGAAGCCTGACGGGTATACTGATTTCAGTACTATGTATGACAATTTGCAGTGCAATAATCCGTAAAATATATAAAAAAAACGAAGCCGGTTCTCCGTAACAATGCGGAAAACCGGTTTTTCTATTACTGCTCTTCTTTTTTTATTCTGAAAATTGCCCTCAGTATTCCTGAAAGCACCTTCGGACTTTTAATTACTACTACTTTCATTATGTAACACCTTCCTTCCGAATATACTTTATTATATTCAAATGAATACTTTTGGTGATTACATTTTTGAAATTACTATAAGTGCAGTACCCTCGCTTACTGTCATAACTGCTTCATCAGACGTTATCTCGTTGCTCACGCCAAGCGGAAAACTGCTTGTAATTTCCGCATTGTCAAGAGTGTACTTTGTACCGCTGAGAGATACAACAACCTTGTCCGTATAAGCAAAAAAGGAGAAATACCAGCCTTCCCTGTATGGATAAGTACGTGTACCAACAGATTGAAGCAGTGCAATATTGTCCGAATCCATAAGAACTGCCTCGCATCCGTTTTCCTGTGCATATCGGAGAGTCTGAATATTTGCAATAGTGTGGTCAAGCCGTCCGCCGAATGCTCCGTATATAATTACACGCTCAGCTCCACGCTCAATTGCAAGCTTTAAAGCGAGCATGGTGTCCGTATCGTCCTTTTCGGGCAGACTGCGGTGAATTTCAATATCTTCGGGAAGTACTTCCGTATATGAATCAAAGTCACCGACTATAAGATGAGGCTTTATGCCGAGCTTCTGAATATGGACAAGCCCCCTGTCGGCACAGATTACCGTATCATCGGAAGCTATTTCTACAAAGCTGAGGTCGGATATTTCTCCGCCGGCAAATATGTGGAATGTATTCATTTAAGCTCCCACTCCTTAAGCTGATTTGCTTCCTCATACATCGTGCAGTAGCTCGTGTGACGGCTTTCACTGATTTTCCCTTCACTCATTGCCGCTATGACAGCACAGCCCTTTTCGCAGGTATGTGAGCAGTCCTTGAAACGGCATTCACCTGTATACTCAGAAAATTCGGTGAAGCAGTCCGCAAGCTCTTCCTTTCGGATAATATCATACTTGTTGGTCTCAAAGGTTGAAAATCCCGGAGTATCGGCAATATATCCGCCCTCTGCAAGCTTGTAAAGCTCCGCATGACGTGTAGTGTGACGGCCTCTTCCAAGCTTTTTGCTGATTTCGGCAGTGGGGATATTAAGCGTCGGATCAATTGCATTGAGAAGCGTGGACTTTCCTGCACCTGAATTTCCGGTAAACGCACTTATTTTTCCCGAAAGAAGCTGACGTATACGTTCTATCGATTTATCATCGCTGTAGTCGGCTTTATACACCTCAATTCCGATATTACCGTAGATACGCTCTATTTCCGCACAGTCCTCCAAGTCGATTTTAGTCAGCACTATTATCGGCCTGATATTCTTGTATTCCGCAATAGCAATGAATTTATCGAGTATCAGGTAATTAGGCGACGGTGAACATGTCGATACCACAAAAATAAGCTGGTCAAGATTTGCAAGAGGCGGTCTGATAATTGAATTCTTACGGTCAAGCACCTCTGTAATGACTCCGTCGGAAAACTCAACATAATCACCCGTGTAAAGTGAAATGCCCTTGCTTCGGAAAACTCCTCTCGCTTTACATTCGTATATGCCCGCAGGGGACTCTATTGTATAGAGTCCCCCTAAGCATTTTATTATTATACCCTTTTCCGAATTCATAGCTTATTCTTCAAAGTCAACGTGTATGTACTCAGTCTCCTCTTCTGTAGGAGCATCTGTAGGAGGCTGAGTCGGTGCGGGTGTAGGTGCCTGTGTCGGAGCCTGTGTAGGTGCCTGTGTAGGAGGCTGTGTTACAATCTGTACAGGAGGCTCTGTCTGTACCGGTGCCTGTGTAGGAGCCTGTGTGGGTGCCTGTGTAGGTGCTTCTGTAGGTGCATCGGTCTTAGGCTCTGTTGTAGGCTCAACAAGACCGCCTACATTTCTGAATGCACTTTCAGCATCCTGATTTTCGATTGTAATGCTCTTTGTTGCAAAGTTGAAGATATACGAACCGATTGTGGCAGACTGATTATTGCTGTAGTTTGTGAGTACTGCTCTTACGGCAACTCTTTCGCCTGCACCCTGAATTGCAGTATCAATTCTTCTCTCGCTCATTTCCTGAGGAATGAAAAGATTTGTTGAAACTGTTCTCTGAATACCTGTTTCATCTGTAATGAAGAAGTCAATTACGAATCTTCCCGATGCATCAGGCGGGAATGAAATTGAGAATGGAATCTCACCCTCAGGAAGCTCACCGCTGCTGTAGTAGAGTGTAATCTCTGTTCCCTCTTCAACGGTTGTACCGGGTTCAATGCTCTGCTCAAATACTATGCCCTCTTCCTCGTAAGAAGCACCGTCCAGAGGATTAACCTTAAGTCCCTCAAACTCAGCAAGAATTGTTGCGTCCTCAATAGTCTTTCCGGTAAAGTCAGGAATCTCAATCTGCCCTAAGTCAAGTCCCATACTTACGTAAAGGATAATAGTTGAACCCTTATCAACCTCTGTACCGATTTCAGGCTCTGTCTTGATAACATTGCCCTCTTCAACATCGGAGCTTGATGAGTTTCTCATTTCACATTTAAGTCCTATTTCAGTGAGCTGATTCTGAGCAAGCTGTGCATTCATATTCTGAATATTATTTGGAATGGTTACTTTTTCCATACCCTTGCTGACAACAACGTTTACAACGTCGCCCTTATTGAACGCCTTACCTGCTTCAATATCCTGCTCAACGATGCATCCGCTTGAAAGCTCGTTGTAAACCTCGCTCTTCTTCTGGATATTGATATTATTGCCGTACATACTTACAGCCTCGTTATAGTCCATACCGTAGAAGTCGGGCATTACAAAATCGCCCTTCTTGTTGTCGTCCTTGAACATACCGCTTACGAGTGTTGCAACAAATATTACAGCTACAATGATTACTACTACTACTGCCGCAGTAAGAACAGGTACTACAAGTGAAGAACGTTCTTCCTCTTCGTCATCATCGTCGTCATCATCATAGTCATATCTGTCACTGTATCTTGAAGGCTTCTTTTCGGTTAAGGCTCCGTCTTCGCCGTCTGCCACACCAACGGGAACGTATTCTTCAACGTCGACTACTTCCTCGTCATCAGCTGCAACAGCACCGAAGAATTTGGTATTGTCAGCATCATCAACTGCTTCCTCTTCTTCTTCGGAATAATATCCGAATACAATATCGGGATTATCCTTGAAGGACTCGATATCGGCAATCATTTCGGTAGTTGACTGATAGCGGTTGTCGGGATTCTTTTCCATTGCCTTAAGGAGAATTTCCTCAAGTCCGTCGGGAATTTCGGGATTTACTGCCTTAGGACGCTCGGGAGTTTCCTGCATGTGCATAACAGCAATTGATACGGGGTTATCACTGTCAAACGGCTTCTTTCCCGTAAGCATCTCATACATCATTGCACCTACGGAATAGATGTCGCTCTTTTCATCGGTAACGTCACCGCTTGCCTGTTCGGGGCTTATATAGTGTACGCTTCCGATAGCCTGGTCGGTAGCTGTCTTGCCATTGTCACGGGCAAACTTTGCAATACCGAAATCCATGACCTTGATAGTACCGTCTGTGAACATCATGATGTTCTGAGGCTTGATGTCACGATGCACTATACCCTTGTCGTGGGCATGCTGGAGTGCACGGAGAATCTGGATAAGGAAGTGAACTGTGTCCTTCCATGTAAGAACCTGTTCTTCCTCAATATACTCCTTTAATGTAATTCCGTCAATGTACTCCATGACAATGTACTGAATCTTCTCGGAAAAGCCGACATCGTAAATCTTTACGATATTGGGGTGAGAAAGTACAGCAATTGCCTTTGATTCATTTCTGAAACGGCGGAGGAATTCTTCATTCTCCGCAAATTCCTTCTTAAGAATCTTTATTGCAACAGGCTTATTGTCAATTACGTCAACACCCTTATAAACATCAGCCATACCGCCGACGCCTATAAGCTCGGTTATTTCATATCTGCCATCAAGTTTTTTACCAATATTCTTGTCCATTATCGAACCTCCTGAATTAATCTGAAATTACCGCAACTGTTATGTTGTCACGGCCGCCCTTACCGAGCGCAAGATTTACAAGCTCTTCGGCAACATTATCAAAATCCGTCTCTTTTATTATGTCATATATTTCATCATCGCCGCAGTAGCCGGACAGTCCGTCCGAACAGAGCAGCAGACTGATTTTGTCATCGTAATCAAGTATGAAGGTATCAGGAGTTACCGTTTTGTCAACTCCAACCGCACGCACAAGCATGTGCCTCTGCGGGTGAACCTCCATTTCAGCCTCTGTAATCTTTCCCTGTTCATAGAGAAGAGAGGCTACATTGTGGTCTGTTGTAATTTTATGCAGACCCGTATCAGTAATAAGGTAAGCCCTGCTGTCGCCCACATTTACAATAAATGCCGTTTTGCTGTTGACAAAAGCCGCAACACAGGTTGTACCCATTCCGAAATTTTTGAAGTCA
>SVNJ01000063.1 GCA_015066955.1 Ruminococcus sp. | reverse complement strand
TTCCCATAAGAGTTACAGCGGCATATAAGCCGAATATTGCTATGTTCATGTATTTCTCCTTTTATGGATTATATTTGAAATCGTTATAGGGGCCGGTCATCGGCCGCCCGCACACATAATCATAATTTCCACCTATCTGACGGGCAGATGATATCCGCCCCTACAATTGTTTCACACAGATTAATCAATTTTCAGGAACGAGCACATAACCCTGTTGAAAAGGAACTGCTGTTCAAGGAAGGAATAATGCCCTGCATTTTCAAGCTTTACAAGACCTGCATCGGGGATAGCCTTTTCCATTTTTTCTCCGTCTGAAAGAGGAGTTGCCGTGTCATTCACACCCCATACAAGAAGTGCAGGACACTTTATATTCGGAAGAAGAGACTCTAAGTCCTCATTTACCACCTTAACAAGTACCTGTCTCATAAGGGGAGAAGCTGCGGCATAATCGGCACTTCCGTACTTCACACGCAGTTTTTCAAGTGCTTCGGGGAAAAGCTTCTGCATGAGCTTCGTTGAAAGAATGCTTCTGCAGAATTTATACCAGCGTGTTCTCATGCTCTTTTTATTTGATTTCGGAGGAAGTATACCCGCACTATCCACAAGCATAACCTTGCTTACCTCAAAGGGAAGGTCAGTGCGGCTGCAAAGCTTTATGATAACTCTTCCGCCGAAGGAATGACCGAGAAACATGATTTTCTTGTTATCATAGTCTGCAAGGAAATCAATTACAAACTGCACATAATCGTCCACGCACCACTCTGATGGCGGTTCTTCGCTTTTTCCGAAGCCGGGCATATCCATAGCCACGACAGTATACTTTTTTGAGAAAAGCTCAATCATATTTGCATGAAGGGTGATATTCGAGCCCCAGCCGTGAAGAATCACGATAAGATCGCCGCTGCCCTTCTGCTCATAGTTGATATTGATACCGTTTACTTTTTTATACAATTCTATTATCTCCACATATTTATTTTATGCCGCCGATGGCTGCTGTTTATATTTTATACGGCTTACTGCCTGTTTTATACGCAGTTACGGCTGTGCATACATATTAATTATAGCATGACAGGTATATAATGTCAATTATTTCTGTTTGGTTTCAGGAAAGAAATTGATGTGGATTTATAATAGAGGCAACTCCACACAAGCTTTGTGCTGTGTTGCCTGAAATATAATCTGACAGACAAGCTAATGCATTTTAACAGTGTAAATCATACCGATAGCAATATAGTTCGATTTTTGTTTTTCAGAGCAATATTGTCAAAACGCACTAAAAATCATGCAAAACTTGTACGAATGCTACAAATTTTTTTGACGAGTGAATAAATTTTCTCTTTCTTGTTGACTTGAAAAATAAAATATGGTACATTTATAATAACAAATTTTGTAAAGGAGTTTGATACAAATGAAAAACTTTAAAAAGCTTCTGTCAGCCCTCTCTGCAGCAGCAGTTATGGCGGCAGCCGGTTCAGGCGTAGCAAGCAGTATAGGCACTGTAAGCGCTGAGACCGAAATGACAGCTATCCAGCTCGTTGAGGCTATGGGTCTGGGTACAAATCTCGGCAACACCTTCGACTGCTGGAATACCGGCGGCAACGTTGAAACATCATGGGGCAACGCTGTAACAACTCAGGCTATGATTGACGGTCTTGCACAGAACTATGGTTTCACCAGCCTTCGTCTCCCTGTAACATGGTATGAGCACTGGGATGCATCCACTCAGACAATCGACGACGACTATATCGCTCGTCTCAGAGAGGTTATCGACTACTGCTACAATAATGATATGTATGTAGTAATGGATATGCACTGGGACTGGGTATCAAACGGTTCTCTCTGGCTGAATCAGGGTGCAAGTGCTGAGACTCAGTTCAAAGCAATGTGGACAGATATCGCAAAAAGCTTTGCAGATTATGACTACCACCTTGCATTCCAGTCTATGAACGAGGTTCACTGGACATCAAATGCAGGCGGTCAGTATACAGACAACGACTACAATATCCTCAATAAGCTCAATCAGGCTTTCGTTGATGTAGTACGTGCAACAGGCGGAAACAACGCTGACAGACTTCTTGTTCTCGCAGGCGCTGACGCTAATCTTACAAATACACTCAATTCCAAGTATATCGTTCCTGATGATGATATGCTTGCTGTAGATATCCACTACTACTATCCTTCAACCTTCTGTGTTGCTGAATCAGACACTGGCTGGGGCTATAGCTCAACTTGGGGTACAGACGCTGAAAAGAGCGATGTTGTAAACAACCTCAACAAGCTCAAGTCAAGATTCGTTGACAACGGCGTAGGTGTTATCATCGGCGAGTACGGTGTAGTAACAGGCGTTGGCAAGGATAAGAATTCTATGCTTGCTTTCCATGAGACAGTAGCAGGTAACGCTCTTGCTATCGAAGGTATTTCTTCATTCCTCTGGGATGACGGTGATTCCGGTTCTATGGAATACTATTCAAGAAAACAGCTTAAGTTCCACGATGAGGACTTCGGTAAGCTTTACAGCACACTTTCCGGTACAGGCTATACCCCTCCGACAATCGGCTGGGTTGAAGCACCCATCGACGAGGAAGGCAAATTCCAGATTGGTAACTCAACAAAGGTTAAGCTTGTGTTTGAGTGCCCTCACAGCAACTATCCTACAAGCAGAGTAGGCGGTTCAGGCGCACTCAGCTACTGGGATACTATTACTAATACAAACGTAAATAACGCAATCACCTTCACACTTTCTGAGGATGAAACAACAGGTGAGCTTCTTGCTAATGAAACCGGTGAGGAAGATGCAGACGGAAACAGACCTGTAGTTCAGTATGGCTACATCAACATTCCCGGAACAGTTTCTCCCGCAAACTGCTATGTTGGCGTTTACTACGCAGGCTACAATACATTCGGTGCAGACGGTTCATATATCGGCTGGAACGAAATGGATTCAACAGAGTATCCTACACTTGTAAAGGTTTATATCGACGGCGTTGTTGAGGACACAGAGCCTACAACTCCCGAGCCTACACCTGAGCCTACTCCCGAGCCCACACCTGAGCCTACTCCCGAACCCACACCCGAGCCTACACCGGGTATAACAGATCCTCCTTCAACAGTTGTCTGGGGTGACGCTAACTGTGACGGTCAGGTTCTCGTAAATGACGCTATTCTCGTAATGGCATACACAACAAACTCTGATGCTGCAACAATTTCTGCAGAAGGTCTTGCAAATGCTGACGTTTATCAGAGCGGTGACGGCGTAGGTATAACTGACGCTACATCTATTCAGAAATTCCTCACAAAGCTTATCAAGGAACTTCCTGAATCATATCTCTAATAATTACAGGGACGCTTCATGCGTCCCTTAATTTATGCCTTGTTTATTATGCAAAATGCCAAAAAACAGGTGAAAATTTTGTAAAATACGGCAATTTCTATTGACATACCTCTGCCGATTTGCTATAATAGCTTTGATACCTTGCTGTTTATGGGGTATTGATGAATTTATTTGTATATTACTGCTGATAATAGATTAAAGAGAAATATAAAGGAGACATAATGCAGTCCGCTGCGGACTGTGCTTTCTGTTATGAGTAAAAGAGATAAATACAAAAGACTTGTGACTTTCATCTCGGCTGTTATGATTATGGGAATTCTTGCCGGAATGTTTGCATTTGTCTGGTATAAATACTACAGCGAGAATATTATTCTCCCCTTCTACAGAAGAGGAAACTGGGTTCTTATCGGTGTTTATGCCGTTATGACCGCTGTTTTCTTCAAGGCTTACGGAGGCTTTAAGCTCGGTTACCTGAAAAAAACGGACATGCTTTATTCCCAGCTTATTTCAATGGTTTGCGTAAACGTCATAGCTTATTTCCTGATAAGCCTTATCGGACGCGACTTCATGAAATGGATGCCGATATTAGAGCTTACTGTTGCCGATTTCGCCGTGCTTACCATCTGGACGTTCATTACGGGAAAAATTTATTTCATGATTTATCCCCCGAGACGCCTTATTATACTTTACGGAAGCCATCAGGCGGCATCGCTTGTTATGAAGATGAGCCAGCGTGTGGACAAGTATATGATTTGCGAGTCTGTTGATATAAGCGAGGATTCGGAAAAAATCAAAGAGCTTATCCTTAAGTATGAGGGCGTTATTATCTGCGATATTCCTGCGGATATGCGTAATGACTACGTTAAATTCTGCTTTGAGAATTCAGTCAGAGCGTATATTGCACCTAAAATTTCCGATATTATCATAAGAGGTGCGGACGACATAAGACTTTTCGATACACCGCTTATGCTTTGCCGCAATTACGGTCTTGGTTTTGAGCAGAGACTCTGTAAGAGGATATTTGATATTATATTTACGCTTATTGTGCTTATTCCCGCACTTCCCATAATGCTGATATGCGCGCTCTGCATCAGGCTTTACGACGGCGGACCTGTGCTCTATAAGCAGACACGTCTTACCATAGATGAAAAGGAATTTCAGGTATATAAATTCCGCAGTATGATTGTGGATGCCGAAAAGAACGGTATACCGCAGCTTTGTACCGAAGCAGACGACCGTATAACCCCTGTCGGAAAATTCCTGCGTAAATGCAGACTGGACGAGCTTCCTCAGCTTTTCAATATACTGAAGGGCGATATGTCAGTGGTCGGACCGAGACCCGAGCGTCCCGAGCTTTCCGACGAGTATAAGAAGGAAATGCCCGAATTCGGCTACAGACTCAAAGTGAAGGCAGGTCTTACGGGCTATGCGCAGGTTACGGGCGTATATGATACCTCGCCCTATGACAAGCTTAAAATGGACTTAATGTATATCGAAAACTATTCCCTGAGAATGGATTTGCAGATTATACTTATGACTATAAAAACTATGCTCTTTCCGGGAAAGACAAATGCCGAAACAGACATTATTTCAGCTCCCGAAGAACACGAGAATAACAGAAAAGAGGATACAGAATAATGAAAACCACCGCAGTTATTATGGCAGGCGGCAGAGGCGAACGCTTCTGGCCCAAGAGCAGAAATTCACGTCCGAAGCAGTTTCTTTCGCTTACTAAGGACGGCGAAACAATGATTCAGAAAACAGTAAAGAGACTTCTTCCCCTTGTCGAGGCAGAGGACATCTTTATTGTAACAAATTCCGCTTATATCGGTCTTGTTCATGACCAGCTCCCCGATATTCCTAAGGAAAACATCCTTGCTGAGCCATGCGCAAGAAATACAGCTCCCTGTATCGCTTTTGCGGCGGCTGTTATCGGCAGAAAGTATGACGATGCGGTTATGCTTGTACTCCCTTCAGACCACCTTATCGGTTATGAGGATCTTTACGCAAAGACTCTCAAGAAGGCTATCGATGTAAGCCTTGAAGGCAAGAACCTCGTAACAATCGGTATTACCCCCGACTACCCCGAAACAGGCTATGGCTATATCAAATTCGGAAACGAAACAGCTGAAGGAAATTCCGACGCTTACAAGGTTGACCGTTTTGTTGAAAAGCCCGACCTTCCGACTGCAAAGGAGTACCTTGCTTCAGGTAAGTATCTCTGGAACAGCGGTATGTTCGTATGGAAGATTTCTTCCATTATGGCAAACCTTAAGGAATTCATGCCTGCTATTTACGAGGGTGCACTCAGAATCGGCGAGGCTTTCGGCACAGAGAACTATACAGAGGTTCTTTCAAAGGAATTCTATGCCTTTACAAGCGAGTCAATCGACTTCGGTATTATGGAAAAGGCTGACGATATTTACACCCTTCCCGGCAGCTTCGGCTGGGACGATGTAGGAAACTGGCTTGCTGTTGAGCGTATCAACGAGGTTGACGCAGACAAGAACTACATCGAGGGCAACGTTATCTCAATCGGCTCAGAAAGAGCTACAATCTGCGGCGGAAAGAGACTTATTGCCGCTGTAGGTGTTGAGGACCTTATCATCGTTGATACTGACGATGCGGTGCTTATCTGCTCAAAGAACAACACTCAGGACGTTAAGAAGGTTATCGCACAGCTTAATGAACAGGGCAGAACAAGCCTTGTATAATTAATTGTATAACAAGCAAATTCACATAAATAAAATCATATTAAGGAGATTATTCAAATGAAAAATGCACTTATCACAGGTATTACAGGTCAGGACGGCTCATATCTTGCAGAGCTTCTTCTCGAAAAGGGCTACAACGTTTACGGTATCTGGAGAAGAAAGAGCACCGTTGACTACGGCAACATCGAGCACCTCAAGGACAAGGTTACTCTTATCTATGCTGATATGACAGACCCTGTTTCTCTCGTTTCCGCTATGAGAATTTCTCAGGCTGACGAGGTTTACAACCTTGCTGCTCAGTCCTTCGTTGCTACAAGCTGGGATACTCCTCTCGGTACTGCTGACATCGACGCTATCGGTGTTACAAATATGCTCGAGGCTATCAGAATCGTAAAGCCCGAATGCCGCTTCTATCAGGCTTCAACATCAGAAATGTTCGGTCTTGTTCAGGCTATTCCTCAGTGCGAGACTACTCCCTTCTACCCAAGAAGCCCCTACGGTGTAGCTAAGCTTTACGGTCACTGGATTACAAAGAACTACCGTGAGAGCTACAATATGTACGCTTGCTCAGGTATCCTCTTCAACCACGAGTCTGAAAGACGTGGTCTTGAATTTGTAACAAGAAAGATTACAGACGCTGTTGCAAGAATCAAGCAGGGTGTTCAGGAGTACATGGAGCTTGGTAATATGGATTCAAAGCGTGACTGGGGTCACTCAAAGGACTACGTTAAGGCTATGTGGCTCATGCTCCAGCAGGATACTCCCGATGACTACGTAATTGCTACAAACGAGACAAGAACTGTTCGTGAATTCGTTGAGACAGCCTTCAGCCACGTTGGTATGGAAATCGAGTGGAAGGGCGAAGGCGTTGACGAAATCGGTATTGACAAGGCTACAGGCAAGACTGTAGTTAAGGTTAATCCTAAGTTCTTCCGTCCCGCTGAGGTTGATATTCTTCTCGGTAACCCTGCTAAGGCAGAAGAGAAGCTCGGCTGGAAGAGAGACATTTCATTCTCTGAGCTTGTTGAGAGAATGGTTAAGAATGATATGGCTCTCGTTGAGAAGGAAATCAAAATCAAGAGCGTTATCGGCTAATAGGTTATTTTCAGGGGCGAACACTGTTCGCCCTTGTGCGGTTATTTACGGAATATGGGAGTTGCATGACATGAACATAGCATTTGACGCAGTGCCGCTTATAAGCGACAGAATAACGGGAATAGGCTGGTGCGAGGCAGGTCAGACTATGGCGCTTGCACGTCTGCACCCCGAAAACAAGTATACCTACAACTTCTTTTCACGCAAGGACGACCACATAAAGCTTGAACGTATAAAGCCCTTTGCAGGGGATAATATCGGCACAAACCTCGTTCATTTTTCGGGGTATATCTACCGTGCCGCTTCAACCTTTGTACCGATTCCCTACAAGCACTTTTTCGGCAAAAACGATGACCTGACCCACTTTTTCAACTATATTGTACCGCCGGGAGTTCACGGAAAAACCGTTGTTACGGTTCATGATATGGTATACAAGGCTTTTCCCGAAACAGTACGTGCAAGGACGAAGTATATGCTTGATACGGGGCTGAAAAGCTCAATGAAGCGTGCAGACCTTATTGTTACCGATTCGGAATTTTCTAAATCGGAGATACTGAAATATTTTCCTCAGCATGAAAATAAGCTGAGAGTGGTGCCCTGCGGAGTTGACCTTGAAAGATTCAGACCCTGCGAAAAGCCTGAGCGTATTCCCGAAGTGAAGAAATCACTTGGTATCGAGGGGAACTATTTCCTTTATGTGGGTACAATCGAGCCGAGAAAAAACCTTGAAAGGCTTATTGAGGCTTATCATATCCTGACGCAGAGAGTAAAGGACGCACCGAAGCTTGTACTTGCAGGCGGAAAGGGCTGGCTTTATGACAGCATTTTTGCGAAGGTTACTGAGCTTGGACTTTCCGAAAAGGTTATTTTCACTCAATATGTGCCCTCTGAGGACATGAATCCGCTTATGTGCGGTGCAATAGCATTTGTTTTTCCGTCGGTTTATGAGGGCTTTGGTATGCCGCCGCTGGAGGCTATGGCATGCGGAGTACCCGTTATTTCTTCGGGTGAGGCTTCACTTCCCGAAGTTACGGGAGATTGTGCGGTTATATGTGACGCTTACTCCCCCGAAAGTATTGCGGAGGGGCTTTTCAGTCTGTATTCCGATGATAATCTGCGGAAAGAGCTTGGCCGCAGAGGCTATGAGCGTGCACAGACCTTTACTTGGGAGCGTTCTGCAGAAATATTATATAAGGTTTACGAGGAGCTGTTCTGATGAGCGGTAAAAAACTTAGGATATTACAGGTGAATAAGGCATATTACCCTCATGTAGGGGGTATTGAAAGCCTTGTAAAGCAGTATTCGGAGGAGCTTTCGTACTTTGACAATGTTGAGGTTAAGGTTCTTGCATGCCGCAGTGAACGTGGAAAAACCTTTCATGAGAAGATAAACGGCATTGATGTTACAAGGGCAGGCAGTCTCGGTACTTACTTTTCGTGTCCTCTTTCGTTTTCATTCCTCAGTCTTTTCCGCAAAATGGCAAAAAATGCCGATGTTGTTCATATTCATCTGCCTGTACCCCTTACAGATGCCGCACTGCTTCTTGCGGGCTTCAGGGGACGTGTTGTGGTTTCGTGGCACAGCGATATTGTCAAGCAGAAAAAGCTTATGATGTTTCTGCGTCCGCTTATTAAGAAAACCTTAAAGCGTGCGGACTGTATTCTTGCCGCTACAAAGGGACATATTGACGGATCGGACTTTCTTCCGCAGTTTCGGGAAAAGTGCAGGATTATTCCCTATGGCATTACTCCTGAGGACTATCTTTCCGTAAAACGTGTACCCTTTCTTACGCAAAAATGCACCGATAAAAGCAGTATCAGGGTTTTCTTTACAGGAAGGCTTGTATACTACAAGGGTGCTGATGTGCTTCTTAAAGCCTTTGCAAAGGTAAAGGGCTGCGAGCTTTTCCTTGCAGGTACAGGTGAGCTTGAAAATCAGCTTAAGGAATACGCAAAAAGTCACGGACTTGAAAACAAGGTTCATTTTCTGGGATTTCTCCCCGACAAGCAGCTTAAGCAGGCTTATGCTGACTGCGATATATTTGTACTTCCCTCTGTTGTGAAAAGTGAAGCTTTCGGTATCGTACAGCTTGAAGCAATGATTTACGGAAAGCCTGTAATAAACACGTCGCTTCCGTCGGGAGTGCCTTATGTCAGCATTGACGGCGAAACGGGAATTACCGTGCCGCCATGCAATGAAGATGCACTTGCTGATGCAATAAACAGGCTTGCATCAGACAGAGAGCTTCGAGAAAAACTTGGAAAAAACGCCTCAGAGCGTGTTATAAAGCATTTCAATGAAAAAAATGTAATTCGGGAAATATACGGCGTACTTTCGGAAAACGCCGATTAAAGGAGGCTTCGGTTTATGAAGGCATTAATTATAGGAGGAGCAGGCTTTGTCGGAGTCTACCTCATACGAGAGCTTGCGGCTGCGGGATATGAAACTCATGCAACCTGTCTGCCGTCTGAAAAAATCGAAAGCGGCGACTGCAGCGTTCACACTCTCGATATACTTGAAAAGGATTCCGTTACAGAGCTTTTCCGCAGTATTTCGCCTGATGCGGTATTTCATCTTGCCGCACAGAGCTCTGTTGCCGTATCATGGAAGAAGCCTCAGCTTACAGCTGATATAAACGTTATCGGCTCTATAAATGTACTTGAAGCTATGCGTGAATGCGGAAAGAGCATGAGACTTATTCTTATCGGTTCGGGCGAGGAGTACGGCTTTATCCGTGAGGGGGCATGTCCTCTCAGTGAGGAGGAAACTCTCAGACCGGGAAATATCTATGCCGCTACAAAGGCTTGTCAGGGCATGCTCGGGGAAATATATTCCCGTGCCTACAAGCTTGACATAATTATGGTGCGTGCATTCAATCATTCGGGGCCCGGACAGCTCCCTATGTTCGTTATTTCCGATTTCTGCCGTCAGATTGCCGAAATAGAAATGGGTGACAGAACTGCGGAAATGAGCGTAGGAAATCTTTCGGCAATGAGAGATTTTACCGATGTGCGTGATGTTGTAAGAGCTTACCGTATGCTTGCCGAAAAGGGAGTAAGCGGACGCACCTATAATGTGGGACGTGGAAAGGCTGTGGCTGTAAAGGAAATACTTGACACCGCGCTGGAAATGTCGGAAAAGGAAATTACCGTTACTCAGGACCCGTCAAGAATGAGGGCTTCTGATATACCGATAATTGAACCTGACGTAACAAGAATATTTGCGGATACAGGCTGGAAGGCAGAAATCTCCATGAGACAGACTATAGAGGATACGCTCAATTACTGGCGTGAAAATCTTTGAACGGAGGGATAAAAATGTCAGATATCAAGCTTACAAATGAGAGAATGAAGACGTATGACGGCGGAAAGGGCGTATTCAAAACAGGTGCGGCACTTGAAGCCTTCGGCGAAAAGCAGAATGCCGCAAACGAAATGCTTGCCGCTAATATCAATGACCTTATAAAGAGAGTGTGTGCCCTTGAGGACAAGCAGGTGCAGAATAATGAGATTATGAAGAAGATAGCCTCTGAGCTTACTTCATTCAAGGCTGAAATCGACCGTCTCAAGCTTACCGCAAAGCTCAACACAAACACTATCGACCGTCTCAACAATGCAATAAATCTTGCTTCGGACTCTTCAGAAGCAAACGAAGAATAAAAGTCGAAAAAACGAGGAATAATTTTCCTCAAATCCCTTGACTTTAGCGGTAATTTGGTATATTATTAAGTGTGGTAAAATAGGTGAATTTTACACTGTTTATATAGCTGACTGCTGATTAACGGAGATATACGCAGCGTGCTGTATCTCCGTTTTATATTTTGTAAAAAGAAAGAAGGTGTTCAAATGGGAAACCTTGCAGAAGAACTGATGGAAGAGCTTGAATGCCGGGTTGCATTTGAAATCCCGATATTCGGCGGAATTCCAGTCCCCGAATCCTGTGTTATGACATGGATTATCATGGCGGTGCTTGTACTCGCCTCAATCATACTCGTAAGAAGAATGAAGAATGTGCCGAAGGGTTCACAGTGTCTCGTTGAGACCTTCATCAACTGGATGGATAAATTCTTCCTCGAAACACTCGGACATCACGGCAAAAAGTATCTGCCGTTTCTGGAAACACTGCTTATATATATAGGCATCTCCAATATTGTCGGTATTTTCG
>SVNJ01000062.1 GCA_015066955.1 Ruminococcus sp. | reverse complement strand
AACTCAAACGGAGATATCAATATGCTCGGCGGCAAGACTCAGATTACAGTCAAGGGTACAACATCAGGCTATCAGGGACTTCACGCTGACACTACAGTAAATCTCGGAAGCGACGGAAAAGCAGATGTTTTTGATGATATGAGCCTTGTAATATACAGTGCATACGAGGGTATTGAGGCTTACAATATTTATCAGAAGAGCGGTTCAACCGTAGTGACATCTACAGATGATGCATTTAACGTATCAGGCGGAGCTGATAATTCGGGTTCGTCAGGCGGCTGGCCGGGACAGGGCGGCGGAATGGGTTCGTCTACAGCAGGCGATCTTCAGATAAGCGGCGGTTTCTCAATCATCAGCGTTCAGAACGGCGACCACGACGGTTATGACTCAAACGGCTCACTCAGCATCACAGGCGGTATAGCAATCACAAATGGTCAGGAACCCTTTGACTGCGACGGCGGAGTATCCTATACAGGCGGTGTATATATCAAAAATGCAGGCTCAGGCGGCATGGGCGGCGGTATGAGACCCGGCTTCGGTTCAACTTCAATGACAGAATCGGTAAATGTATCAACATCTGTAAGCGCAGGCACAAGAGTAACTCTTTGTGACGGCAGCGGCAGCGTTATAGTATCGTTCATCAATGACAAGTCGTGTTCAAGCCTTATTGCAGGCTGTACAGCATATTCGGGAGCTGCCTTCTACACAGGCGGAACACTCAGCGGTTCAACCTACTTCCAGGAGCTTGATGATACACAGCTTGCGGCATACGGCGGAACACTTTCAGGCGGTACTGCGGTAAGCAGTTCAGGCTCAGGCAATACAGGCTGGGGTAATTATTGATAAATCCGAACTTTCTCTCCAATTAATAAGCAAAAGCTGCACGGTAAAATATGCCGTGCAGCTTTTGTTTTTGTTTCCTGCGGTTAATTTTTATGCAACTGCTTGAAAGAATCGGATTTTTATGATATAATAGCTATTATGGGATTTTATGCGGTTAGGAGTGTTAATTTTGCCTGAAAAACAAGCAGCTGTAAAAGAAATAAAAGCAATTATAGGAAAAAAACTTCCGCAGAAGGCTTATGTGCGCAGCTTCGGCTGTCAGCTTAATGTGTCCGATGGTGAGAAAATCAAGGGACTTCTCAAAGAAATCGGCTATGAATTTACCGAAAACGAAAATGAGGCTGACCTTATTATACTCAACACCTGTGCGGTACGTGAGAATGCAGAGGACAGGGTTTTCGGAATAGTCGGAAGCATGAAGAAGCTTAAGGAGCTGAAAAACGACCTTATAATCGGAATCAGCGGCTGTATGACAGCTCAGGAGCATATTGCCGAAAAAATCAGGAAGTCTTATCCGCAGGTTGATTTTGTACTCGGTACATCGGCTATTAACTCACTTCCCGGACTTCTTCTTGATTGTCTTAAAGGAAGCAGATTTTCCTGTGATATAAATGAATATGCCGATTTTTCAGAGGCTGCACCACAGGTAAGAGAAAGCACCTTCAAGGCATCCGTACCGATAATGTTCGGCTGCAACAATTTCTGTACCTACTGTATCGTACCTTATGTAAGAGGCAGAGAACGAAGCCGTAAGGCGGAGGATATAGTAAATGAGGTAAAACAGCTTGCGGCGGACGGCTACAAGGAGATAATGCTTCTCGGACAGAACGTAAACTCCTATGGCAATGACATGGAGGGTTCTGTGAGTTTCCCTCAGCTTCTTCGCATGATAAACGATATTGAAGGCGATTTTGTGATACGCTTCATGTCCTCTCACCCGAAGGACGCTTCAAAGGAGCTAATGGACGCAATTCTTGAATGTGAAAAGGTTGCAAAGCATCTTCACCTTCCCGTACAAAGTGGAAGCAATAAAATTCTTGCTGATATGAACAGACGCTATACGGTGGAAAAATATCTTGAAATAGTGGATTATCTCAGGGAAAGAGACCCCCTGTTCTCCTTCACCACTGACCTTATCGTAGGATTCCCGAATGAGAGCGACGAGGATTTTGCCGCTACCATAGAGCTTATAAAGCGTGTAAAGTACGATAATATCTATTCATTTATCTACTCAAAGCGTACAGGCACAAAGGCGGCGGAAATTGACGACAGAACTCCCGAAGAGGTTAAAAGCAGACGTATGAGGGAGCTTTTAGAGGCTCAGAGAGAAATTTCCACTGAGTATTACAAGCGTTTTATCGGCAGAAAAATGCGTGTTCTTGTTGATGATACAAGCAAAAAGCGTGAAGGCTATGTTACAGGCAAGAGCAATGAATTTATAATAGTTGAATTTCCCGGTGACAGTACATTGATTGGCAGGTTTGTTGATGTTGAGATAACCGAAGCCAGAAACTGGGCTGTAATCGGTAAAATCATAGATTAATTTATTAAAAGGAGCAAAAAACAATGGATGTAATTCATATGACAAGAGAACTTGGAAAGGCTATACAGCAGGACGACAGATATACTGCATACATGCTTGCAAAGCAGGCTAATGACAACGATAAGGAGCTTCAGGAGCTTATCGAAAACTTCAACGTTAAGAGAACTGAGCTTACAAAGGCTATGAGCAGCGAAAACAAGGACACCGACCTTATCAAGGCACTTGATACAGAAATCAAGGATTCCTACGCAAAAATCATGAGCAACAAGAATATGGTAGTATTCAGCGGTGCACAGTCTGCCCTTGAAGCACTTATCAACGATGTAAATCAGATAATCTCAATGTGTGCAAACGGCGAAGACCCCGATACATGCGAGGTTTCTCACGGCTGCAGCGGAAGCTGTTCAACCTGCGGCGGCTGCCACTAAGCCGCTCTCCCGTCGTGTTTTTATTGTAAGGGATAGATTTCCTGCCCTCCTCAGTGAGGGCGGAAGCTGTCCGTGTGCGGTATTGCCGTAATCCCTTATGTTGTAATCAAATTACGAACCGTAAACGTAAAATGAAAGGAGACTTCACATAAATGGAGATTGACAGAAGTAAAATTTCCCCGATGATGCGTCAGTATTTCGAGGTAAAGGACAAATACAAGGACTGCGTACTCTTTTTCCGTCTGGGAGATTTTTATGAGATGTTCTTTGATGATGCGTTAATGGTATCAAAGACGCTTGAACTGACTCTGACAGGAAGAGACTGCGGTCTTGAAGAAAGAGCTCCGATGTGCGGTGTTCCTTTTCATTCTGCGGATATGTACATAAAGAGACTTATTGACGCAGGCTACAGGGTAGCGGTCTGTGAACAGCTTACCGACCCTGCGGAAACAAAAGGTATCGTAGTCAGGGACGTAGTGCGTGTGGTTACACCCGGTACTCTTACTGACAGCAGTATGCTTGACGATGGAAAAAATAACTATATATGCAGTGTATATTACAATGAATCGGAAAAGGTGTGTGCGGTAGCATCTGCTGATATTTCAACAGGTGATGCGTCACTTGCCGTTTTCGAGGGGAAGTCCCTTGAAGCCGATGTTATAAATGAGCTTTCAAGGTGCAGTCCCGCCGAAATCATCTTCACTCAGGGATTTTTGTCTCTGAAAAGTGTTGCGGATTTTATCAAGGTGCGTCTGCAGTGCACCGTAACGCTTCGTGACGATGATTGCTTTGATGTATCAAAGGGAAGAATAATTCTTACGCAGGTATTCGGTGTAAGAAATGTGACCGAGCTTGGAATAAGCGAGGACGGAGCTGACTGTGCGGCGGCATCGGGACTTTTTGAGTATATCAACGATACGCAGAAAACCTCAGTTTCGAGATTTACGTCAATCGAGCTTTTAAGCGGAGACGCATTCATGGGACTTGACCTTAATGCAAGGCGAAATCTTGAGCTTACGGAAACACTCAGAAACAAGGAGAAAAAAGGCTCGCTTCTGTGGGTGCTTGACAGTACTAAAACTTCAATGGGTCGACGTATGCTGAAAAACTGGATAGAACAGCCTCTGAAAAGTCCCGCACGAATAATTGAACGTCTCGATGCGGTTGAGACCCTTTACAGAAAAAGCGTTATTCTTACCGATATAACAGACCTTCTTGACCGTGTATACGACCTTGAACGCCTTATGACAAAGGTAATGTACAAGACTGCAAATCCAAGAGATCTGAAGTCACTTTCCGCAACGGCACTGCAGCTTCCCTTAATAAAGAGAGAGCTTGAAAAGCTCAGTGAATCGAAGCTGCTTGCAAGGTACAACAGTGAAATTTCAGAGCTGAGCGAGCTTGTACAGCTTGTTGAGAATGCCATAATGGAAGAACCGCCCATTTCTGTCAAGGACGGCGGAGTAATCAAGGAAGGCTTCAACGAGGAGCTTGACAATCTCCGTCACGTCATGAACAACGGTAAGGAGATAATAGAAGAAATTGCAGAGCGTGAGCGTGAGTCAACGGGAATCAGAAACCTTAAAATCGGCTTCAACAGGGTTTTCGGCTATTATATTGAGGTAACACGTTCATATTACGACCTCATTCCCGAAGGATATATCCGCAAGCAGACGCTTGCTAACTGCGAGCGTTTCATTACGGAAGAACTGAAAAATGCGGAAAATACCATTCTCGGAGCAAAGGATAAGGCATTATCACTTGAAGCTGATATTTTTGCAGAGGTACGTGACTTCCTTGCAACTAAGCTTGAAAGCGTGCAGAAAACCGCCGCTGCTGTTGCCGCAATAGACGTACTCTGCTCATTTGCAAATGTTTCGCTTCGCAATCAGTACGTTAAGCCCGATATATCGATTGACGGAGCAGTTGACATAAAATCGGGACGTCACCCTGTAGTTGAACTTATGCTGAGGGATGAAATGTTCGTGCCGAATGATATTTATATCGATACAAAATCAAGCCGTATGTCCATAATTACAGGACCTAACATGTCAGGTAAGTCAACATATATGCGACAGACTGCACTTATAGTCCTCATGGCACAGATAGGCTGTTTTGTGCCTGCTGATTCGGCGAAAATATCTGTTGTTGACAAGATATTCACCCGTGTGGGTGCGTCAGATGACCTTACAGCGGGACAAAGCACCTTTATGGTTGAAATGAGTGAGGTTTCGGATATTCTGAAAAATGCAACGCCAAACAGCCTTGTTATACTTGACGAGGTCGGACGAGGTACGTCAACCTTTGACGGCGTTAGTATTGCCCGTGCGGTGGCTGAGCATATCTGCACCAATAAAAAACTCAGCTGCAAGACGCTTTTTGCAACTCACTACCATGAGCTTATAGGACTTGAAAATGAGCTTGAAGGCGTAAAAAATTACAGTATTGCCGTAAATAAGCATGGCGGCACAATACGTTTTCTGCGTAAAATAGTGCGTGGCGGAGTTGACGAAAGCTACGGTGTAGACGTTGCAAAGCTTGCGGGACTGCCCTCAAAGGTAGTAAACCGTGCGAGGGAGCTTCTTGCGGAAATGGAGCGTAATCATGCTAAAGAGAAGTCAGCTGTAAAAAATGATACAGGCGGACAGATAAGCTTCGGTGAGGTAAGCCGTGAATCTGCACTTGATATGCTTGAAAAGACAAATATAGATGAGCTTACGGATGCAGAGTGCCGTGAGCTTTTAAGGGATATGCTTGAAATTATAAAATAAATTTATGGGGGATTATTATGGATTACAGAATCAGAGATGACAGATGTCCGTACTGCGGAGGCAGTGAATTTATAAAGGGTAAGCATGAAGGCTACGGGGCAGTACAGAGCTTAGAGAGCGTATGGCTTTCACAGACGCTATATCACGTAATATGCAGACAATGCGGAAGTGTGGTAAGGAGCTACGTGAAGAATCCCGAAAAGCTTGTAAAACGCAGAAACAGAAAAGACACAATATAAGGAGAGGGAATTACTATGGCAGTGATAAATGAAACAATGTACGGAGAGCTTGATACCTTTGGCGTAGGATATGAATTTCCTGCATACTGTATGATAAGCAACAGATGCGGCTTCATTTCTTCGGGACGCTTCGACAAATGGGGATTTATTGCCGCAGATTCAAACGATGAGTCGATTATCTTTACAGAGCACTCTCTTATGGGAGCCCTCGTCGGAGATAACGGCGGTGAGAAAAATACTATCTATCAGATATCCGTTGAAAAAATCAAAATCAGCAAGGCTCTGCTTCTGCCCAATTACACCGTTGATATCGTTTATCGCAGTGAAGGCAAGAAGAAAAACTACAGATTCAGTCTCAATACAAAAGTGAAAGGATTTCCCGAGCAGGAGCAGAATGTACATGGGCTTATAACTCTTTTGAAGAAGTGGGCGTATTAATTGCGTAAAATTTCGGGATTCCAAAGGTTTACTCCTCAAAGAGTGGGGAGATGTCACGAAGTGACAGAAGGAAAGGAGAAGCTTAATGCCGTCAATTAACGTACTAAGCAAGGAAATATCTGAGCTTATCGCTGCAGGAGAGGTAATCGAAAGACCTGCGTCGGTAATCAAGGAGCTTGTGGAAAACTCAATAGATTCGGGAGCAACACATATAACCGTCGAGATAAAAAACGGCGGTACTACGTATATGCGTGTAACCGACGACGGCTGCGGAATGGCATTTGAGGATGTCCCGACGGCTTTTCTTCGTCATGCAACAAGCAAAATCACGGAAAAGGACGACCTTGACAATATCTGCACTCTCGGTTTCAGAGGTGAGGCACTTGCTTCCGTTTCGGCAGTTGCAAGGGTTGAGCTTATGACGAAGCAGGAGGATGAAACCTACGGCACCATTTATAAAATCGAGGGCAGTGTGGAGGTTTCCCATGAAAAGAGTGGCTGTCCCGACGGTACCACTATAATTATCCGTGACCTTTTCTACAATGTCCCTGCACGTCAGAAGTTTATGAAAAAGGACGTAACAGAGGCAAATGCGGTAAGTCAGATATTGCAAAAAATCACTCTTTCACATCCGTCAATCTCCTTCAAGCTTATACGTGACAACCGCATGGAGTTCAATTCAAGCGGAGACGGCGAGCTGTTTTCGGCGGTGTATGCGGTTTACGGACGTGATTTTGCCCGTGACCTTATTCCTGTTGACTATACCATTAACGGAATAAAGGTTTCAGGCTACATAATAAAGCCGCTTTATGCAAAAAATAACCGAACCTTTCAGAATTTCTTTGTAAACGGACGATATGTAAAATCAAGGCTTTGCTCAGCGGCTCTGGAAAGTGCCTTCACCAACATGATTATGACGGGAAAATTCCCTGCCTGCGTACTTATGATAGAGCTTTCGCCGTCGGCAATGGACGTAAATATTCACCCTGCAAAGGCGGAGGTGCGTTTTACGGAAGAGCGTGCGGTTTCCGATGCGATTTTCTTTGCGGTTAAGAATGCACTCATGAATGACGGACTTATTTACGAGTTTGAGCTTAAGCAGAAAACCGACTGGACAAAGCCGATTGAAGAGCCTGTGCAGGAGCTTGCACAGCAGGAAATAATGTTCACTCCCGTTGAGAAAATCGAAGAGACGGAGAGAGCAATCCGTGAAAGTGAGACTGCCCTAAAGTCAGAACCTGTAATGCAGAGTGAACCAGTTGTAACTGTTTCAAATCAGCCGCAGACTGTTCCAAAGACGATAGATGTACCTGTTCAGCCTGAAATCAAGGCTGAGTCTCCTGAAAAGTCTGAGCCTGTAAAAGAAGAAAAAAAGCCTGAAAGTGTAGAAGGCTTCAGATACATAAATACGCAGTCCTTTGAGAAGCCTGCAACGCCCGTAAAGATTGAGGCACCCGAGCCTGTACAGGTTAAGGAAGAGCCTGAAATACGTGTTATAGGCGAGGTTTTCAAGAATTATATCATGGCAGAGGCTGGGGACACTATAGTAATGATTGACAAGCACGCCGCCCATGAGCGTATTATTTTCGAGCGCCTGAAAAGCAGAAACTGCCGTCAGTACAGTCAGATGCTTATGACAAGCAGCAAGGTGCTTCTTTCCATGAATGAATTTGACGCACTTCTCAATAATACGGAGCTTCTTTCGGATATGGGGTTCGAATTTGATTTTTCACAGCCGCCCTATGCCGTAACAAAGGCAGTCCCCACCTTTGTTATGGAGCTGAATATTGACGAGATTATCCCTGAAATAGCGGAGAATCTCTATCTCGGAAAGCAGAATCCGCAGACACATCTGCTTGATGATATACTTCATAATATAGCCTGCAAATCGGCAATAAAGGCTAATGATAAAAATGATATACGTGAGCTTCAGGCACTTGCGGAGCAGGTTTACAATGATGAAAGAATCCGTCATTGTCCGCACGGACGTCCTGTAATGTTTACTATGACCAAATCCAATGTTGAAAGGCAATTTAAGAGAACATGATACACATCAGCAATAAAATAATTATTGCAGCATTAATTTTTGCAGCAGTTTTTGTATTTCTTGTAGTACACAGAATAAAGAATCCTGACGGAATAAAGACGAAAAACAGACTTATAAAAGGTATTGTGATAGCGGCAATAGCGGTAGTGCCGGGAGTGTGTGCGGCAACGATAGCCGCAAGGACTATAACCTATGTTTACAGCAGATTCGGCAGCACGGAAGTGGTAGAGGATATGTGTGAAGCCGAAGAAAATGAATGCGAGGAAATTCGCAGTAAAGAGGAGAATAACGGAGAATGACCGGAAAAAGCAATAAACCCTTTGTCCTTGCAGTGGCAGGACCTACAGCTTCGGGGAAAACCTCGCTTGGAGTTGCACTTGCAAAGGCGTATGACGGCGAGGTTATATCAGCCGATTCCATGCAGATTTACAAGGGGATGGACATAGCTTCCGCAAAGCCGACTGAGGAGGAAAAGGAGGGTATTCCCCATCATCTTATCGATTTTCTTGACAGGGGAATTGCATTCAGTGCGGCTGATTATGTTAAGCTTGCAAAGGAGAAAATCAACGATGTTCTCAGCAGGGGAAAAATGCCGGTAATCGTCGGCGGTACAGGACTTTACATTGATTCGCTCCTTAACAATGTGAAATTTTCCGAAGGAGGAAGCGACGAAGCCTATCGCAGAGAGCTTTACGGATTTGCCGAAAAGAACGGCAATGAAGCACTGCATGCACGTCTTGCTGAGGTTGACAGTGAGGCAGCGGCTTCGATTCATCCGAATAATCTTGTGAGAGTAATACGTGCACTTGAGGTCTGTCATGTTACGGGACGTACCTTTTCGGAGCTTAAAGCTGAGAGCAGGCTTGAGGAAAGCCCCTACAATTCCCTTATAATCGGACTTGACTATGCCGACCGTCAGCATCTTTACAACAGAATAAATCTTCGTGTGGACGAAATGGTGAAAGCGGGACTTATCGAAGAGGCAAGAGCACTATGGCAGGAAAGCGGAATGAAGACAGCGGCAAATGCCATAGGCTACAAGGAGCTTATCCCTTTTTTTGAGAATAAAATGACTCTTGATGAATGTATCGACAAAATAAAACAGGAAACACGCCGATATGCCAAGCGGCAATTGACGTGGTTTAGGAAAAATGAACGTATTCAGTGGATTATTTTGGGCGAAATTGCTAAAAAAACTGAAATTTCAGAGAAATCAAAAAAAATTATAGAAAATTACAGAAATGTATGGTATAATGTATAGTGTGTATTTTTAGTTTGTTTCAGATGATGAAAATGCACGCAGAAACAGCATTGCACTGCCGGTCTTGCCGACAGGCTCAAAAATAAAAAGACAATAAATGAATGGAGAATGTGTATGAACAAAAGCATCAATCTGCAGGACGTATTCCTTAATCAGTGCAGAAAGGACAAAATCCTTGTTACAATATTCCTTACAAACGGTTTCCAGTTCAAGGGAATGGTAAAGGGATTTGACAGCTATGTTGTTATCCTCGACTGCGACGGCAAGCAGCAGCTTGTATACAAGCATGCAATTTCAACTATTGCACCCGCAAGAACTGTTTCTATACTTGATGCTGCTGAAAAGAACGACTGATTCGGTGATGTGAATGCGGCCCGAGAATAATGTCGTTTCGAAAATACTGCGCAATATCGTTCTTATTCTCTTTCTTGTAATATTTATAAGCATTGTTTATAATTTCAGAAACAGGGAAAGTGATACCGTCAGTGCACTTATGGCGTCGGCAGAATCATCGGTTGAATTCAAGGGTGTATTTATCCGTGACGAGCAGGTTGTTACCTGCAGCGGCGCAGGCGTGCTCAGCTATAATGTTTCGGACGGCGGACGTGTGGGAAATGATACGGTTATTGCACAGGTTTATCCCAACGATGAACAGATAAGCATTAACAGAGAAATCGAAAGGCTGAACAAGGAGCTCGATATTCTGAATAAAATCCAGAATCCGGGTACACTTGAATCCGCTCAGCCGTCAAATCTTTCCGAAAGCATCGAGGGAACCTACAGAAATCTTATTTATTGCCGTGATACAGGTGATTATGAGACAATAAAGGACGTCAAGGACGACCTTCTTGTATATCTGAGTACATATCAGATTATTACCGACGAAGATGTGGATTTCAGTCAGAAAATTACTGATATCAACTCTCAGCTTACACAGCTTAAGCTGACTACTATATCTCCGAATGAAACAATTACCGCAAACCGTTCGGCTTACTTTGTGAGCTACTGCGACGGTTATGAGAATATCCTTAAAACAAGCAGTATAGATTCTCTTACAGCCGAGATGCTCAGCAATGTTACCGATTCAAAAATGGACGACCCTTCAATAGTCGGAAAGCTTATTGACGGCTATCAGTGGTGTCTTGCGGGAGTTATCGATAACTCACGAAAGGAATATGTTATCGGTGACAGGGTTACGCTTCAGTTTGAATCTGCTTCGGAAACCTTCGATGCGAAAATCATTGATGTACGTGACGAGGGCGATCCGTCAAAGACAATCATTGTTGTTTCGTGCGACCAGTTCAACTATGACCTTGTTCAGCACAGAAGCGAGAAGGTTGAGGTTATCAAGGGCAGGTATGACGGACTCAAGGTTCCGAGAGAGGCTATCCGTTTTCTTGCAATTGAGGAAACTCTTGTTGATGAGGAAACGGGACTTGAATCTGTTGTGACAACCAACTACAAGGGAGTCTACATACAGGAAGGCGAGCAGATTGAGTTCAGAAAAATCGACGTAATTTATGAAGGCGGAGACTATGTTCTTTCTGCCGTTCATGAAGGAAACTCAGATTATCTTGCACTTTATGATGATATTATGATAGAGGGTGTTGGTTCTGATGGAAAATGATTTTCGCTCTATAGAAGAAAATCTGAAGGAAATACGCTTTAATATTTCCGAGACTGCCGCTAAATACAGAAATCCCGACGATATAATCAGGATAATGGCGGTTACAAAGACCGTTTCTCCCGAAAAAATCAACCATGCGGTTTCGCTTGGCATAAATCTGCTTGGTGAAAACAGGGTGCAGGAGTATCAGTCGAAGGCTGACTTTTACGATAAATCGGCAGAGGTTCAGTTTATAGGGCATCTTCAGACAAACAAGGTAAAATATATAGTAGACAGCGTATCAATGATACAGTCTGTTGACAGCATAAAGCTTGCAGCTGAAATAAATCGTCTTGCAGCACAGAAAAATAAGGTTATGGACGTGCTGTGTGAGGTGAATATAGGCGGCGAGGCAAGCAAAAGCGGTGCTGCACCGCAATATGCCGAAGAGCTTTTGTATCAGCTCTCGGAAATGAAAAATATACACGTCTGCGGACTTATGACAATACCACC
>SVNJ01000061.1 GCA_015066955.1 Ruminococcus sp. | reverse complement strand
TCCCGACAAGCGGTACATTATGCACATAACCGTATATCGGAAACTGTGCCCCGCCCGTGTTGGCAGTAAGCTGCCACATAATGCCGAAACGCTCGAATCGATCCACTATCTCCGATACCACCTCAATCGGCATATCAAGCTCCTTCGCAATACACTCCTTTGTAAGTATAAAATTGCGTCCGAGAGTTTCCGCATAGCAGATGATTCTGAGTGAATTTTCATCTGCAAGCAAACCGAAAAGCTCCATAATTCTCGGCTTTATCTCAAAATAGCTGTTTATTCCCTCCTCAGGAATCCTCATAAAGCAGGCATACTGCATATCATGATTCAGTCTCGCAACAGCAAGCTCATAGTCAGTACGCAGATGTGCAAAGGTTTCCTTTGTAAAGCTTTCGGGAAGCCTTATATTTTCGGGAGCTGTATTGGAATTGTACGCACATATCATACTATGTATAAGCTCCATTACAAAACCGCCCTTTTCCTTTTCGGAAAGCTTCTGTATATTTTCCGCCGCTGCATGACTGATATTGACTTTGCTGTCCTCATCCTTAAGTCCGAAAAGAACATCAAGTGAAACATCAAGCGTCCTTGATATTTCAGGCAGCAGCTCACTGTCAGGATAGCTTCCCTTTTCCCATTTCGATACAGCCTGAGGTGTTACGGAAAGGCTTGCAGCAAGCTGTCCTTGTGTAAATCCTTTTCTTTTGCGGTATTTTATTAAATTTGCAGCGAATGTCGTTCCCATATCAGCACGCTCCTTCATATTTGCATATAATATTATATTATCATGTATTATAAGCTTTTGCAAGTGCTGAGAGAATTTATCAGGTTATTAAAACACTAATCCGAAACAAACTCGTTAATTCCCGAAAAGATTGTGAAAGCCACTTTACGCTGATATTCCTCGGTTTTCAGAAGCTCTGCCTCCTGTGGATTTGAAAGAAATCCGCATTCAACCATTACAGTGGGATTTTCGCTGAAATAACACAGGAAAAGCTCCTTTCCGCAAAGCTTGATTTCTCTTTCGTTTTCAGGCTGTAAATTTTCAACAAATTTGCTTTGAAGCGCTCTTGCAAGACGCTCATTTTCACTGTTGCTGTCAGAATAAAACATCTGTGCACCGCTGTATTTCGGATCGGTAAACTGATTCTGATGAATGGAAATACATACCGCGTCGGGATATTGGTTGAATATTTCAAGTCTGTTGTCCATGTCCGAGCTTTTCTGAGCGGCTATACCCTCAATTCCTTTATCGTGAATTGATGTGTCCGTTTCTCTTGTCACCACAACATCATAACCGCTTATTTTCAGCATATCACGCAAGGTAAGCAGAATATTGAGGTTGATTCCCTTTTCAGGCACTCCGTCTGCTGTAGAGCATCCGCCGTCCATGCCGCCATGCCCCGCATCCAGCACAATTACAGGCTTTTCCTCCTCATAATCAATAGAAACAGGAACCGTTCCCTTTCCGTTGCTGCTGCTGAGCTTGGAAAATGCACCTATTGCACCTAGTGCCCCGCCGAATACAAGTGTACCGCACAGAATTTTTCGTTTTATTTTTTTCATCGTTTTCTCCTTGATATATTATTTTCACTAAAGAATATGCCGCAAAGGGACAGCGTATGACAAGAATGTTACGATATATATATATATCAGAATTTATATTCAGCAGCATTGATATATAATATGCCCCAAATACAGAACAGGCTTATTTTTCGAATCCAACACAAAACAAACCGCAGAGCACAATCAAAAGCCCTGCGGTTTTACTGTATCTGTAATTATATACTACTCTGTCTCACCGTTTGCGATTCTCTCGGCAAGGTCATTGAGGTACACCCACCTGTCCATTTTTTCGGCAAGGTCAGTTTCGAGCTGCTGCTTCTTTTCGGTAAGCTCCTGAAGCTTTACGTAATCAGACGAGCATAAAGCTATTTCCCCGTCGGTACCGGCAATCTGCTGTTCAAGGTCGGCAATATCATCGTCAATTGTATCAAACTCACGCTGCTCCTTGAAAGAAAATTTCAGCTTCCTTTTACCTGTGAAAACCCTTTCCTTCTTCTCTGAGGACTTCTTTGTCTTTGCCGTATCAATATCAGCAAGCGCCTTTTCTGCATAGTCACTGTAGCCGCCGTTATAGCGGTTGATATTTCCGTCACCCTTAAGCTCCCATATTTCGGAAACGGTCTTGTCGAGGAAGTATCTGTCATGAGAAATTGCAATAACCGCACCGCTGAAATTCTCAAGGTAGTCCTCAAGTATTGTAAGGGTTGCAATGTCAAGGTCATTCGTAGGCTCATCGAGAAGAAGTATATTCGGAGCCTCCATGAGCACCTTAAGAAGATAAAGTCTCTTCCGCTCACCGCCAGAAAGCTTTTCAATGCGGTTCCACTGAAGCTCAGGTGTAAAAAGAAAGCGTTCAAGCATCTGCGATGCAGTAACCGTACCATCGGGAGTCTGAATACGGTCAGCGGTTTCTCTTATGTACTCGATAACCCTCAGAGAAGGGTCCATACTTTCGCATTCCTGTGAAAAATAGCCGATTTTAACCGTATCGCCAACGGTAATACTTCCGCTGTCGGGTAAAAGCTGTCCCTGTATCATCTTTATCAGGGTTGACTTTCCTGCACCGTTGTGACCGACAATGCCTATTCTTGCGTCTCTCGGAAGTATGTACGAAAAATCATTTATGAGCGTCTTTCCGTCGATAGCTTTTGAGATATTTTCAAGCTCAATAGTCTTTCTGCCAAGTCTTGACGAAACCGACTGCAGCTGAAGCTTTTCCGCCTCAACGAGGATTTCTCTGTTTTCAAGCTCATGGAAGCGTTCTATTCTGTCCTTTGATTTTGTTCCTCTTGCACGCACTCCACGTCTTATCCATTCAAGCTCACGACGGTAAAGCGTGCGATTTTTACGCTCTTTTGCCTCAGCATCCGCCTCACGCTGTGCCTTCTGTTCAAGGTAAACGCTGTAGTTCCCGTCATACTCATTGATATGTCCCCTGTCAACCTCAACGATTTTACGTGTGATACTGTTGAGGAAGTATCTGTCATGGGTAACCATAACAATTGCACCACGATACTTTTTCAGCTGTGTTTCAAGAAGCTGTACCGTTTCATTGTCGATATGGTTTGTAGGCTCATCAAGAAGAAAAACATCGCTCGGCTGAATAAGTGCCGCCGCTATACCCGCACGTCTCCTTTCGCCGCCCGAAAGTGTGCTTATATCCTTTGTATAGTCCGGTATTCCGAGCTTTCCGAGTATAGATTTCGCCTCAAACTCCTTAGCCTCCTTAAGGTCTGACGGAAGATGAAGCATAACCTGCTCAAGGACGCTTCCGTGCTCTTCAAATTCGGGAATCTGCGGAAGATAGGATATTCTTATTCCGTTTGTACGGATTATCTCACCGCTGTCAGCCTCCTCCGCCCCTGCAAGTATCTTCAAAAGCGTAGACTTTCCTGTGCCGTTTATACCGATAATACCTACCTTATCGCCCTCATTGAGAAAAAACGAGGCATTATCGAGAACCTTTCGTTCCATATATGTCTTTGATATATTCTGTGCAGATAAAAGTATCATTGTTTGCTCCTTTGAGTGCATAATAGTATACATACATTATATCATCAAAAGGTGCATTGTGCAATAATACATAATAAAAAGATGTTTTTTTCCATTGTACACCATAATAATGTCTGCTATAATTATGATAATATAATTTGTATAAAAGCTACTAAGGAGGTAAAACTCATGAAAAAACTCTCTCTCATGCGTTTTGCGGCAGTATTGTCGCTTACGCTTCTTGCCTCATGGCTGCTTCCCCTCTTCGGATTCAGCTATGATAACTACGCAATTCCTGCAGCTGCAGCATCGGTTGATTATCCCGTTCAGCTCATGAATCTTGCGTCAAAGGACAATTCAACCGTGCTCACCGAAAACGGCACCGGAGACAGTGCAACGCTCTCAATGAAAGCTCTCGGAAACGACCTCTCCCCCTCATGGAGATTCGACCGTGTAAACACAGACTCTAAGGGTACATTCTTCAAGCTTGTAAACGCTCAGTCGGGACGTCTGCTTACTCCGCTGAACTATAATGTCTCAGCAGGTGCAAGCGTTATCATGTACGGAAGCGAGTCCGCACAGTCTCAGCACTGGTATGTGGTTCCCGTTTCAACCGACCGTTTAGGCAATAATCTCCACTACAAGATTGTAAACTATTCAGATACTTCACTTGCTCTTACTCAGGGAACATCGGGTATGACGCTTGCAAATTATACAGGTGCAGACAATCAGCTCTGGCTTCTCAATGCCGACGGTCTGCAGGGCTTTGCAGGCTACTGCAAGAACGACAACACAGGAAAAGTCAAGGCTGCGGATATAGGCGGACTTTTCGGTGAAACTGTCGAGGTTTCAACCTTTGCCGACCTTAAAAAGTATGCTGAGTCGGATACTCCTTACACTATCGTTGTAAACAAGAACATCAGCGTAACAGAGCTTAATATGAACGGCACACGCTATATGTGCTCAGCAGGCAGAATCTACGTCCGCAATAACAAGACCATTATCGGAAGCTATGGTGCAAACACCCTCTTCAATGTTCAGTTCTGTACATCATCAGGCAAGGGTGTCGGCAATAATATCATCATCAGAAACTTTGATATGCAGCACGATGCAGAGTCCAACAATAACGACTCAATCGTATGCTATTTCGGTTCGGGACAGAATATCTGGGTAGACCACGTTACCTTCACAGGTCATAACAATTACGGCTATGCTCCTCAGACAGGACAGGTTGACGAGGACAAGTTCCTTGCCTGCTGCTATGATGCAGACTACTGCACCGTTTCAGACTGCTCATTCGGTGCACATAAGTATGGTCTAATTTTAGGCTATCCCTCAGATGACGCAAATGCCAAAAACGGCTATGACGGTTTCCCGAGAATGTCAATAATCGGAAACAAATTCTACAAGACAGAAACACGAGGACCCGGACTTATGCGCTGGGGATATTTCCACTCTCTCAACAACTACGTAAACACCTTCAGCATGGCTTATACAGTTCACAGCGGCTGTGATATTTATGCCGAAAACTGCTACTACGAAAACGGCGGCAACGTTATCTGCGACTGGAATTCAATTACTTATGCAGGTGCTTATGCCGAATCAGGCTCAAAGTTTTCAAACTGCAACAGAACAGTACAGGGACAGGGTACTTCAAGCAATCCGAGCTATTCTATGGCAAGCTCATGGAGACCTTCAGGCAACTACAGCTACGTTTCACTTACAGCTGACAATGCCAAGAACTACTGCAATACATACACCGGACGCCAGACCTCAAGCAGTAATATGATGTATCTGAGATTTGCAAAATGCGGAGTTCCAGGTGCAGGCTATACTGAGGTTCCGAGCGGTCCTGTCGCTCCAAGCTACACAAGCTTTACCGAAGGTTCTGCTTATCGTATCAAAAACGTGAACTCAGGTCTGTATATGCAGGTAGCAGGTGCAGCTGCCGAAAACGGTGCAAACGTTCAGCAGTGGGGCAGTGACGGTACTTCTGTTCATGATATCTGGAAGCTATGCAGCGCAGGCGACGGATATTATTACATTGTTTCAGCAGTCGGCGACGGAGGCACATACGTGCTTGACATAGCAGGAAAAAAGACAGCCAACGGTACTAACATCGACATCTATCAGTACAACGGCGGTACAAATCAGCAGTTCATGTTTACAGCTAACGGAGACGGCAGCTACAAAATCCGCACAAGAATCACAGGCGAGGCTTCAGCAGTAGAGATTGAAAATGCTTCAACAGCATCAGGTGCAAATGTTCAGCAGTATGAAATCAACGGTGCAAACTGTCAGGACTGGATTTTAGAACCTGTTACAGATCCCGGCTGTGCTATGGATACAAGCGTTATCTATACCTTTGAGAATGTAAACTCAGGTATGGTAATGGATGTTGCAAACGGAACAATGGCTGATAACACAAACGTTCAGCAGTGGGGCTTCAATGATTATGACTGTCAGAAATGGACTCTCAAATCATTCGGTTCAGGAAATTACTACTGGATTCGTTCACTTCAGGACGCAGCTTATGCACTCAAGGCGGAAGGAAGTGAAAACGGAGGAAATATCGATATTGTTGCTTATTCCAATAAGGACAGTGCACAGCTTTTCCGCTTCACTAAAAATCTTGACGGCTCTTACAGCATCATCACTCACGCCTCTAAGGACGCCTGCCTTGTTGAAGTAGGATATGCCTCAACAGAAAGCGGTGCCAACGTTCAGCAATGGGAACCCACTAACAACGACTGTCAGAGATGGAATCTTGTTACAGAGACAACCACAACTACCACAACTACGACGACAACTACTACAACGACGACAACAACAACTACTACTACGACTACGACAACAACTACTACGACTACAGTAACCACTACCACAACAGCACCTCCTGTAACAAAGGTTGAGGGCGACATCAACAGCGATGGTACATGCAATGCCGCTGACCTTGTTATAATACAGAAGTGGCTTATCAGAGTTCCCGGCACAGAGCCTGCAGACTGGCAGGCGGCTGACCTTGACGGAAACGGATATCTTGATGTATTCGACTCTCTTCTTATCAGAAAAAAGCTTACAGGTATTCAGGTATAATATAAAAAATTCACCGCATAAGGACTTCACATTTTCCTTGTGCGGTGTTTTTATATTGATATTTCAATTGTAAAACAGTTCTTTTCATCAAAGTAAGCATTCAGGCTGAATCCGAGCTTTTCCGAAAGGAACTTCACAACATACAGTCCGAGACCACTTCCCTTGTGATTACGGGCACTTGTCTTGTAAAACGGCTCAAAAACTCTTTCAAGGTCAATTGCATTTTCCTCTTCAATGTCATTGTACACTCTCAGCACTGCACCCTCATTCTGCTTCTCAAGTCTTACACCAAGAGTGTGGAATGCATACTTTTTGGCATTTGAAAACAGATTCTCTGCTATTCTCGTTATGTACAGCAAGCTGCTTTCGATTACAATACCGTCGTCGATTTTAAATGACGGTGTTATTTCACGCACCTCAATCCAGCCATACTGCTCCAGAATCATATCTGAAATCAGATTGCTGAGATTGATTTTTTCAGTCACAATCTCCTCGCTGCTGTTTTCAAGCTTTGAAAGCTCAAAGAATTCATCCGAAAGCTCTTTGAGATACTTGTTTTTCTGAAGCACAACAGTAAGATATTCCGCATACTTTTCCGAAAGCTCACCACTTTTTTCTATCATCTGAAGATAACCAAGCGACGCTGTCAGAGGTGTGCGGAAATCGTGAGAAATACCCGAAATTATGTTATTCAGCTTTCTGCGTGAATTTTCGTAGTCTACGGCAAGCTTTCTCTGAATTTCCGTGTGTCCGTTAAGTACAATAGCAAGCTCTGTGACATCCTTATCAAAGCGGTCAACCTTTACAGGGCAGTTATACTCCGCATCCTTACGGTTTTCTACCTGCCTGCTGAAGCTTCTGAGCTGTTTTTTCAGCGTAATATACTTCACAATTATTACAAGCAAAAATAAAGAAAGGCATACTATTACCGCAATAAAAACTGTATCCATAGTATGCCTCCTTTTTATTTTATCTGAAATTTTTCTTTTTGTAGCTTATGTATGTAAGCGTATACATTAAAGCAAAGATAACGATAAAGCTTCCGATTACCGTAGCAATATATCCCCCTGTGTATTCAAGCTGTGCAAGATTCAGAATCTGAACCTGCGGGAATATACCAAATATCTTCTCCATTGTTTTCGCATTCTCACAAAGTGCCTCATCGCTGACAAACATATAAACCATAGTTACACCCATTGAGTAGCTGTACATCAGAATCGCTCCTGCTATAACGTGTCTTATGAGCATTGTAACAAATACCGTAAAGAAAATGATATTAAGTATAATTATCGTTCCAAGTACAGCCGCAAGACAAGGTGACTCCATTCCGCCTGTTCCCTTATCAACACCTATAATTACATGATAAATAATAGCAGGTATAATAATCACCGCAAATGCATAGCTGCCGTATACCACAAGCTTGCTGAGGATAATGTGATGCGTATTTGAACCGTTCATAATCTCATAGTAGTAGGTTCTGTTCTGATACATATTTCCAATCATTGCCGAGAGGATTATTCCCACGTAGGCAACAATCAAAATTCCCGAACCCTGTGAATAATTCATAAGATGATAGTAAAGATTATCCGTTTCAGAGTCAGTTTCACCCATAAGAAAGGGGAACAAAAGTGCAAAAATTCCGCAGATTACAAATATGGGGAAATAGATTCCCGAACGAAGTGAACGATAATATTCAGCCTTAATCAGTTTATTCATTTTCAGCACCTACCTTTGATAAATAGAATTCTTCGAGACTTTCTCCTTCGCTTATAAGCTTTGTAAGGATAAGTCCGTTATCTGTTATAGTCTTTGAGACTCTTTCAATATTATCAAGATAGTCAAAAAGATGAAGCTCTTCGCCGTGTAAAACCTTATACTGCTTTGTACCCAGTTTGTCCTCAATAACAGCCGCAGTACGGTTTATATCGTTTGTCTTTATCGCAATATAGCTTCTGCACTTTGCAAGAAGCTCCTCTCTGCTGAGGTTTTCGATAAGCTTTCCGTGATTGATAATGGAGAAATCCGTGCAAAGCTCAGAAAGCTCAGAGAGAATATGGCTTGAAATAATTATGGTTACGTTCTTTTCCTCAGCAAGTCTTTTCAGCATGAGACGAATCTCCACGATACCCTCAGGGTCAAGTCCGTTTACAGGCTCATCAAGCACCATTATTTCAGGCTCTGTAAGAAGTGCCATAGCGATTCCGAGACGCTGACTCATACCAAGCGAAAACTTTCTTGCGGCTTTATTCCCTACATTTCCCAGACCTACAAGTTCAAGTATCTCGCCAATCTTCTTTTTGTCCGCAACACCCTTTACGTATCTAACATACTCCATATTAGCCTTTGCGTTAAGGCTTTTATCGATAATAGGGGATTCAAGCATAAAGGATATTCTGCTGCGTACAGCGTCAAGATTACTGCTGTCACCGAAAAAGCTGATTTCTCCGTTATTCGGAGCTGCAAGACCTGCCATCATCTTCATTATTGTGGTTTTTCCTGCACCGTTAGGTCCGATAAGACCACATATATGTCCCTTTTCAACACTGAGGCTGAAATTGTCAACAACAGCTTTTTTGCCGTAAATTTTGCTGACATTGCTCATTTTCAATACTGACATAGTATCACCCTTTCCTTTTGTCTTTATTATAAAACAGCATGGTAAAGAAATGGTAAAGAAAAAGGTTAAGAAAAGGTTAAGGCAATACCGCACAAAGCTTGTAGCCCATTCCCCATACCGTTTCTATGTATTCTTCGTCGGGATCAAGCTTCTTTATCTTGCTGCGGATATTGCTCATATGAACCTTTACGGTAGTATCCTCATTGAAATAAGGCTCATTCCACACACTTTCAAAAAGGTTCGATTTTGAAAAAAGCTTTTTCGGATTCATAAGCAAAAGCTCAAGTATTGCGTACTCCTTTACTGTCAGGGAAAGAGGTTTTCCGTTAACTGCTGCCGACGCACTCTTTCTGTCAAGCACAAGATTTTTATAACTCAGACATTCCGCTTTTTCGGAGGTATTCCCGCTTTTCAACGCACGTCTCAGTACCGCCTCAACTCTTACAATAAGCTCGTCAAGGTCAAAGGGCTTTGTGATATAATCATCTGCACCCATGCGTATAGCATCAACCTTTGACTGCACCATGCTTTTCGCCGACACAACTATAACAGGAATATCCGAAAACTCCCTTACCTTCCGCAGGACTGTATCTCCGCTCTGAAAGGGAAGCATGAGGTCAAGCAGCACAAGAGATATGTCATTTCCCTCACGTACAATACGAACTGCTTCAAGTCCGTTTTCCGCAGAAATGGTTTCATAGCCATTGTCGCTGAGGCAGTCACGTATAAGACGATTTATCTCCTTATCGTCCTCAACCACGAGTATTTTCATCGATGTGCACCTCCCTGCTGTGATATTTAGATTATATCATATTTCGACTTTACGTTCAATACTTCTTTTAACAATTCAAGCAAAAAAGAGCAACTTTACAAAAAATCCGCCCCCGAACAAAAGGGCGGTAGCCATAGAGAAGTTTTCAACCCAAACGGTTTATGACAATCGGTGGCTAATGTAAAAACAAACAGAGCAGTATCGCTTAATTGCGGTACTGCTTTTGTTTTGCTTCAATGCTGTATTGAATTATCCACCAAATTATGTTATACTATTTTTATAAGTACGAAATCGAGGTGAAATCTATGCCGCTGACATTGGCAATATGTGATGATAACGAAAATCAGATAAAGGAACTCCGCCGTCTGCTTAACGAGTGGTCAGCGGATAAGCCTTTTGCTTTGACCATAGACGAATACATAAGCGCAGAGAGTTTTCTTTTCAGCTATCCTGACAAGACCTGTGACTTGCTCTTGCTTGATATTGAGATGAAACAGCTCAACGGTATGGAGCTTGCGAAGAAACTTCGTTCAGATGGTGATACGCTCCCTATTGTGTTCATAACAGGCTATTCTGATTATATGAATGATGGCTACGAGGTCGAGGCTTTGCACTATCTTTTAAAGCCTGTGGACAAGCAAAAGCTGTTTGCAGTTCTTGACCGTTACATAAAGCGTCATACTCCCGAAAACGAAATTACAATTAAATGTGAAGATAAAACACTGCACATTTCACCTGATATGATTGTGTACTGTGAAGCTGTGAGCAAGAAAACTCACATCCACACCAAAGAGCAAGTTCTGATATGTGAAACAGGTATCGGTAATTTCAGCAGCAGTCTTGGTTCTGACTTTATTTCCTGTCACCGTTCTTATGTTGTAAATCTGCGGTATGTAAGGAGTATCGGAAAGACGGATATTGTGCTTGATAACGGTGAGAGTGTTCCGCTTTCAAGGCGATTAAATAAAGATACAAATGAAAAATTTATTCAGTTCTATACGAAAGGATAAGTTATGAAAACAGCAATCATCATCGGTGCAATAATCTTATTTTCAGCATTCTGCGTTGTAGGATTCTTCCTGCTCCGCCGCACCCTCTACAATATGATAGACCGCCGCATTGAACGCTTTCAGAGCGAGCTTATCGAAAAGCAAGTGCGTGAAATTCAGAATATGTATCGTCAGGTGCGTGGCTGGCGGCACGATTACCGCAACCACATCAACAATATGAAAATTCAGCTTTCACAAGAAAATTATGACGGGCTTTCCGACTACCTTAATGAACTTGCCGATGACCTCGACACCGTTGACACCGTAATCAAGACGGGTAATGTTATGGCTGACGCTATCTTAAACAGCAAGCTTAATGTTGCGGAGAAGATGAATGTTCAGCTTAACGTCAAGGCGAATGTTCCCGAAACACTCCCTATGAGCGATGTGGAGCTTTGCTCGGTGCTTGGAAATATGCTCGATAATGCAGTTGAAGCCTGCGGTACACTCCCCGAAGAAGAACGCTTTATGCGTGTATATATCGGCAAGCTGAAAGGTCAGCTTTATCTTTCGGTGCAGAACTCGGCAGGAAAAGTTCGCAAGGAAAAAGGCTCGTATCTTTCTACGAAAGAAGGCGAACACGGTTACGGTCTGTTCAGAATTGACAGGGTTGCCAAGAAATACGGCGGCTATGTCAATCGACAGAACGAGGAGGGCATATTTGCTACCGAGATAATGATACCTTTGCAGACCGCCTGATTTACCATTCGTTCCGTATATTGACCGTTCGTTCCGAAATCAACACGAACGGTCGTTTTTATGTTATAGTGATTGAGAGGTGAAACGAACTATGGTTAAGGTAACAAAATGGGATAAGAAAAAGAAAAAAGAGGACTGGGCAAACTATCGAAAGGAGCAGGCAAAAATCAAGTATAAAACCTCTGAGAATATGCGGTATAT
>SVNJ01000060.1 GCA_015066955.1 Ruminococcus sp. | reverse complement strand
AGCAGCCAGACCCGGATTTGATTTTGAACCGTTATTTGAAGCACAACCGTCAGCAGTCAGGAGACGGTTAATCTTGCTTGTGCTTACATATTTGTCGATTTTTGTTCCGTCAAGGATTTCACGCTCAAGGACGCCGTCCCAGTAAATCATGAAGTTCTGTGCAGGCTTGTTTGTAGCGATAGTCTTTCCGCTTGCATCAAAAATGTCGTTGCCTGTTGCACCCCAGAACTCAGCACCCGGATTGCTTGCAAGGATATTGCCGCAGCATGCTCTTCCTGTATCCTTAGAGTGGTTTTTATGGAAGATGTTCTTACCTGTCTTAGCGTCAATAAGCGATACACCCCAAGGTTTTTCCTCATGGCACATCCACAGCTCAAGACCTTCTCTGTCAGGGAGGAAGTCTCCGAGATGCATAGCGTCGCCGTGTCCCTGATTGTTGCACCAGAGAACCTTGCCGTTATCGTCAATACATGTTGAACCGAGTACAAGCTCCTGTTTACCGTCATTATCAACATCGGCAGGCATACAGTTATGATTACCGTTGTGATAACCAAGCGAAGCACTGTTTCCTGAATCATGCTTCCAGCGTACAACGAGTTTTTTGTTAACTACATCATAAGCAACAGCAGTCATTCTTGTGTAGTAGCCTCTCACTGAAACTGCACTTGGTTTTACACCGTCACAGTATACAACCGCACCGAGAAAACGATCTACACGGTTTCCGTAGTTGTCGCCCCAGTCGCTTACCTTTCCTCTCGGGAAGGCGTAATCAACAGTATCGAGAGCTTTACCTGTAGCACCCTCGAAAAGTGTGTAGTACTCAGGACCTGAAAGGACGTAGCCTTTATTATTGCGGTAATCCTTGCTTGCATCACCGATAACCTTGCCCGTACCGTCAACAGTACCGTCGGCAGTCTTACAAGTCATTTCGGCTTTACCGTCGCAGTCAAAGTCTGCAACGAGAAACTGTGTATAATGAGCACCTGCACGGATGTTTTTACCTAAGTCAACTCTCCAGAGTCTTTTTCCTTCGAGAGTATAGCAGTCGATATAAACATTGCCTGTGTAGCCTTCCTGTGAATTGTCCTTCTGGTTTGAAGGATCCCATTTCATAAAAATCTCATACTGTCCGTCACCGTCAACGTCACCGAAGGAACAGTCATTTGCACTGTAGGTGCAGCCCGAAGCAGTAGGTGCATTAAGAGGAATGTCAAAGTAGTTTTTATTGGAAATGAGGCTGCAGTTTTCTGAGGATACGACCTTTCCGCCTGATAAATAGTCTACTCTGTACTTTGAACTGCTTTTTCCGCTTTTATCAAGATAGCAGGTAGCGTCTCCTGATTTACTTGTATAGATAAGATTGTTGTCACGATAAAGTCTGAATTCAGCTGTATCGCTGTCATTTGCAAGGTATCTCCAGCTTACGAGCATACCGCTGCCTGTGTTGATAGCTGAAATACCTCTGTCGAGATACTCAACGATGTTTTTTCCCGTTCCGCCTGCACCGTAAGCTGCGTTAGCGGTTTCAGCCACAGGTAATGCCGAAGGAAGCATGCCTGCGCTGATAATAAGTGCAGCTGCCATTGATGAAAAACGTCTGAATTTCTTCATAATAATTTCCCCTCTTTCAAATCAGCACATAATTGACTTTTGAATTTATGTGCGTTAATAGTTTATGCAATGTTACCGTTTAATTTCGAAATTGTTAACGATTAATCTGTGGTTTTATTATAACACCGATAATTCATAATTTACAATGAATTTTTCTATCAAATACTTGACTTTTTGTTGCATGATTGGTATAATTTAACTAAATAATACGGATTGTAATTAAAATTATGTTGCAACAAGCAGAAAGGAGAGAATTATGCATATTTATCAGCTTGGATGGAACTGGAAGCATGCTGAGGATTTTGCAATAGAACGGCCTAATGGACATTTCGGATTGCAGATAATTCTTGTCCGCACAAAAGGCAGGATTATAATGGGAGAGACTGAGCATCGGGTTGATGGAAACACGGTGTTTATTGTGGAAAGCTGTCTGCCGCACTGTCTTTATGCTGACGGGGAAGAGTACGCTGATGACTGGATTCGTTTCAGCATAAGCATTGAGGATAACGAATTTATTGAATCATTGAAGCTTGTCTACAATCAGCCCATAAAGCTGTATAATAATAGTGTATCACTGATGATAGCGGCTTGCGAAGAGGTATTCAATTCTGATGTTTCGCTGAAAAATGAAACCCTGAATTATCTGATGAGAGCGATTCTGTGTCATATAAGCGAGCATATAAATCCGAATCAGAAAAATAATCAGAATTATTACGGCGAAGAGCTTGAAAAAATTAAAAAAGAGATTTATGCAAATCCGTCTACTGAGTGGAGTATTCCTCAGATTGCGGAGAATCTCAGTATATCTGTTTCGCATTTTCAGCGTCTTTACAAGAAAAAGTTCGGTGTTTCGTGTATGAATGATGTGTTTATCAGCCGTATGCAATATGCAAAACAGCTCCTTCTCGAAACCGATTATTCTGTAAAGGAAATTGCGTTTATGTGCGGATATCAGAGCTATGAGCATTTTTCACGTTCATTTGCAAAGTATGCCTGTGTTTCGCCTGTTCAGTATCGTTCTAAATTTAAAGAAGTATGATAAAAATCAGTACTGCAGTTGTGGCAGTACTGATTTTTTTAGGGCTTTTTGCCAATTTACAGGAAAAAGGATTGACATGTACATTATTATAGTATATAATGGAATTGTAAAAAAACATATAAATATTACAGGGGGTATAACTATGAAAAAGATACTGTCAGCCGTAATTTCGGCAGTAATGACAGGAACAGCGTTAGTGGGGTCATTTCCTGCTCATGCTGGGACAACAGCTGAACCTTCGGCATTAGTTAATGACAGCTATACAGTTGAGGGAACTAATTCGTTCGGTTCAATGCTGAGCGAGGAAATTCAGTCGGCGGAAAATTCCACTACTGAATGCTTGTCTAAAGTTATTTCAGCCGAAACTGAGGGGAATACAGTAAATGTAAGGTATGTGGCTGAAAAGAACTGTTCTCTTGTTGTTGGATTATACACTGAGGACGGTTCAAGACTTATTGCTTCGGGCACAACTGAGGTAAGTGCAGATGAAAGAGATGCATCCGTAACATTTGATACTGAGGAAATGCCTGAATACTACCTTATCAGAGCATATCTTCTTGAGAGCGAAACGCTTCGTCCGCTTTCAATTGCGTATGAGTCATCGATGTACACTCAGGAAATGCAGGAATTCCTTGCTATGACCGTTAATGACTTCGATTCTGAAAGAGTACTTAATCTTGACGAGGACGAAACAAACAACTTCGTTGTGTTCAGCGAATCAGTTATTATGCTCAGCGAGGAAACAAACACACTTGTTTCTGTTGATGACGTAAATGATGTATACGTTTTTGAAAACCCCGATGAGGTGCTTCTGTCGCTTCAGCCGGGAGATGTATTTACATACAATGCAGACAGTACGGAGGTGCTGATTGCAGCTGTAGGTACAATTGAATCCGACGGAAACACAGTTACAATAACAGGTGGAGAAGCTTCTTTTGAGACTGTTTTTGAATACGCAAAAATCGATACCGAGTATGAGGCAACCGAAAGCGATTATTCTCCGACAGGACTTGAAGAGGGGGTAACCTATACAGGCTTTGTTGAGGAAGATGAAAGCGTTTCCGATATTCTGAACGGCAATAAAAATTCCTATGAGGGCGAAAGTTACGTTCAGGAGGGCGGAACCTTTGATCTTAATTTCATAGAAAAAGAATCAGGTCCATTCAGCGTCTCAATTACGGGAAGTGCTTCAATAAACTTCAAAATCTATGTGAAATATTATCTTTCACTTACACGTCAGTATCTGGAATTCGGTACTGAAAATACATTTACTCTTTCTGCAAAGATAACGGGTGCAATCAAAAAGGAAATACCTCTTGGTGAGTTCAATCTTACTACGCCTATTGGTGTAAATGTAGGTATTAAGCCCACAGTTGAGTTAACGGCAGCTGCCGAAATATCGCTTTCATTTGAATTAAAACAGAAGAGCGGCTTTGGGTTTGAAAATAAGTGGGGAAGCTTACCAAAGTTTTCAGATGTTTCTGAGCCTGCGACGGCAAGTGCAAATGTCAAGGTTGAGGGAAAGCTTTCTATAAACCACCGTCGAAATTAAATACCTGTGATGTTATTGGTATACTGCAGTTTTTATCGGTTGTAGCATAATAAAACATATCACCGATATCACGTCGGGGGTCTGCTATCCTCTCATAAACCTGTGACGGTCTCCATTTCAGTTTTCGTATATTCGTCCACAGTTCTGCAAGACGTTCCTGCGTCATGTAAGGACATTCGAATTCCATGGGCTTCACTGATGAGATGATAACTGCGGCTGATGTAAATTGTGATAACGCAGTTGATGCAGTTGATGCTTCTAATATCCTTGCGTATTATGCATATATCGCAACAGGCGGAAGCGGAACAATTTCTGAATATTTACAGTAAAAATGAAAACTCTGTTTGTGACGAATGCAAACAGAGTTTTTGTTATATGTTATAAGAATAAAAAATCTGTTTTTTGTGATATTTTCCTGTTCTCAATCGTTTACTATACAGAAGCGCTTCAAAACCGAATGAAAGGAGTGAAGCTGATGGACGACAACGAAATGGCTGTTGTATACGATAAATATAAAAACACAGTTTACAGAGCGGCATTTTCAATTTGCAGAAATACCGCAGACGCGGAGGACATTACTCATGATGTTTTTCTGAAACGTTTCGGCTATACGAAGTCTTTTGCCGATGAAAACCACGAAAAGGCGTGGCTTCTGAGGGTAACTGTAAACCGCTGCAGGGATTTACTGAAATCCTTTCGGTACAAGTATACCGTTCCTCTGGAAGAGGAAAGCGTTGTATATGAAACTACTGAGGAAAGTGCCGTTTATAATGCCGTTATGGAGCTTCCTCCGAAATACAGAATCGCAGTTCATCTCTGCTATTACGAGGGCTATTCGGTAAAGGAAATCAGCGGCATAGTAAAAAAGAGCGAAACTGCGGTACAGACACAGCTTTACCGTGCAAGAAAAATGCTGAAAACAAAACTCGGAGAGGAGCTGGATTTATGAATATGAACGATTATAAAAAAGTAACCGACCGCTTGGAAATAAGTGAAAGGTGCAGAGAAGAGGTTTTGAATATGAGTAAAAGAACAAGAAAGATTAAGCATAAAATCAACAAAAAAGTATTTATAAGCATCGCTGCGGCAGCCGTTGTTGCATTCGGAAGTACTGCTGCAATTGCAGCAAAGCAATACGGAGTTTTTGAAAAGCTTAAGGCGAACAAGGAGAAAACCACTGTACTTGAGGACGGAAGAGAAATCCCTAACCTCGATATGAAATACGATAACGACAACTATGGAAATATTGCAGAACACGCTCAGCCTGCTGACGAAGCGGTGAAGGAAGAAACAATAAAGCTCAGCGGACTTCAGGTAGATGTTGAGAGCGTTTACTGTGACGGCAGAAACCTTGTTATCGGTATCACAGGTTCGCTTACTGACGGAAATCCCGATGGGGTAAGCTATATCGGCTTAGGTACTGAGCTTATCATAGACGGGGTAAAATATACCAGCGACCTTAAATATGGTGACTGCATTCGTTTTGACAGCCTCCTTCTGCTTGATGAAGGTGCGGAAAATGATTTCACAGGAAGCATAAAGGTTACGTTCAAGGATCATAACAAGCTGACAAAGGCAACAACAGCAAATATCAAGCTCTATAACACTGTTGGTCTTGAAGAATGGTATGATCATGATTCTATTGACAGGCTTGAAAATCCATTGGAGCTTTCTGTTGATATTATTCCCGATACTTCACTCACTGAAGAAACAGACATTTCTGTATCGGATAATGGCTTCAAGGCGAAAATTTATGAAATTACACCTGATTCAATTATAATCGGCACTGATTATCCTACGGGATACGGTACAATTGAAACCTATTGTGTTGACGAAAACGGTGAAAAAATTCCGTTTATTCCGATGTACAGTCAGCCTGATTACGGTGACGGTATGCATACATTTATCTGCTCCAACACGAATCCTTCCGAGATTACTGTAATATGGATAAGCAAAAACGGCGACGGAATAATTCATGAATATACGTTTGAGCTTTCGGAATAAAACTATTTGTACAATTCTTTACTGAAACAACGCATCTGTGATTCGTGCACAGATGCGTTGTTGTGTTTTATCCTCTCTGTACTAATTTTGGCGAAAATATTGATTAGCACATATAGACAAAATATGGAGAAAGATTTGGTAATAAGTCAACATTGACATTATTTGGCCAAAATGGTATAATATATTATAGGTTTACTGTGCTGTTTTGGCAGTTTTATACAATCAGCTTATATACAGTAAATTATTACAAATAGTATAAAGGAGTGTGGTGATTCTGATTACAGAAGTGAAAAACAACGATATGTGTCGTTTGAAAAGGAGGATTGATTGCCGGGACACACGGCGGAATTTATGAAAGACAAACACAAAGCGATGACTGCAAAGAAAAGCATATTTAAACGTATAACCAGCTTTTTCCTTGCATTTATGGTAGCGATATTGTGTGTGCCTTCCAACGCACTTAAGGCAGGTGCGTTCTGGTGGGGCTGGGGTGCTCCTATCGTAAGTCCCAACACAATAACCAATGCTTCCATAAAATTCAAGGATGACGCAGGAAAGGTCATTACAAATGTCGATTCAGGTGACCCTTTCAGTATAGTCATCACCATAAGCGGAAGTAACGTTTTCCAGATGATGGGCGGCGGAAAAACCACTTATACGCTTGAGATTACGGACAATAATCTTTTGCTGACAAATTTTAAGAATAATGGTTTTTACAATGGTGCCAAGTACAATGGCTATACGCTCAATTATGATGAGAAAACAGGCAAACGTACCATTACTTTCAGTATTAATAATGGTTCAACCAAAACTATTCAGCTTAGTGCCAGATTTGCCAATGGTACTACTGAAGGCGGAAATCCCGCAACGGTCAAGCTTACTAATACGTTCACCTTTGCTTCGCTTTCGGGTTCAATAACACCGAATGCAAAACTTGCATGGGGACTTGGCAAGACCGAAAACAAAACTGAGATATCCAGTGCCGACTTTGAGTCGGGAGAGATACAGTATTCACTTTCTGCAAAGCCTAATTACGTTGCTGACGGAACAGGCGAATTATGGGCAACAGGAATACAGTTTACAGATACTATTGAGCTTTCATCCGGAATGGAATTCAAAAGCCGTGAAGCTCTTCAGTCTGCATTAAGTATTCCCGGTGCTGAAGGTCTGAAAGTTACGGATTTTTCGGCGAACAAGGCGACCGTAACATGGACAGCTTCAAGTGCATACCTCAGCGGAAAGGACAATAAGCCTTATGCGGAAATGGACGCTTATAATGCCACAGCAACACTCAAACTCAATTGTCTGAATATTACAGCAAGTGATTTTGAGACAGGTACACTGAAAAATACTCTTGGCGGTAAGGCTTCATTTTACGGAAGCAAGGGCTATGAGATTGACCTCAGTGATTCTTCTGTTCAGGCAACTATAAAGGCTACAAAGCCCGACTTCTCAACTATAGGAAAGTCGATCAGCTCTGCAGACTCCGAGACTTATTCAAGTAAGGGATATTTCATGCCTGATGATGAGGTAACATTCCTCCTCACAACCAAGAATTCCGGAGGTAAGGCAGGCGATGTAACACTCACAGAGAATCCAGATTCCAATCTCTCATATGTAAAGTGGGAAGAGTGGTCTGATAGTGCAGTTTCCACTGCAAGCGGTGACGGTACAACATTTACATTTAATAATGTACCCGCAGGAAGCACAGTTGGTGTGCTTGTTACCTATAAAATCAGTGATTCCATCAAATCAGATACAAGTCTTTCCAATACAGTTAAAAATGATGCAGGCTATTCTTCAACAGCTTATGTTCCTGTAAAGGTGCCGGTTAGCGATATCGGAATTACAAAGTCCGCAAGTACTAATTCGCTCCTCATGGGTACAGCGACTGATGTGACCTACAGAATTACAGTCAGCAACAACGGAACAACCGACCTTACAGGTGTATCCCTCACTGATGTACTCAGCGGCTTCACGGGAACTGCTGTAATCAAGTCGATGACTATCGACGGTACAGTCGATACATCTCTTGACGGCAAGGATATCTCCACTGCTCAGACTCTCTTCACAGGAAAGTCGCTCAGTCCAGGACAGGCGGTTACAGTTGTTCTTGTGGTTACTACAACAGCCACTGAAACTGGCAAATTTACAAACACAGCTGAAACTGATTCTGCTGAGACTGAAGCTAAAAATGCTTCTTCTTCGGAAATAACTGTAAGTAAAGCAACTCCGATTATAAATGCTTCAAAATCGGGTTATGTTCTCAACGGAACAACTCAGCAGGGCTCGTATAATGAAGTTAATGTGGGCGAAGCAAATAATCAGAAGATTGTGTGGGTAATCAATGTATCAAATACAGGTACAGGTTCTGCAACAGATGTTGCTGTTTCAGATACTCCCGAAGGAACTGTTGAAAAGGTAACTCTTTCCTACAACGGAACAGAGACAGATATCACAGACAAATATTCCGACGGATATACCATTCCCGAGATTGCTCCCGGAAAGACTGCTCAGATTAAGATTACTGTTAATCCGGGTACAGTTGAGGATGGTGAATCTGCTGCATTGAAGAATACAGCGACTGTTGACGGAAATACCTATACAGGTACAATCAATTATCAGCCTCTCAGTGCAAATATCGGAATATGGAAGAGTGCTCTTAAGGGAACATACCTTGATGGCGGTTCAGCGGCTGTTGAGAATCTCTTCAAGATTGTTGTAAGCAATACAGGTACTCTTAATGCTGCGAATGTTGTTGTTACCGATACAATTGACGCTTCAATGTTCTCAGACGTACAGTATAGTATTGATGACGGTGCAACATGGAGCGACTGGAATGGAAGCTATACAATTGACGTTCTTAACGCTAATTCCTCTGTAACGATACTCCTCAGAGGTAAGTGCATCGATACAGGAAGTACTCTTACGAATACTGCAGGCTGGTCTTATGACGGCAAGTCGGGTGAATCATCCGCTTCAATCTATAAGACTACATACGATGCTGGTAATGCTTCAAAGAATGCGACAGTACTTAACGATGACGGAACAACAAGTAATTCTGTAGATGTTTCAGGTGGTACAATACAGTACGATATCAGATATGATAAGTCAAATTACCTTACATCTGGTTCAGATAAGCTTATATTCCCGATTTCCTTTACTGATACTCTTCCAGATTACTCAATTGAGTATTGGAGTATTTCAAAGGTTGAGCTTATTGCAGATGGCGGTACTGCTGAGGAGATTACAGACTATACACTCAGCGGAAATATACTTAGTTATACAACTTCTTCAGACTTTACCTGCAACAGCAATGCGGTTCTCAGAATAACCTATAAGCTTGAGAGCCTTGCAAACATGGACGGCGGTGCACCTACAGAGGTTAAGAACAACGCTGTAGTAGAAATTGCGGGTAAAACTATAGATGTAACTGCTTCAACTCCTGTGGTTGACAAAAATGCCATGAAGGTTGATAAGTTTGCGAAGGTTGAGGGAAGTGTAAATTCTGTTCCTGATCCTATGGATGCAGATGTAATCAATCTTGAAGCAGGCTATGTTAACTATGGAACAGTTATTACAAACTATATTACAGTTACAAATACTTCTCAGAAGGATTGGAATACTCTTAATGTATATGATATCTTTGAAGGATGGTATAATGTTCATAAATTAGATGCAGACAGCACATTCCCATTTGCAGTATATGTTGCAGATGTAAATGGAAGCGATGTCATATCTAAGGGCGATACTTATACTGCTCATATTGATCAGTGGGGCGATTCAAGTACTTCGGAATATGATTTGTCAAAATCTTATGATGCTGTAATGACTATAATAGCAAATGATTGGACAGCACAGGGCGGTGCACAGACTAAAAATGGATTTACTGTTGGAATTAATTCTGACAGAACAGTTCTTGAATCCGGCGGTTCTGTAACCTTTGCTTATCAGATTATTACATACGCTATACCTTATAACTATAATACCGGTAATAAATTCACCGGTGGTAAAAATACAGTATGGACAAGCTATAACGGCAAAGCAGATGATCTTTCAGGCGGTTCAGTATTTACTGATTCAATTGAGTTCCTTGCAGGTGCTCCTATTCTTACTAAGTCGATGACAAAGGCGGGTCCGGAGAATATAAAGGCCGAATGGGCAAACCAAATAAGTACAAGTAAATACAGCGGCTTTGAAACTGATGGAAATCTGACGGAAACATTATCCGAAGGCCTTTCAGCAGGAGACCTCAGCACAGAATATCAGTATGTTCTTGTACTTGATAACTCTATGGGTAGTGCTAATAAAGTTCCTTTTGGCAGTGAGTATACTTATGTTATTAATGATGCTGTACCAAATGGAATGGAGATAGTTGAAGGCTCTGTTCATGCATATCCATCATCAAGTTATGTACCAAATTATTCAACAGTTGACCAGATTTCAGATCCATCGATGAAATTTTTGAATGAAATCAATAGCGTTACGATAGAAACTGAAATATGTACAAGCTCTGAATATGGTCAGGATAAACAATATGAATCTCTTGAACTTGATTGCGATGTCGTTTATAATAATGATGGTACGGTTTCGTTTGTCGTAAAAAATGCTGAACTTAATGAAAAGCGTATCGCAATAGTATATAAGCTCAGACTTAATGAAAATGCAATTAATGACATAATTGCATCTCAGGAAGCAGGCGAGGCTGTTTACGAGAGCTTTGTAAACACTGCTTATGCAGAAATGTATCTTAACTATGGTACACCTCAGAGTGCAAAGATTATCACTACAGAGGAAAATGATGCTGTTCTTACACTCAAGGAAAAATCAATCGCACCAGGCGTTAAGAAAGACGGCGACTCTGTTGATTATCTTGAAGTAACTGACGTTGATTCAGCACCCGGCGTTGAGTGGACAGTAAGTGTATACAACGGCGACGGCAGTGCAAAGTATGCTGCAGGCGGCGAGGAAGAGGTTGACACACTTTCCGGTTACACGATTACTGATGTTATGACCGAAGGCTTCAAGTACTATGGTCAGAGTGCTTATCCTGATATGTACGCAACATGGCAGATTTACAATGTTGCTGAGGATGGAATTCTTACAGCAGTATCAGGCCGTACAGGTGAGATTACTCCTACGGTTGACGGCGAGACAGTAACAGCTCCCACAGCAGGCAATATCACATTCACAGCAACAGATGAAATGAATCTCAATGCTAACCAGTGTGTTCAGATTAAGTTCATTACTTCATCGGCTGCTGAAACTGAAATAGACGGCGAGATATACTATATCGCTGACGCTGGCAAGGCAGTCAACGAAGTTTCTGTAAAGTTTGATCAGGGCTTCTCTGATGAACTTGTTGTTGCAGGCGAAAATAAGGGCGAAAAGACTCTCTGGGCAAGTGCCTCACATCAGATAGGCGGTATTGATACCGATTCTTATAAGGCAATATTTGTTACAGATGAGCTTGAAGCATCAATCAGCGGATACGGAAGCAATCTTCCCAATATCGTTACGGATAAGAATGTCGGCTTTGGTGACCTTATTCCTGAGAGTACTCTCAACGGTACAACTCTCAGTACAGCATTCGGCGGACTTAATGCAGGTCTTGCTGAAGGCACAGCTACAAACTATATTCAGGGATTACAGGGTGAGCTTGTTTACTATACTTTAAATGTAAGAAACAACGATAAGGATAACCCGCTTGAACAGTTTGTAATCATTGACAGACTTCCTGTTCTTAATGACTATGGTCTTGTTTCGGGTGAGTACAGAGACTCTGCGTTTGCAGTAACTCTTAACCCTGAGTCAATTAAGGCTACAGTATATGACGAAAATGGAACAGGTACAGTAGTAACACCAAAAATCACATACTCCGCAGACAGCATGTCAGCACTCACAGAGT
>SVNJ01000059.1 GCA_015066955.1 Ruminococcus sp. | reverse complement strand
TCCCGAAGGATACCACAGACAGAAACAGAACCTCACCGTTTGCTTTCACAGGAAACAAGTTTGAGTTCAGAATGCTCGGTTCGGCTGATTCGATTTCCTGCACCAATACAATTATAAATACAATCGTTGCTCAGGAGCTTTGTGAATTTGCCGATGAGCTTGAAAAGTCCACCGACTTCAAGAAGGATTTAAAGGCACTTCTCGTCAAGACAATCAAGGAGCACAAGCAGATTATCTTCAATGGAAACGGCTATGCTGATGAGTGGATTGAAGAGGCTGTGAACGTGAGAAAGCTTCCGAACCTTGTTTCAGCTGTTGACGCACTTGCTGAATATACACGTCCCGAATATGTAGCAATGTTCGAGAAGTTCAGGGTTTATTCCGAAGCTGAAATCCGTTCAAGAACCGAAATTCTCCTTGAAAACTACAGTAAGGTTATCAATATCGAGGCTCTCACTATGATTTCTATGGCAAAGAAGAAAATCATTCCTGCATGCGTAGGCTATACAAAGAGTCTGTGTGATGCCGCAATTTCTAAGGAAACAATCGGTATTTCCTCCGCTGTTGAAAAAGAAATGGCAGGAAAGTTATCTGACCTTACCGCTGGTATCTACAAAGAAACCGCTTCACTTGAAGAAAAGGTGAACGCTGCTCAGGCGATGCCTGAAGGTCTTGAAACCGCACGCTTCTACAGAGATGAGGTTTTCGCTCAGATGCAGAAACTCAGAACATACGTTGACGAAACTGAACCGAATGTTGCTGAAAATGTATGGCCTCTTCCGTCATACTCAAAGCTTCTCTTCTCAGTTCAGTAAATTTATGGCAAACATCGCACAAAGCCTGCACGAAATCTGCTTGCATCTTTTGCACAAGCTATGTGTGGTGTTGCCACAAAAATACGGCAGACATCGTTATGGTGTCTGCCGTTTTTATCGTTATGCGAGGAATTCCTCGAGAGTTTTTGTTCCGCCTGTTGCGGTGTATGCATAGTATGCGAGGATTGATGATGCGTCTGAGGAATCAACCGCACCGTCCTTGTTTACGTCAGCGGCTTTCATCTGCTCTTCTGTAAGCGGACTATCTCCGCCTGTTGCGATTAAAGCGTATGCGGTGAGAACGTTTGATGCGTCGGATGAGTTTATTACGCCGTCGCCGTCGGTGTCGCCGAGAACCATTGCAGGCTCGGTGGGGACTTCGGGCTTTACTGTGACGGGAGCAGTGGTGGTAGTAGTTGTTGTAGTGGTGGTTGTAGTAGTTGTAACAGGTGTATCGAGTGCAATAAATCTTCTTCCATATTTTTCTGCATAAGCTTGTGCTGTAGAATCTGTGTAACCGTATATTACAGCGGTTTTACTGATTGTTGTATCCAAATCATAGATTTCGCAGTCGGGGTTGTTTATTGTAATTGATTTCAGAGCATCACAGTCGATGAAGGTTTCCGCTTCGATACTGTTCATTCCGTCGGGGAGAATAATATTTTCAAGAGCTATACAGAATCTGAATGCTCCGGTTCCGATATATGTTACACTGTCAGGGATTTCAATTGATTTTAAACGAATACAATCAGCAAACGCAAAGTTACCGATTCTCGTTACACTATCTGGAATTACTATTGATGTAATAAAATTACCGTATGAAAATGCATCGGTTCCGATACTTGTAACCTTTATACCCTCAATTTCTGCGGGAATTTCAACTTCATTGATTGAATAGTCAAATCCTGTTATCTCAATGTAATCGCCATAATTCATATATGTGAAAGCTCCATAAGTCCCCTCAAAAGGATATTCAGAAGGCGGTTCATTAGTAACAGGAGCTTCTGTAGTTGTTGTGATTGGTTCTGTTGTTATTTCATCAGTTGTAGTAGTCGTAGTTGAAGTTGTAGTGGTGGTTGTAGTAGTTGTAATTGTTGCTTCGCCGAGACTTACAAAGGTTCTTCCGTATTTTTCAGCATAAGCCTGTGCTGTTGAATTTGTATAGCCGTAGATTATGCCATCATAAACACTGTTATTATAATCATCAAATCCGTTTACAACAGTATATTCGGAATCAAATATTTCACATTCGGGATTTTCAATAGTAATAGACGTTAACATACTGCAATCAAAAAATGCTGAGTCACCGATAAGCAGTACACTATGAGGAAGCGTTACCGATGATAATGCATTACAATAAGCAAACGCAATATTACCGATACTCGTTACACTATCAGAAATCGTTACCGTTGTTATATAATAACAGCCATAAAACGCACGCTCGCCGATACTGGTTACACCATCTTCAATTACAACGTTTGTTATCAAATCTTTATAAATATACCATGGACTATTAGAATAACTATAATCCGTCATATCTCCCGTGCCGGAAATAGTCAGTATTCCATCTTTTAATGTCCAAGTCAGATTATCACCGCATGTTCCGCTGTAAGGATCCTCTTCCTTCGGATTAACCGAAACCAAATAGTTTCCGCTTTCACTGCTGTAGCCTGTTACCTTCAGATATACCGTTTCTTCTGCGTCCATATAATAATCAATCAGGAAATTATTACCCTCACCGCTATCATCATCGTAGGTTATATAGCTTGAAGATGTCGTTGTACTATACGTTTTGTATAAATAACCTTTGGCATCTAAACTTCCGGTTGATTCAAATATATATGAACCTGATGTTGTTGAAGTGAATTGATACCAATTCTCTGAACCGTCGGATATGTAACCCTCGTAGATGTTTCCTGCTTTCATTTTTGTGTAATCAGTTTCATTATCAGATATTTCGATGTAACCATCTTCCATGTTTGAGAGAGCGTAAGCCTGCATAAGCATTCCTGCCTCATCCTTGATGTTATTTGTAAAAATATCACCTGAAACATATCTTAAATCAAGACTATAGACATCTCCGGGAGCATAATCCTCAGGAAGTTGGAAGTTGTATGTAACAATATCGCCGTCAAAACCGTAGTTCTCATTAGCGGCTGTTGCCGTGAGTATACTTCCTTCTTCCACAGAATTTACGCAAGAAAGATATGTAGCTGCCTCGCCCCATGTGCTTTCAGGATAACCTAATACATTAGTAACAGGTGTAAGTGCAGCATCATAATAGAGGTGCATATTGGATAAACACCACTTCATATCAGCACCCGACACAGAAATTGTTACAGGAACAATGCCGCCCATAGCGTCTATTTCTTCCATTGTGTAAACAGTCTGTGTAGCAGAGATTGTGGGCTTTGTTTTAGCAGAAGCGATTTGCTCAGCAGTATAAACCGTGCCGTCAGGCATTACGAAGCTGCCATCTTCCTGTGGACCGGCAGCAACCGCAGAAACTTCCGCATAAACTACAGAAGCGTTTACTGCCACATTATTTAACGGCAAAATACCGCACATAAGCGAAAGCACAGCCGCCGTAATTTTCTTTAATCGCATAATTATCCTCTCCTTTTCGGGACATTTAAACGCAGTCCCCTTAATAATACGGTATAATTATACCAAAATACATGCTTAAATTCAATGATTTTGCAAAACTTCTGCATTTATTACAAATTCTGCTTGGATTTTTAGCCATAGCGCACAAAAAGGTCACCCTTAGAAAAGAGTGACCTTTAAGATTAGTATTACATATAGGATTCAGGAAGCTCACCAATAATTCTTGTGATATACTTCTGAACGGAAACCGCATCCGTAATGCTTACGCCGTCGCCATGCTGATAAACGTCCGCACAGAGAAGCTGAGTTTCATCGAGGGGGAAAAGCTGATCGTTTGTAGCATAAGCCATGATAGCGATTGCGTCAGCAACCTCAACATCGCCTGTTGTATTAGCGTCGCCCCAAATGATATTGTCGGGAGTTGTAGCAGGCTGAGTAGCAGGCTGAGTAGTTGAAGGAACTGTTGTTGTCTCCACAGGAGGAGCAACAGTTGTGCCGTCGGGCTCAATACCGCCGATAAGTACGCCGTCGGAGTAAACACAGATATTCTCAGTCTTTACCTCATTGCCTGTGCCGAAGAACGCATTGTCCTCAGTGTACATTGTAAGACCGTCATAGCTCCAGTCATCGTCCGGATTCCATTTATCACCGTAGTAAAGACCAATGGTGAACTGATATTTCTTGCCTGAGTTTGCGATATTGTAGTCGCTCCAGGTGAAGTCGAAGTAGTAGGTATCTGCAAGCTTGTCGTATTTATGAGGACCGCTGATTGAAGCACCTGCTGTATCAGCCTCTGCTGAGGACTGGTCATAGAGCTTTGAAGCAGTTACGCCCATAGGATTTGACATGCCTTTTCCGCTGTAGTAGTAACGTACAGTGGTATTATCAAGAATCTTTGTTGCATCGGTCATAACCATGAAGGAAACCTTAGTTACGCCAGCGCCGTCAGCGTTGAGGTCATCGATACCGCAAGCCTCAACCCAGTAGCCGTTTCCGCCGCCGTTACCGTCCGAGCTGTAGGAGGGAACAGGAGGGAAGTCGGTAGTAGGCTTCATATCCTCAGTGCCGAAGTACTCATAGAGACCTGCACAGGCACCTACGAAAGCAGCATTGTAGTCGATAGTAACCTCATTGTAAATCCAGTCAGCAGTTGTATCATTATGCTGGTCGTTGCCGTCCGGACCGCCTGCAAGTGCACCGTAGAGAACATAGCGGTGCTCATCGGGGTCTTCACACTTTGTAAGTCCTGAAGCCGCACGGTGGTGAGGGAACTTAACGGAATTCTCGTTATATCCTACGATATAGGAGCGTCCGAGAGGATTATCGCCCATGATATATTCCATCTGTCCCTTTGCCCAGTTACTGAATTCGCCGGGCTTACCGTTGTTTGTATACTTATCATAAATCATACCGATAAGCTGCATAGCTGTATTATATCTTGCAGAACCCCATGTACTGAGGAAAGCATAGCCTCCGGGAGATTCAAGAGCACGCCATGTCGGGAGACATCTTTCAACCTGATCCCAGAAATCGTCAAATTCATATTCTGTTTTGCCGAGAGCCTTTCTGAGCATATTTATAACGTCAAGGTCGGGATATTCCTGATTGATAACACCCCACATTGAAATTGCACCTGCCCACATATCGTTCCAGTTATAGCAGTAGCCTGAGGGAGCATAATAGTCAATATAGTTTACTGCATCCTCAAGGTATTTTACATCATCTGTAGCAATGAACATCCATGCAGCAGCCCAGCAGTAGTCATCCTCCCATTTTGATGAGTTGTAGAATGCCATAGGACCTTCTGCGTTGATACTAAGCTGTTTCTCATTTGTCATGGCGAAGTCCATAAGTGCTTTTGCATAGTCAAGGCACTTTTCAGCGTATTCAGCGTCGGTATCCTTGAAATTGAGATAATTGAGCGCAAGAGAGCCGGCAGCGGAAACAACGTAGTCTGTCTGCGGATTCTCAGCAGTAAGGAACCATGCAGGTCTTGCCATTGTATCAACCTCAGGGGAGTTCCAGTAAGAGTGGTCAAGTCCGCCCTCGCCCACCTGATAACAATGAGCAACAACAGTACCGTCAGCATCGCGGAAGGTACACTTCATGAGATAATCATTGAAGTAACGGAGAATAGTCTCAATATGGGCATCCTGACCTGTTTTCACGTAGGAGTCACGGAATTCGTAGTAACCCCATCCGAGAGTAGCGGCAGCATAGTTTTCGGGCATACCGAACTTAACGTGGTCGCCTGCATCGTGGAAGCCGCCGGCAACGTCAATATATCCGTCGCCATCGGGATCAAGAGCGTCCTTGTTTGCGTCAATGAAGGACTGAGTAAGGTTTGTTCCTGAGCTTTTGCTGTCTGCCATAGGCTTCATGGGAACCTGTGAATCGTAGGTATGGCAGTCGCCTCTCCATGTATAACGATTGTTTTCGTCAACGTCGGTACCGCACATATTTGCATCGTAGAAATAAATTGAGTACTGGAGTGCACGGGCAAAGTCAAACTCGAGCCCTGAGTCATTTGCAAGCGAAGTTTCAAGCTCTGAGGCTGCGGTTACAGTCTGTAAGGGAGCTGTTGCTGAGCATACGGCAGTTGCCGCACATAATGCTGCTGCAAGCAGCTTTTTTGGTGTTTTCATAATTATCCTCCTTAAATATCGAAATCTTTTATAAGTTTAGTGATGTATTTCTGAATTTCAACGGCGTCTGTGATGCCTATACCGTCTCCGTGCTGATAAACGTCAGCAGCTTCGGCTGATTTAGCGGAGAGGGGATAAGCTTCAGGATTTGTAACGTGTGACATAACAGCGATTGCGTCTGCAATTTCGATGTCACCGTTAAGGTTTGTGTCACCGTAAAGTATATCGTCATTTCCGTTTGTTGTGTCCTCATCGGTAGGCTTTGTTTCGCCCTCTGTAATGGGATAGGACTTAAGGTCGGGAAGCTCGTCAAGGGTAATGCAGTATTCACTCTGATAGATTTCCACGAGATTATCTACGGGATTATTCTGCTCGCTTGTGAGGTAGTTCATGTACCAAGGGCAGAAGTAAAGCCATGCTGCCTTGTCAGCCAGAAGATTTTCAAGTGAAGGAATGGTATCGTTTTCGGTCATTGCAACCATTTTTTCACCGTCTGTACTCTGAACGAGGCTGTAGAAGGTTGAAGAAATCGAGCTGAGATTGGGCAGACCGTCCTTAGCGTTATACTTATCGTAGCCTACAAGGTCAACCACGTCATCGCCCGGATACCATGCCGGAGAATTCGGGGTTGTGTAGCCGGTCCATGTCCAGATAAGATTGTCGAGACCGTAAACGTTGGTAAGCTGGTCATAAAGGAGACGGTAAAGCGCCTTGCAAGCTTCGGGACCTTCCGCACCCCACCAGAACCATGCACCCTCAGCCTCGTGAAGAGGTCTCCAGAGGATAGGCACATCGGCATCTTCGAGCTTCTGGAGTTCTCCTGCGATAAGCTCAATATCAGCCATAAGAACGTCATTTTCCCATGTACCTTCGGTAAGTGCGTTGGTGATACTGAATGTAGTGTAGGTTGCACTTGCGGATTCAACGTAGAAAGCAGTTTCGGTGCTTCCTTCTTCTGTGGGAACGTTCCAGTGCCAGCTTACGGTAGCGATTCCGTTGTACTCATTAACCCACTCGATACATCTTTCAGGTGCGTCATCACGCCAGTCCGAAGTGGTGTTGTATGCGAGGAAGTCGATACCTCGAATAGCAGGCTGTTCACCTGTCTGTTCGAGAATGTACTGGAATTCCGCCTCATTATCCTTAATATAGGTGTCGGGGTCATTCCATGAGTTGTAGTTATGAGAGCCGCAGTATTCCTGCTGACCCGAAAGAATATGCTTTCCGTAGACGTCGCACAGGTAGTTGTAAAGACGCTTGGTTGTTTCGGAAGCATTGGGGTTTGAGAGCGTTCTTGTCGGTGAAAGTGAAGTAACGCTTTCTGGTGCTGGGGCAATAGTAAGGTAGTCGAAGAATGTGTAGCCCCAGTAAGCTTCGAATTCGATGGTGTTTTTGCCTTTCTGAAGCATAACAAGACCTGCGGAGACTTCCTCAAAGGTGGTGTTGAAAACAAATGTTGTCTCACCCTGATTTACTCCGTTTACGTTGAGGTACTGAACCTTCTTGTTGGTGTCGAAGGGCTGACAGTAGCAGATAGTCAGTTCATACAGTCCCGCTTCTTCAACGGTGACATCGACGCTGACCTTCGTACCCTTCTGGTCGAGGTAGGATATTCCTCCCGAAGCATTGGTCAGGTCGTAATCCACACCTGTACCGTCTTCGGCGGAATTGCCTGTCCAGCCCTCATCGTAAAGCTTTCCGCCCACGTTGGCACCGTCTTCGAATTCATACCTGACAGCAGCTTCACTTTCTGCATTGATAACAGGCAGAGCAGAAACCGAAGCCGAAGCAGTGACGGCAGCAGTGAGCAGAGTACAGGCGACCGCTGTAATTTTTTTCTTTTTCATTTAATTCCTCCCTTAATTAGATGAAAATTAATTCAGATTAATTTATGATTATTTAAGTAAAAATAACCATAAAATCGATAGTACCATAATAATATCATAAACTTTTGTTAATTGCAAGAGTTTTCATAAAATTTTCCCTAAATTATACAAATTGAATAATTAGACCGATACAGTTTACCGAGTGGAGTCATCTGAAGTGGATAAATGGTAAAAAATAATGTTTAAAAACACAGAAAATACAAGAAAAATACACACATAGTTAATAATTATGTAGTATACTGTATAAAAGTCTGCAAATGATAAGTATGTGTGGAGCGGCAGATAATTCTGCCGAAAATTTACCGGGAGCTGTGGAGTTTTATTCGGTTCTCAGGAAAGGTATTTGTTATGTTTAAAAAGTTATATTGTCTTGCGGCGGTGCTGGCACTTATGGCGGGTGCGGCAGGCTGCAATAAAAAAAGTGAGCCTCTTTCAGAGCGTCCTGCCGAGACTACCCGTGCGGCAACGCAGGCACCTACAGAGACTCCTACGGAAGCATCTACAGATAAATCAATCAAGGGAATAAATCCTCTTACGGGTGAAAGCGGCTACAACGAGTCGGCAGACGGCAAAAGACCTGTTTCTGTTATGGTCAACAACCTCAAGGACGCACTTCCTCAATACGGGGTTGAACAGGCTGACATTATATTTGAAGTGCCTGTTGAGGGTGGAATAACACGTCTTATGGCGGTTTATGCGGACTATACCGCAGTGCCCGATGTTTGTTCCGTGAGAAGCTGCCGTTACTACTATCCGCTTCTGAGCCTCGGTATGGACGCAATTTACTGTCACTGGGGTTCAGACCAGACCATTGCGCTTGAAACTCTCGAAAGAACGAAAATAGACCATATTGACGGCGGCTATGAGAAAACCATGTTTTACCGTGACCCTGAGCGTGTGGGAAAGTACGATTCTGAGCATACGGGTTATCTGAAAGGCTCTGAGCTTCCTGCAAAAATCGAGGAAAAAGGCTTCCGTACAGACGTAAGCGATTTCTATAAGGGCACGCTGTTTGAGTTTTCACAGGAGGATTATGTGCCTGCGGAAATGACAGCTTCGGAGGTTGAGGTTAAGTTCTCGGATTTCTATTACAGTACATTTAAATATAATGAGCGTGAGGGTGCTTACAATAAGCTTCATTCGGGCAAGAATCACATTGACGGAAAGACAGGCAATGTTCTGTCCTTTGAAAATGTAATCGTGCTTCAGAGTGATATTCATCCCCGTGCGGACGGTTATCTCATGGACGTTGCACTTGACGGCGGAAGCGGCTACTACTTCACAATGGGCGGCGGTCAGAAGATTACATGGAAGAAAAAGACCGAAAGCTCGCCGATTGAGCTTTTTGGTGCGGACGGAAATGAGCTTGAACTGAATATCGGTGAAAGCTATATTGGAATAATCGGTGCAGAAAAGCCTGTGACGATTGAATAAGCTTTTCTAATACACAGGTCACTCTGTTTAAGAGTGACCTTTTGAACAATATGCGTATTTTTTAATTCGGTTAATGGGAAATACATAAAATGTGCAGGAATATTGAAAAAGTCTGACGGATCTGGTATAATTATACTGTTATTGCAGGGGACTGCGTCCTCGACGTCCCGAAAAGGAGTGTATATTTATGAGATTAAAGAAAATTGCGGCGGCTGTGCTTACGCTTATGTGCGGTGCTATGCCTTTTAATAATGCTTATATTAATGATTCTGCGGTTTTTGCGGAGGAAGAGTATACTAAAGGTAGTTACGATTCTATGTGGTATAAGAATTATGGAGATTACATAGAAATTTCAGATTGTAATGAATCGGCAACAGAGGTTGAGATTCCGAGTGAAATTGACGGCGTTCCCGTTACAAGCATCGGTGTAGCTGCATTTGATGGTTGCGATTTTATATCTGTTACGATTCCCGATAGTGTTACAAGTATTGGTGAATGTGCGTTTGGCAATTGTGATTCGCTTACATCTCTGACGATTCCCGATAGTGTTACGAACATTGGTGAAGCTGTATTTATAGGTAGTGAACTGCTTACAACTGTAATTCTTCCTGATAGTGTTACAAGTATCGGTGCTAAAGCATTCAGCGAATGTGAGTCATTAACATCAATAATAATTCCTGGCAGTGTTACTGCTATTGAAAAGGGGATGTTTGTTGGCTGTACTTCTCTGACATCGGTTGTAATCCGGGATGGCGTTACTGTTATCAAAGAGGGTGCCTTTGAAAAATGTACTTCCCTGACATCAATAACGCTTCCTGACAGTATTACAAGTATTGAAGGATATGCATTTTGTGATTGTAGTGCCTTAACGTCAATAACAATTCCCGACAGTGTTGTAAGTATTGGTACTGAAGCATTCTATTCCTGTGATTCGCTTGCGTCAATAACAATTGAAAATCCCGGCTGTGAAATCTATGACAGTCCATATACTATTTCTAACTGTTATGATGACTATTATTTGACATATTTCGACGGTATAATCTGCGGCTACGATAACTCCACCGCCCAAGCCCATGCAGAAAAATTCAATTATACCTTCGAAAGTCTCGGCGAATACGTTGAATTTCTTCTCGGTGACGCAGACGGTGACGGCGTTGTAAACTCCAGTGACGCATCAAAGGTGCTTTCAGCCTATGCAACGACAGCAACAGGAGGAGAAAGTCCCCTTACAAAGGTACAGATAAAAGCCGCCGACGTAAACTGTGACGGAGCGGTTGATTCCTCAGACGCATCCTCAATCCTCGCCTACTATGCGTATATCGCAACAGGCGGAGAGGGTACGCTTGAAGATTTTCTGAGCAGATAATGCGATTGTCTGAATAATCCGGAAAATTCTTCCAATCATCTCCTATGAGGTGATAATAATGAGAAGAATAACATTTGGGATTATGTCCGCAGCCGTGTCGCTGACCATAGCGGTTTCGAATATATGCTCATTTATACGTGACGGCAGAGAGCTTGATAAGCTCAGAAACAGCGTGCTGAGGCTTCATATCCTTGCAAACTCGGATTCGCAGTACGACCAGAGCCTTAAGCTTATGGTGAGGGACGCACTTCTTGAAAACAGTGGGGAAATTTTCGGCGAAGCTTCGGATTTTGGCGAGGCAAAGGAAAATGCCGCACAAAATCTTTCGCTGATTGAGAATATAGCCGAAGAGGTGCTTTCGGAAAACGGCTGTGATATGCCTGCCGAAGCGATGATAACGCAGATGTACTTTGATGAGCGTACTTACGGCGATATAACGATGCCTGCGGGGGAGTATACCGCTCTGAGGATTGAAATCGGACAGGCACAGGGGCATAACTGGTGGTGCGTGATGTATCCTCCGCTTTGTCTGCCTGCGGCGTGCAGCTATACAGAGGAAACCGAAGCGGAAACGGAGTCTGAAGCTGTTGAAGCTGACGGCGAAGAAGAATTTTTCGAAGAACCTCAGCTTGATATTATCTATCATCCTCAGGAATATGAGGTGAGATTTGCTATATGGGATAAAATCAAGGAGATTTTCAATTTCTGATTGTGCAATGTGACGAAAAGATGAAACCCTATTGACAAATCACGGGAAATAGAGTATACTAATTGAGTAAACAAAGCAGGACTATGCGTTCTCACCGTGCGGCTGAAGCCTGAACGGTCAATATGTTGCTTTCCCGTTATAAAATCGGGTGGATTGCGTATTGTAGATGAGTGCGGATTGTTTCTGCACTCATTTTTGTTTTATTATCAAGTGCTTGGAGGTGCTGACTATTAGCAAACAGGAACTGCAGATTAACGAGGAAATCAGAGATAAGGAAGTACTCGTAATCGATGCTGACGGAACAAAGCTCGGCGTATTATCAGCCAAAGAGGCTCAGAAGATAGCCTTTGAAAAAGACCTTGACCTGGTTAAGATTGCTCCGCAGGCTACACCGCCTGTATGCCGTATCATGGACTACGGAAAGTATTGCTTTGAACAGGCAAAACGTGAAAAGGAAGCAAAGAAGAATCAGAAGGTTGTTTCAATCAAGGAAATCAGAATGTTCTCAACAATCGATACCCACGACTTTGAAACTAAGGTCAATCAGGCTGTGAAATTCCTGCAGGGCGGTGACAAGCTCAAGGTTTCGGTAAGATTCCGTAAGAGAGCAATTGCACATCCTCAGCTCGGCGAAGAGCTTCTTGAAAGATTCAAGGAGGCAGTTTCAGCAGTCGGTACTGTCGAAAAGCCGGCAAAAATGGAGGGACGCAGCATTGTAATGTTCGTTTCCCCTAAGGCAGCTAAGTAAGAACTAACCTGTTCTAAATAAGGAGGATTATACAATGGCAAAGGTTAAAGTTAAAACTCACTCAGGCGCTAAGAAGCGTTTTAAGATTACAGGAAGCGGTAAGGTTAAGTACCAGCACACAAACAAGAGACACAGACTTACTCAGAAGGATACAAAGCGTAAGAGAATTGCTCGTAACGCAGGTGTATGCGACAGCACAAACGCTCCTACAATCAAGAAGCTCGTTCCTTACATGTAATCGGATTTTTCCGTTACTGTACACACAGTAAGTACTGAGACCTTCCGTAAGAGCGGAAGCGTCGGATAATCGGTTTTCCCGTAATTTTATTTTTGGAGGTATAAGACTATGGCACGTATTAAGGGTGCAATGATGACTC
>SVNJ01000058.1 GCA_015066955.1 Ruminococcus sp. | reverse complement strand
AGGATTGGGGTAAGCGTAAGCTTGCATATCCTATCGAGGACGAAACAGAGGGTTATTATGTAATTTATACATTCGAGTCCAAGCCGGACTACCCTGCAGAGCTTTCAAGACGTCTCAACATTACTGACGGCGTTCTTCGTTCACTCGTTACTGTTATGTAATTGACTTCATTATTAAGGAGACGGTCAGATGAATAAAGTTATTTTAATGGGCAGACTTACTGCCGACCCTGAATTAAGACAGACTCCAAGTGGTATGTCATCATGCAGAATTCGTGTTGCCGTGCAAAGAAGATTTGCTGATAAGACAACAGGAGAAAGACAGTCTGATTTTTTCAATTGTACAGCATGGGGTCAAACAGCTGAGTTTGTTTCACGTTATTTCCGTAAAGGAAATATGATTATGATTGAAGGTAGACTTACTACAGGAAGCTATCAGGATAAAACACATCCAGATGTAACTCACTATACAACCGATATTACTATCGAAAATGTAGAGTTCACAGGTTCAAAAAGTGAATCTCAGTCAGGTGGTTCATCATATTCAGCTCCGGCAAATAACTTTAACAACGGATATCAGGCACCGCCTCAGCAGCAGGCAGCTCCACAGCAGCCCGCTCAGAATAATGATAATATGTCATACGGTAGTCTCGGTGATTTCGAGGAAATTTTAAGCGACGGAGATGTTCCGTTTTAACTTTACTTTATATTGATAGGAGGTAAATGTCATGGAAAGAGAAAGAAATTCTCGTCCTTCGAAGAAGCCCCGCAAGAAGGTTTGCATGTTCTGCGCAGACAGAGTAGAGAAAATTGATTACAAGGATCTCGCTAAGCTCAGAAAGTGCATGACTGATCGTGCTAAGATTCTTCCCAGACGTGTTACAGGTACTTGTGCATATCATCAGCGTGAGCTTACAGTTGCTATCAAGAGAGCAAGACACATCGCTCTTCTTCCTTACGTAAGCGAGTAATATATGTATAAAAGGGAGACTTTATGTCTCCCTTAATTATTTGTCTATATCAAAAATTAAAGCCGTTACACAGCATAACGTACAGTATCTGTACAGCTTATGCCATGTAACGGCTTTTTAATTTTTTCATTAAAGGTTATTCAAGTTCAAATGCACCTGTATAAAGCTGATAGTATGTGCCTTTTGATTCGATAAGATCTTCATGGTTGCCTCTTTCAATGATTCTTCCGTGATCGAGAACCATTATAACGTCAGAATTCTTTACAGTAGAGAGACGATGAGCAATAACAAAAACAGTTCTTCCCTCCATAAGCTTATCCATACCACGCTGAACAATAGCTTCGGTACGTGTATCGATAGATGAGGTAGCTTCGTCCATAATCATAACGGGCGGGTCTGCAACTGCGGCACGGGCTATAGCAATAAGCTGACGCTGTCCCTGCGAGAGGTTTGAGCCGTTATTTGAAAGCATTGTGTCATATCCTTCAGGCAGACGACTTATAAAGTCATCAGCACCTGCAAGAGATGCCGCCTTACGGCATTCCTCGTCGGTTGCATCAAGCTTTCCGTAGCGGATATTTTCTATAACAGTTCCCGTGAATAGATTTGTTTCCTGAAGAACAATTCCCAGCGAGCGGCGAAGGTCGTCCTTCTTTATTTTATTTATATTAATACCGTCATATCTTATTTTGCCGTCTGCAATATCATAAAATCGGTTTATGAGGTTAGTTATGGTGGTTTTTCCGGCACCTGTCGCACCTACAAAAGCAACCTTCTGTCCCGGTTCGGCAAATACAGATACATCATGCAGTACTGGCTTACCTTCTTCGTATTCAAAATCAACCTCATTAAGTCTGACGTCACCTTTAAGAAGTGTATATGTCAGAGTTCCGTCATTATGAGGGTGCTTCCATGCCCAGTGACCTGTATGCTTGGTTGTTTCGGTAATTGTACCGTCAGCTGAGATTTCAGCATTTACAAGAGTAACATAACCTTCATCTGCTTCAGGCTGTTCATCAATCATTTCAAAGATTCGTGCACCGCCTGCCAGAGCCATGACAATAGCGTTAATCTGCTGTGAAAGCTGATTTACATTTCCTGTGAACTGTCGTGTCATGTTAAGGAAAGTTACGACAATGCTGATGCTGAATGCAAGTCCTGAAAAGCTGAGATTCGGAATATCGGAAAGGAGAAAAAGTCCGCCCGCAATTGCAACGAAGACATAAAGAATATTACCGATATTCATTATGATAGGTCCGAGAATATTTGCATAAGCGTGAGCCTTTGTGCTGTCATTGTAAAGCTGTTCATTGATTTCGTTGAAATCGTCCATACAATCTTTTTCGTGACAGAATACCTTAATAACCTTCTGACCGTTCATCATTTCCTGTATGAAGCCTTCCGCACGTCCGAGTGATTTCTGCTGTGCAATGAAGTATTTAGCTGAACCGCCTCCTATTCTGCCTGAAAGCACCATCATAGCGACAGTGCCGAGAAGTGTAATAAGCGTCATCCATACACTGTAATAAAGCATAATGAAAAGCACGGTTATAACAACTGTACCTGCTCGGATAAGGGAGGGGAGTGCCTGAGAAATAAGCTGACGAAGAGCATCTATATCATTTGTATAGTGACTCATAATATCGCCGTGCTTATGTGTATCGAAGTAGCGGATTGGAAGATTCTGCATCTTATTGAACATAGTTCCCCTCAGCTTATACAGGAAGCCCTGAGTGATATATGCCATAAGCTGGGTATAGAGAGTTATCGCAGCAGTGGAGATTATGTAAAGCACAATAAGGAAAATGATTATCGGCATAACCTCTTCCTTAGCTGATGTCCAGTCACCGCTTTTCTGCCATTTTTCAACAATTGCAACAATCTTCTGAATAAACATATCCGGAATAGCTGCGGCTATTGATGAGAAGAGTATACAGAATATTGTGAGGGGGACAAGAACAGGGTAATAGCCGAACAGGGTCTTGATAATACGTCCGAAAACAGGCTTTGAAGGCTTAATCATTGGTTTCATTTGTTTCATCGCTGTTACCTCCATTCGTCTGCTGTGTGTAAACCTCACGGTAAATTTCACTTGTTTTAAGAAGCTCATCATGTGTACCGCAAGCGGCTACCGTACCGTTATCCATAACGATAATCATGTCTGCGTCCTCAACAGAGGCAATACGCTGAGCGATAATGATTTTTGTGGTTTCGGGGATATATTCTTTGAAACCTGCACGTATAAGTGCGTCTGTTTTGGTATCAACCGCACTTGTTGAATCGTCAAGAATAAGAATTTTTGGTTTTTTGAGAAGCGCACGGGCAATGCAAAGACGTTGCTTCTGACCGCCTGAAACATTGGTGCCGCCCTGTTCGATTTTAGTATCATATCCGTCGGGGAAGCCCTGAATGAATTCATCAGCCTGAGCGAGTTTACAAGCGTGAATCATTTCCTCGTCGGTAGCATTTTCATTTCCCCAGCGGAGGTTATCCTTGATAGTTCCCGAGAAAAGAAGATTTTTCTGCAGTACCATAGCAACTGAGTCACGAAGAGCGGTTAAATCGTAGTTTCTTACGTCAACTCCGCCAACCTTTACAGAACCCTCCGTTGTATCATAAAGGCGAGGAATAAGCTGTACAAGAGAAGATTTACTTGAACCTGTACCGCCGATAATTCCTACAGTCATGCCTGACTTAATGTTGAGGTCGATATCGGAAAGAGCGAATCTTTTAGCCTTTGATGAATATTTGAAGTTAACGTTTTCAAAGGTAACAGAACCGTCTGAAACAGTCATAACAGGCTTATCAGCGTCCTTCATTGAAGGCTTTTCGTCAAGAACCTCGCATATACGCTTTGCAGACTCAGCTGACATTGTAATCATAACATAAATCATGGAGAGCATCATAAGTGACATAAGAATCTGTACGCCGTATGTAAGCATAGCGGAAATCTGTCCGACATCAATATCTGCACCATGACTTGTAATAGCCAATTTTGAACCGACAAGAAGAATGAATACCATATTGAAGTACATGCAAATCTGCATAAGAGGTGTGTTAAGAGCAACTATTCTTTCTGCCTTTGTAAAGTAGCCTCTGATGTTGTCAGCTGCGGTATCGAATTTATCTTTTTCGTACTGCTCACGGGAGAAACCCTTTACAACACGCATTGCACGAACGTTTTCTTCAATAGACTCATTGAGAGCGTCGTACTTTTTGAATACACTTCTGAAAGCGGGCATAGCCTTCTGACCGATTAAATAAAGTCCGAAGCCGAGAAAAGGAATGACTATTACGAAGGTTGTAGCAAGCGATCCGCCCATTATGTAAGCCATGACAGTAGAGAATATAAGCAGAAGGGGACTGCGGACTGCCGTACGTATAATCATCATAAATGACATCTGAACATTTGTAATATCTGTCGTGAGACGTGTTACCAATGAAGATGAGCTGAATTTGTCGATGTTTTCAAAGGTAAAGCTCTGGATATTGGAAAAAATATCATGACGGAGATTTTTGGCAAAGCCAGCTGATGCTTTTGCACATGTAACAGCAGCAATACCTCCGCATGCAAGAGAGAAGAGTGCAAGAGCAATCAAAAGGAATCCGACCTTCAGGATTTCGCTCATCTGCGCACCGTTCTTGACACGGTTAACGAGGTCTGCTGTAATAAAGGGGATAACAGTCTCAATTACCGCTTCAAAAAGAATGAGAATAAGGGTAATTACAGCAGGCTTTTTGAATTCCCTTACACAGCCTGCGAGTTTTTTCAGCATAAATAGATACTTCCTTTCATATATATATTATTTTTTTTGCTGTGTATTGCAGCAGGAACAATCTTCGGGTTTCATTTTTTCAAAAATACAGTGGATTGAATAAAGTGCTTCACCGAATTTTTCTCTGTCGTTATCATTCATTGAATCAAACATATTCTTGAAGTAAGCCGCATCCTCGCTGAGAAATTTATCGATATAGCCTATTGCCTTATCGGTAATTTTCAGACGAATTATTCTTCTGTCGGAAGAGTCATAGATTCTTTCTGCAAATTCACATTCAATAAGCTTATTGACAACCTTTGTCATCTGCTGTTTGGGTATTCTCATCCACCTTGCAAGCTCAGACATGGTCATCATATCGTTGTGTCTGCGAAGAATCTGAAGGCAGTAGTACATATCTATGCTTATGCCTTCATCAAGAAGCTTTTTGAATGGCTTTGCGATATGATAATGCCACATAGGAAGTGTTGCAAAGAGAAGCTCCTGCATTTCGCTTGTTTTCATGTTAAACCTCCTTTTTATTGGAATAATGTCGAAAAAAGTAATAATTCTATGATTGTAACTTGAGTAAGACAGTAACTAAAAGTTTACCATTTTTTTGAGTTTGTGTCAAGCGTTAAGAAAGAAATTAATCTTAATATTTTATGTACGGATAATATAGAAAATGAATTTTTTGAAAAGGTATTGGAAAAAATGAGAAAATATGATATAATAAAACAGAAATTTGTAAATTCCGGAGGTAAAAATGAGAATCAGACATAAACCATGGGCAAAGCCTGAGCTTGAGGCTTGTCCGTTTTACATATTGAATCCGCAGGAGCAGAAGGGAAAGTGGTATCAGTCATTTGAGGACAGTGCAAAACCACTTTACGTTGAACTCGGATGCGGAAAAGGCGGATTTATTTCTCAGGCTGCATCTGCACATCCTGAAAATAATTACATTGCAATGGATATAAAAAACGAAATGCTTGTTCTTGCAAAAAGGAAAGTTGAAGCGGCATACGAAGAAAAGGGGATCGAACCTTCAAATATACGTGTAGCAATTCAGAATATAGAGCGTATAGACCTTGCGTGGGACGAAAACGACCGTGCAGACAGAATATACATAAACTTCTGCAATCCCTGGCCTAAGAAAAGGCATAAGAAAAGACGTCTTACGCATACACGTCAGCTTCTGAACTATAAGAAATTTCTTAAGGGTGAGATATGGTTCAAAACTGATGACGATGAGCTTTTTGAGGAATCGCTTGAATATTTTGAAGAAGCAGGCTATAAAATCAAATTTATAACCCGTGACCTTCACAGTGAATCGGGAATCGAGAATTTTGTAACAGAGCATGAAAAAATGTTTACGGAAATGGGCATGAAAATAAAGTTTCTCATTGCCGAGCCTATAAGGTGAAAAACTATGGAATTTCAGAAGGATTTTAAAAACTTTTCCTTTGGAGTCGGTACAGGCAAGACTGTCGGAATGACAGGAAAAAAGGATGTTAAGATAATCAATATAAACGCAGATACTTTGATGAAGGGTGAAAACTCTGCATACAAGGGAATTGGATGTATATCGGGAAATAATTCCTCACGTCTGCTTCTTGACTACAAAGCAAAACACCCTGAGGTATATCATCAGATATTACGTCTGCTTTTTGAAAAAGGCTACGGTGCACAGCTTTCGCATATAAAGCTTGAGCTTGGCGCAGATATAAATTCATCTTCGGGTACAGAACCGTGTACCATTAGATATGAAGATGAAACTCCCGATGTAACAAGAGGTGCAGGCTTTATCTTTGCGGCTGATGCACTGAAAATTAATCCCGACCTTACCATTGACCTTCTCCGCTGGGGACAGCCTGCATGGGTTGTGAAAGCCTTTGAAATAAGCTGTGAAAAAGGTTTTGAAGCACGTTATAAGTGGTATTCCGAAACAATAAAGGCGGCATTCGAAAAGCTTGGAATAAAGTTTACGCATATAAGTCCTGATGCTAATGAGACTGACTGTGCCGACTTTGAATGGATTATATATTTTTCAGAACGCCTTAAAACCGATAAAAGCATGCCTTACGACTGTTCGGGCATAAAAATTGTGGCATCGGACGAGGTAGGTACAAGAACAATCGCCGCTCAGATGATTGAAAATGAACGTCTGAGAAATGCTGTTGATATAATCGGACTTCATTACACAACCTGCGGCGATGAGAATACCGAGAAGCTTTTTATCGATTACGGCAAGGAAATATGGTACAGTGAGGGTATAGCACCGAGTAATATTCCCGAGCTTTCGGTAAAAAGTGATATGTCAGGCTTTGCAGGAAGAAACAGTGCAGTAGATACAGCAAACAGGGTTATCAACGGCTGGTACAACGGCAAAATGACCATGTATGAATTTCAGCCTGCCGTTGCCGCTTACTATGACGGTTCTTGTTATTATCCGAAGCATATTCTCAAAGCAAATGAACCCTGGAGCGGTCATTATGAGATTGGTGCAGGACTTTTCATGGCAATGCACTTTACCCGCTTCATAGGAAAGGACTGGCATCCTGTGGTAAGTGCATGCTTTGGTGACGGTGACGAAAATCACTACATAGAAAACACAACTGCAAATTGTCTTACAATGATGCCAGAGGACTGCTCCGAGTTTACATCTGTCATTACAAATGACAGTGACATCTCACGTCATTACAGAATTACCTTTGAAGGTTGCGATTTCACAGGGAGAACAATAAGTGTAATACAGACAGGCGGAACTATTGGAAGTATAGTTTCGGGACAGAAGCTGTTTTCGCTTATAAGTTCAGAGACTTTCAGTGGTGGATTATTTGAAATCACGGTTCAGCCTCACTCAATTATTACAATAACTACGCTGAATACAGCTTTTGTTGAGAATATTCCATTCAGAAACGGTGATTCACCCGATAGGAAGAGGCTTCTGCTTCCGTATAACGACGATTTCAGCTGTGAGGCTTCAAATGCGGAATTTTATGCTGAACGTGGTTTCGCACCGTTTTATACTACTGATCAGGGCGGTGCATTTGAGCTTTGCAGTGACAGCGGAAAGGGTCACCTTGAACAGAAGATTAATAAGGATATTATTCCCGAAAACTGGCGATTCAGAGGGACTCCCGAACCTATTACATGTCTCGGAGATGATTCGTGGGCTAACTATACAGCGACAGTGAATGTAAAACTCAGCAGTAATGAGCCCGATAACTACGTCGGAATTGGTGTCAGATACAATTCGGCTGTTGCCTGCGAGGTTACTTCAAACTGCGGTTGTGCACTGAAGCTTTTCGGTGACGGAAAGTGGGAGCTTCTCTTTATGGATGATATCGTTGAATCGGGAAAAATAGATAGCTTTGATGCGGAAACTTCTCATGAGATTTCAGTTTCGGCGGCAGGAAATCTTTATCTTGCCTACGCTGACGGAAGGCTTCTCGGAAGCTTTACCGAAAAAGAAACTATTCAGCCTTGCGGACGAGTTTCACTGCTCAGTGCTTATTACCGAAATGAATTTAGCGGATTATCGGTAAAGCCTGTTCCTTCAATGAATGTGTACTCAGATGCTGCGGACGCTTTGTCTCAGGCTTTGGAATACAGCGGAAATCCAGATTTGTGCGGAATGGAAACATATAAATTTTCCAATAGAACAAAGGCGATTATGCGTGCAGGAGACAGCTTTGAGACTGAATATCACGGTTGTGGTTTTGCACTGTGCGGTTCGGTTGATAATGCATTTATAACTGTTGAGCTTGACGGAAAAACACTGACCGAAAACAGAAAAGTCGGTAAAACGAAATACCGACAGGCGTTTTATCGCACAGATTCTGAGATTTATGGCTGGCATCATCTTAAAGTAACGGTGTGCAGTGGCGAATTAGAATTTGATTCTCTTATTACATATACTAATAATCCTGAATACGGAAAGTTCCGTAAATATAAAGGTGAAAAGCCAAAAATGACCTTTGACGGGAAAAAGCTTGCAGGAGCTGCGGCCGCAGCAGCAGGTGTTGCTGCTATTGCGCTTCTTGTCAAGTCTAAAAAAGACAGAAGATAGCATTATTTATTATTTAAATTCGAAAAATGCTGGACAAAATCAGTCTTATATGCTATAATTATTATAGTTGTTCTGAAACCTTTAAGTCAATACCGAGAGGTCGACAAGGTGTATCGTTAAACATTGTAACTATACTTATGTTATGGCTGTATCTGTAAACGCTCACTTGTCATCAGGTGGGCGTTTTTTACAAATTGAATATAGCTTAATTTAGTTGATAAATTCATGAATAGGAGGGAAACATGGAAAAATCAATTCTGATAAAAAATATACGTGCTGTTGATGCACGTAATGACATGATAACAGACGTTCTGATTCAGGACGGTAAAATAGAAAAGCTTGGTGCAAATATCAGATGCGGTGCTGATGAAGTTATTGACGGAACAGATTTTGTACTTATGCCGTCTCTTTTTGATATGCATGTTCATTTCAGAGATCCTGGTTTTACACATAAGGAAGATATTCAGACAGGCTGCAGGGCTGCGCTTGCAGGCGGAGTTACAGGAGTTGTCTGTATGCCGAATACAAAGCCGGCATGCGACAATCCCGAAACTGTAAGCTATATGATTGAAAAGGCAGAGGATACTGGCGTTGATATTTTTCCTGCCGGCTGTATAACAAATGGCATGAGCGGTGACGGTTTATGCGACTATGATGCTCTGAAAGAGGCAGGCTGTATATGTATTTCCGATGACGGTCGTCCCGTTGAAAACGCTGAACTTATGCGTCAGGCACTTGAAAAATCGAACGATAACGGACTTCTTGTTATTTCTCACTGCGAGGATTTGAATATAATAAACGGCGGAATTATGAATAAGGGTAAAATTTCCGAAAAGCTTGGCGTCAAGGGTATGGACAGGGCTTCGGAGGACTATATAACCGCAAGAGAGATTCTTCTTGCAAATTCAGTCGGTGCACGCATTCATATTGCTCACGTCAGCACAAAGGGAAGTACCGAAATAATCAGACTTGCAAAAAATCACGGTGTAAAGGTTACCTGTGAGACAGCACCTCATTATTTTCTGCTGACAGACGAACTTCTCGTTAAGCGTGATGCGGACTACAGAATGAATCCTCCTCTCAGGACTAAGGAAGATGTTTCCGCAATAATCGAAGGTATCAAGGACGGCACAATTGATTGTATAATAACCGACCATGCACCTCATGCTGCTGAGGAAAAGGCTGATTTTGAAAAAGCTCCTAATGGTGTTGTTGGACTTGAAACGTCATTTGCCGCTGCACTTACAGGACTTTACCACACAGGTGAAGTTAGTCTTAAAAAAATTGTAGAGCTTATGTGTGTTAATCCAAGAAAAATTCTCGGACTCGAAACTCCTGCAATTGCAGAAGGAAAAACCGCTGACCTTATAATTGCAGACATTAATAGAAAATGGACGGTTGAGCCTGAAAAGCTTCGTTCTAAATCGCACAATACTGTTTTCAAGGGTATGACCCTGACGGGTAAGCCTCTTGTTACAATATCAAAAGGAAAAATAAGATACGACGAAAGGTGAGGTAAAAATGTCATTCGACAGACTTATTGAAAAAATTATTGAAATGAAGAATCCTACGGTTGTAGGACTTGACCCGAAGCTTGAATACGTTCCCGAATTTATTCAGCGCCGTTACCTTGACGAGGACGGCTGGACACTTAAGGCTGCTGCAAAGGCTATCTTTGCATTCAATCAGGCTATTATCGATGAAATTCATGATGTTGTTCCTGCTATCAAGCCGCAGGCTGCTTACTATGAAATGTACGGTCATTATGGTATCAAGGCGCTTGAAAAAACTATCAGATACGCTAAACTTAACGGTATGTTTGTAATTACTGATGGTAAGAGAAATGATATCGGTGCAACTATGGAGGCATATACTAATGCTCATCTCGGTACTGTAATGGTAGGAGAAAATGAGCTTGAGCCTTTTGCGGCTGACGCTCTTACCGTTAACGGTTATCTCGGTACTGACGGTATTGCACCGCTTCTTAAGGTTTGTAAGGAACGTGACAAGGGCATATATGTACTTGTAAAAACTTCAAATCCTTCAAGCGGTGAGCTTCAGGACAAGCTTATCGGAGATACACCTATCTATGCAGTAATGGGTGATATGTGTGAGCAGTGGGGTGCAGATACTATTGGCAAGTATGGCTACAGTGCAGTTGGTGCTGTAGTAGGTGCAACATACCCTGAGCAGCTTACAGAGCTGAGAAAAAGACTTCCTCACACAATGTTCCTTGTACCCGGTTACGGTGCACAGGGCGGTGGTGCAGAAGGTCTTAAGGGCGGTTTTGACGAGAATGGTCTCGGTGCAATTGTTAACTCTTCCAGAGCAGTTATGTGTGCATATAAGAAGGAAGGCTGCGACGAGAGGGATTTTGCAAAGGCTGCAAGACGTGAAGTTATCCGCATGAGGGATGACATAACATCATATATTAATCTTAAATAAATGCTGAACAAAGCCGTACGAGTCCTTTATACCGATTTTGTACGGTTTTTTCATGATTATTACTTTACAGAATAAAAAACATTGTTTAATTCTTGACAAACAGTATGTTTTTGTAGTAAAATAAAATAGTATAAAATCGAAAGGAATGATTTCAATGGGTTTAACACTTACAGAAAAAATCCTGAAGGCTCACCTCGTTGACGGTGAAATGGTAAAGGGTCAGGAAATCGGTATCAGAATTGACCAGACTCTTACACAGGATGCAACAGGTACAATGGCTTATCTTGAATTTGAGGCAATGGGAGTTCCCCGTGTAAAAACAGAACGCTCTGTTGCTTACATAGACCACAACACACTCCAGAGCGGCTTTGAAAATGCTGACGACCACAGATTTATCGGAAGCGTAGCTAAAAAGCACGGTATTTACTTCTCACGTCCCGGTAACGGCATATGTCATCAGGTTCATCTGGAAAGATTCGGTATTCCCGGTAAGACACTTATCGGTTCTGACAGCCATACACCTACAGGCGGCGGTATCGGTATGATTGCTATCGGTGCAGGCGGACTTGACGTTGCTGTAGCTATGGGCGGCGGTGCTTATTACATTACATGTCCTAAGGTTGTAAAGGTTAACCTTACAGGAAAGCTTCAGCCCTGGGTTGCTGCTAAGGATGTTATTCTTGAAGTTCTCAAAAGAATGTCTGTTAAGGGCGGCGTAGGAAAGGTTATTGAGTACTGCGGCGAAGGCGTAAAGACACTTTCCGTACCAGAGCGTGCTACAATTACTAACATGGGTGCAGAGCTTGGTGCAACAACATCAATCTTCCCTTCAGACGAAATTACAAAGCAGTTCCTCAAGGCACAGTGCCGTGAAGAGGTTTGGACTCCTCTAGCAGCAGACGAGGACGCTGTATATGATGAAGAAATCAACATCAATCTCAGTGAGCTTGTACCTCTTGCTGCATGTCCTCATTCTCCTGACAACGTAAAGAGCGTTGAGGAAATCGGTAAGCTGAAGATTGACCAGGTATGTATCGGTTCATGTACAAACTCATCACTTCTCGATATGCTTAAGGTTGCTCATATCCTTAAGGGTAAGACAGTACACCCCGATGTTTCACTTTCAATCGCTCCCGGTTCAAAGCAGGTTCTCAATATGCTTGCTCAGAACGGTGCACTTTCTGACCTTATCGAGGCAGGTGCAAGAATTCTTGAAAGTGCGTGCGGTCCTTGCATCGGTATGGGACAGTCCCCTAACTCAAAGGGTATTTCACTCAGAACCTTCAACAGAAACTTTGAGGGACGTTCTGGAACTAAGGACGGACAGATTTACCTTGTTTCTCCTGAAATGGCAGCAGCTTCTGCTCTTACAGGTGTT
>SVNJ01000057.1 GCA_015066955.1 Ruminococcus sp. | reverse complement strand
CCCTGTTGTGATTGATGATTCTTTTGATACTATCAGAGAGTATGCATCTGAGCTTTCGCCTTCAATAGGAAAGTATGCAGATAAGCTCTGTGATGATAAGCTTTATGCAGTGACTGAAGGTAAAGGGTGCTATGACGGTTCGTTTACTATTGACCTGCCGAAGCAGAACAGTTCGATTATTTATACGTATCAGTATGATGACTCATACGACCTGCTGACTGCGGTTCATGAATTCGGACATTTTTATGCAAGCTTCTATGATGAAACCCCGACATATCTGCAGTGTAATAACATTGATATAGCTGAGGTTCAGTCACAGGGTATGGAAATGATATTCATGCGGTTTTATGATGAAATTTACGGTGAACAGTCCGAAGCGATGAAGCTGTATAAGCTTTATGATACAGTGGGGGCGGTTATCAGCGGATTTCTGATAGGGGAGTTTGAGTACAGGGTTCTGCAGGATATTGAAACAATCACACCTGAAGAGGTCGTAGAGCGGTTTGATTCTATTATGAGCGTGTGTGATTACGATATGGAATTACACTATATTTCTCACATATTTGAACAGCCCGGATACTATATAAGCTATGGCGTATCCGCACTTGCGGCTCTTGATATCTGGCAGACCTCACTTGCTGATGAGGCTAAGGCACTTGAAATGTATGAGAATATCGCAGGTATTGCCTGCAACTCGGATGAATATCAGTTTGTGTCGGCGCTTCAGGATGCAGGCTTTGCTGATGTGCTTGACGAGAGTTATATTGCATCACTTGCTGAGCAGATACAGGAGTATGCTGAGTAGCACATGCGTACTTGCTAAAGTAAATATGGAAACTATAAAAGCCGGGCATATTAATGCTCGGCTTTTGTGTATATTATGTAGTGTAATAAATCTGATTGAAAAAACAAAAACCCCGCAGAAAACTCTGCGAGGCTGGCGCGGATTGAGAGATTTGAACTCTCGCGCCGGTTTCCCGACCTACTCCCTTAGCAGGGGAGCCCCTTCACCACTTGGGTAAATCCGCAAAAAAATATGGCGGAGAGGGTGGGATTCGAACCCACGGTACGTTGCCGTATCACCGGTTTTCAAGACCGGCTCCTTAAACCACTCGGACACCTCTCCGTAAATATTAACTTTAACTTTATGAGCTTCCGTCTCACTCAGCTTTTATATTATATCACGACTTTGATGAAAAGTCAAGAAAATATTCTTGAAATATATAACAAATAATTTTCAACATTTTTATGCAAACTGCCGATGAGTTTTGCTGCGGTAATAAATATCCTTAAATATATGTCTGTCGTATGAGAATTTTAAGAAAAAACTGAAAAAAATCCTGTTTTTTCAAAAAATAGACTTTACATAAATGCATTTTTAGTGTAAAATATACATAGATAAAATTTTCGGAGAGGTGCACTATGGAACCAAAATATAAAAGAATATTATTAAAGGTAAGCGGAGAAGCTCTTGCCGGAGAAAAGAAAACTGGTCTTAACTATGATGTTATTACCGATATCTGTAAGAGTGTCAAGAAATGTCATGATGCAGGAGTACAGATTGCAATTGTTGTAGGCGGCGGCAACTTCTGGAGAGGCCGTTCAAGCGGTGCTATGGACAGAACAAGAGCTGACCATATCGGTATGCTTGCAACAGCGATGAATGCACTTGCTATAGCGGACGTACTTGAATCGCTTGGCTGTGAGGTCCGTGTTCAGACTGCCATTACCATGCAGCAGGTTGCAGAGCCTTATATCCGTAACAAGACAATGAATCATTTCAAGAAGGGCAGAATCGTAATCTTTGGCTGCGGCACAGGAAATCCGTTCTTCTCAACAGATACAGCTGCTGCACTTCGTGCCGTTGAAATTGAAGCAGACATTTTCTTCAAAGCAACGCTTGTTGACGGTGTATATGACAAGGATCCCCACAAGTATGAGGATGCTGTTAAATATGATACACTTACATTCAGCGAGGTTCTCAGCGGAGAGCTTGGTGTAATGGACAGCACAGCAGCTACAATGTGCCGTGACAACAATATGAAGATGCTTGTATTTGACCTCAGCCGTCCCGATAACATCTATGACGCTATCATGGGAGAGAATGTAGGTACAATCGTTTCAGAAGGTTAATTATAAATAATAACACTATATCATATAACAGAAGGGAATTTTTACAATGAAAGAACAGCTTAATATTGCTAAGGAAAAAATGAATAAGAGCCTTAACGCACTCAATAATGAATTTGCATCAATCCGTGCAGGAAGAGCAAATCCTGCAGTACTTGACAAGGTTATGGTTGATTACTACGGTGCACCTACACCCGTTAACCAGATGGCAGCTATTTCAGTTTCAGAGGCAAGAATCCTTGTAATTCAGCCTTGGGATAAGTCATCTCTTAAGCTTATTGAGAAGGCAATCCTTGCGTCTGACATCGGAATTACTCCGACAAATGACGGTACAGCTATCCGCCTTGTATTCCCTCAGCTTACTGAGGATCGCCGTAAGGAGCTTTGTAAGACTATCAAGAAGTACGGTGAAGAGGCTAAGGTTACTATCCGAAACATCAGACGTGACAGCATGGATAAGTTCAAGACTATGAAGAAGAACAGCGAAATCACAGAGGATGACATGAAGGACTGCGAGAAGAAGGTTCAGGACCTTACAGATAAGTTCTGCGCTGACGTTGATAAGTCTGTAGCTGAAAAAGAAAAAGAAGTAATGAGCATCTGATTGGAGCAATAATGGCATTATTTGATAAAAAGAAAAAAAGTGAGACTGAGCTTCCCGAAAATCTTCCGCAGCACGTCGGATTTATTATGGACGGCAACGGAAGATGGGCTAAGAAGCGTGGACTTCCACGCTCCTTCGGTCACAGGGAGGGTGCAAAGAATTTCAAGAAAATTGTCCGCTATTGTAAGGATATTGGCTTGAAAAATATCTCGTTCTACGCTTTTTCCACCGAAAACTGGCAGCGTCCGAAGGATGAGGTTGATACTATCATGGATTTGTTCCGTGAGTATATTGTTGACGTAAGAAATCATCTTTCGGAAAATACACGCATGATTTTTCTCGGCGACAAAAGTATTTTCGATGATGACTTGCGTGAAAAGATGATAAAGCTTGAAGAGGACACAGCTCACTACACTGAAATGACCCTTATGATGGCAGTAAACTACGGCGGCAGAGACGAAATCGCCAATGCCGCAAGAATACTTGCACAGAATGTCAAGGACGGCGAGATGAATCCTGAGGACATAAACGAGGAATCCATAGCCGATTGTCTTTATACAAGGGGAATTCCCGATGTTGACCTTGTTATACGTCCGAGCGGCGAGCTTCGTCTGTCGAATTATCTTATTTGGCAGTGTGCTTATGCGGAGTACTATTTTACAGATATACTCTGGCCTGATTTTTCGCCGAAGGAGCTTGACAAGGCTCTGATTGACTTTGACGGCCGTCACCGTCGTTTCGGAGGTGTCTGATGCTTACTCGTATTATTTCGGGCGCTGTAGGTGTTGTTATTCTTGCGGTTGTACTCTTTTTCCACGATACTATAGTACTGCCTATAGCTGTTGCTGCAATGATAGCTGTAATGCTTTACGAGCTTCTGCGTGCTGTAAAGCTTGAAAAGTGCATGCCCGTGCTTTGCATTGCAGAGCTCTGCGGAATTTCTATGCCTTTTATTTACAGCTTTTTCTATCAGTCGGGTTTCTATGACAATTTTACTGACTGGGAAACAATTGACGGAAGAGTACCTGTAATTGCCTTTGCGGTTACGGTATTATGTGTATTTGCGGTTCTTGCAGTATGGCTGAAAAAGCATAAGGAAATCAGGTATGAGCAGATTTTCTTTGCACTTGCCGTAATGGTACTTGTACCTCAGGCAATGTCTTGTATTGTACGTATTGACCGTATGAGTGAAAAAGGCGGTCTTATAATGCTTATTCTCGGACTTTGCGGTGCATGGATTGCTGATACCGGTGCTTACTTTACGGGTGTTGCATTCGGAAAGCATAAGCTTTGTCCTGAAATCAGCCCTAAAAAGACTATTGAAGGCTTTATCGGCGGAATTGTTACAACAGGTATAGTATTTGCAGTTGTAGTTTCTGTAGTTGCAGGAAGTTTTGATATAGCGAAGGCACTTATTGCATTTTTACTCGGAGCAGTATGTGCAGTTATCGGTACAATCGGTGACCTTTCCGCTTCAATGGTAAAGAGACAGATTGGCTTCAAGGATTACGGAAAGATTATGCCCGGTCACGGCGGACTTATGGACCGTTTTGACAGCGTACTTTTTGTTCTCCCGACCTTTTACGCATTTTGCACTATAACAGACTTGTTCTGATACCATGAAAGGAGACTAAACGTATATATTACGCTTAGTCCCTTTCGTATTTTATCGGAAGTAATAACATATAATTATATGGAAAGAAATTTCCACAATTTAAGGTGAAAAATTATGAGTAAGACAGTTTCAATTCTCGGCTCGACAGGTTCAATCGGTACGCAGTCACTTGAAGTGTGCGAAAAGCATGATTTCAGAGTGAATGCACTTGCGGCTCACAGCAGCGTTGACCTCCTTGAACAGCAGGTTCGTCAGTTTAAGCCAGATTATGCATGTATATATAATGAAAATAAGTTTGGTGAGCTTAAGGAAAGACTCTCCGATACATCAGTAAAGGTTCTCTGTGGAATGGAGGGACTTTGTGAGATAGCGTCTCTTGAGGAAACAGACATTGTGCTTAACTCCGTAGTTGGCATGGTCGGACTTCTCCCTACACTTACCGCAATCAAGGCAGGTAAGGACGTAGCACTTGCAAATAAGGAAACTCTTGTTGCAGGCGGTAAGCTTGTAACTGAGCTTGCAAAGGAAAAGGGTGTGAAGATATATCCGATTGACAGTGAGCATTCCGCTATATTTCAGTGTCTGCAGGGCAATAAGCGTGAACAGCTGAGCAAGATTATTCTTACAGCATCGGGCGGACCTTTCTTCAGGAAGTCCTATGATGAACTGAGAAACGTGACAAAGGCTGACGCCTTAAAGCATCCTAACTGGGATATGGGAAACAAGATTACTATAGATTCGGCTACACTCATGAATAAGGGTCTTGAATTTATTGAGGCAAAGTGGCTTTTTGACCTTGCTCCCGAGCAGATTGAAATTGTTGTTCACCGTCAGAGCGTGGTTCATTCCGCTGTTGAGTACAATGACTATTCCGTCATCGCACAAATGGGTGTACCTGATATGAAGATACCGATTCAGTATGCACTTCTTTATCCCGACAGATTTGAGTGTCCGACAAAGCGGCTTTCGCTTACCGATTATGGCACACTTACATTTGAAAAGCCTGATTATGATACTTTTAAATGCCTGAGTGCGGCAATTGAAGCGATCACAAGAGGCGGTTCATATCCTTGTCTTGTAAACTCAGCAAACGAGGAAGCTGTAAGGGCATTCCTCAATGATGAAATCCCGTTCATACAGATAGGTGAAATTGTCTCATCAGTGCTTGAAGAATTTGAGTATTTTGAAATCACCTGTTATGAGGATGTAATGAAGGCTGATTCAATGGCAAGGGCGTATGTAAGAAATACAATTTCCGAAGTGAAATAGAGACATCAAATTTTCTGAAAGGTTAGTATTTATCTATGGGTTATGTAATAGCAATTCTGATTTTCGGACTTATAGTCACCGTCCATGAATTCGGACATTTTATCTGTGCGAAGCTGTGCGGAATAAAAGTTCTTGAATTTTCAATCGGTATGGGACCGAGACTTCTGAAATTCGGCAAGGGAGAGACCGTTTATTCTCTGAGACTTCTTCCTGTCGGCGGATACTGTGCAATGGAGGGTGAGGACTCTGAATCCGATGACAGCCGGAGCTTCCGCAGTCAGAGTGTATGGAAGAGAATGATAGTGCTTGTTGCAGGTGCATTCATGAACTTTGTACTGGGATTTGTAATGGTTATGATAATGACATGCATGAGCGATTCCGTACCAACAATGGCAATACGTGGTTTCAGCGGCCAGAAGGCAGAGGACGGCACTGTGGAATATCTTTCCGGAAGCTATGAGGCAGGACTTCGTCATGGTGATATTATTGTCGAAATGGACGGAATGCATATATTCACCACTACAGACCTCAGTTATATGCTCGGAAGCTCTTCAACCCATGATGTTGAGGTTATTAGAAATGGTGAAAGACTTCTTTTTCAGGACGTAAAGTTTGAAAACAGAATTGATGGCGGTACTATAGATTTCGGTCTTGAATATGCTGACAAGAATATAGGAAATGTACTTTCCTATTCGGGCAAGGACTGTGTATCACTCGGCAGACTTGTATGGCTCTCACTTAAAGACCTTGTTACAGGAAAATACGGTGCAGAGGAGCTTTCAGGACCTGTAGGCGTTGTTACTACAATTGATGAAACAGCCCAGCAGGGTGAAAACGTGAAGGAAAAGAGCATGTCACTTATTTACCTTACCGCACTTATTACCATAAATATCGGCGTATTCAATCTTCTTCCGATTCCGGGACTTGACGGCGGACGACTGCTCTTCTGTCTTATCGAAATACTACGCAGAAAGCCTGTAAAGCCTGAACATGAGGGATATGTACACCTTGCAGGAATGGTATTGCTTTTCGGAATCATGATATTTGCAACCTATAATGATATAGTACGTCTTGTAACAGGCGGCTGATACTCTGAATGGAGGATAATTCTATGAGAAATGTTAAACCTGTAAAGGTCGGCGAGTGTGTACTCGACGGCAGACATATATATATTCAGTCCATGCTCAGTGCCCGCTCCGATGACATAGAAGGAAGCGTTAAGCAGGCGATAGAGCTTGAAAAAGCAGGCTGTGAGATAATACGTGCGGCAATTCCCGATATGGACGCAATAAAGCTTATTCCGGCAATCAAGGAAGCGGTATCTATTCCGCTCGTTGCTGACATTCATTTTGATTATCGTCTTGCACTTGAAGCTGCAGCTGCAGGCATTGACAAGATACGCATAAATCCCGGAAATATCGGTGATATGGACAGGGTAAAGCAGGTAGCTGATGCGTGTAAGTCTAAGAATATTCCCATAAGAATCGGTGTCAATTCAGGCTCGCTTGAAAAGGAAATACTTGCAAAATACGGTTCACCAACTCCCGAAGCACTTGTAGAAAGTGCAATGGGACATGCCTCACTTCTTGAAAGATTCGACTATGATAATATCGTAATTTCTATAAAGTCCTCCGACGTTAACAGGATGATAGCTTCATACCGTCTTGCGGCAGAAAAATGCAGTTATCCGCTTCATTTGGGAGTTACTGAAGCAGGTACAGAGCGGATGGGACTTATCAAATCCGCTGTGGGTATAGGCTCACTTCTCTGCGACGATATTGGTGAGACTATACGTGTATCTCTTACTGATGACCCTGTAAAGGAAATTGCCGCAGCAAAGGATATACTTAAGGCGGTAGGCAAAAGAGGCGGAGTAAAAATTGTATCGTGCCCCACCTGCGGAAGAACAAGAATTGACCTTGTAAAAGCCGCAAAGGACGTTGAAGCGGCAGTTTCCGACCTTGACAAGGACATTACCGTTGCAGTTATGGGCTGTGCGGTAAACGGTCCCGGAGAAGCAAGGGAAGCAGATGTTGGAATTGCAGGCGGAGACGGCTGTGCTGTAATATTCCGCAAGGGTGAAATTCTCAGAAAAATCAAAGAGGAGGATATAGTCTGCGAGCTGCTTAAGGAGATTGACAGGCTTTAATCAGATGAATATAAATTTATCGGAATTTTTAAAGGAATATAATGCCGAAATACCCGAGAGTATAGCGTGCGGAGAGCTGTTTAAGCTTACATATACCGAAAAACTTGACGGAATATCATTGTACGCACTTTACCCAAAGCTTGTTCCCAGCGAGGATATTTTCAGCTTTGAGAAATCGGCAGAGGAGGCACTGAGTATAGAGAAGGTGCGTCTGCACTGCCGCTATCCTTCTGAAATATTCGGAATGGACTGCTACGATGAAATGATAAAGCTTATAAAGCGTGATATTTCTGTTGTAAACGGCTTTCTTGACGATGCGGACGTGAAGCTTGTAGGCGATACTCTTACTATACGTCTTTCTCACGGCGGACGTGAAATCCTTGACAGATTTGATTTCAGCCGCAGTTTTTCTTCACTTATCTATAATCGTTTCGGAGTGAGTGTTAAGGTAATCCTTGACGGCGGTGAGAGTGTTTCACAGAAGCAGTACGATGAAATGATAGAGCAAATGGCACCTGAAATGCCAGATTACAGCAGTCAGCTTGTACCTGAGCCAAGTGCTGATGAAATAGCCGCTCAGGCAAGAGAAGCGGCAATCCCGACAGTTGCGGTTGACATTACATCGCTTGATACTGAATTTGACGCAGAATCTGCGGAAATACTCAAAGGCAAGGCAATAAGAGAAAAGCCTGTTGCCATTTCTGAGGCTGTACAGAGACTTGGTGAAAAGCTTGTAGTAGTAGGAGACGTTTTTGCCTCAGAGGTTAAGGAGCTAAGAAACGAAAAAACCGTTGTTACATACGATATTACCGATTACAGCGGTTCACTTAAAATTAAGATTTTCGCTAAATCCGAAGAGGTTGAGCAGATGAATCTCGGCTCTGTAAAAAAAGGTGCAACACTTCTTGTTTCCGGTAAAATCGATTATGATTCCTTTGCCCGTGATATAACGATAATGGCAAACAGTATCATTAAGGTTAAGAGAATACCTAAAATGGATAATTATCCCGAAAAGCGTGTAGAGCTTCACTGCCATACAAATATGTCATCTATGGATGCTGTTACCGACCCTGTCACACTTATCAACAGGGCGGCTGCTTGGGGACATCAGGCAATGGCTATCACAGATCACGGTGTTGTTCAGGCGTTCCCTGAATGTATGTATAATATGCCCAAGAATTTCAAGGTCATTTATGGCTGTGAAGCATACGTCGTAAATGATATGGACAGGCAGAAAATTCTGAAAAATTCCGACGACCGCAGTATTAACGATGAAATTATCATTTTTGACGTTGAGACGACAGGTCTGAGCTTTAAAAAGGACAGGCTTACGGAAATCGGAGCTGTAAAACTGAAAAACATGCAGGTTGTTGACAGCTTTAATACAATGGTAAATCCGGGACGTCCGATACCTCAGAAGATTGTAGAGCTTACAGGAATTACCGATGAAATGGTAGCAAACGCTCCCGATGAAAAGGAAGCCGTAGAGAAATTCATGGAATTCTGCGGTGATAATCCTGTGCTTGCAGCTCACAATGCAAATTTTGATACATCATTTATAAATGAGACGTGCAAACGCTGTGGAATTGATTTCAAATATAACTGGCTTGATACGCTTATTCTCTGTCAGTGTATGCTCCCCGAAATGGGACGTCATAAGCTTAACCTTGTTGCAAAACAGCTTAAGCTCGGTAAATTCGACCATCACCGTGCTTCTGATGATGCACTTATGCTTGCGAAAATATATATTGAGCTTGTCGGACGTATAATGAAGGACAAGAAGCTTGATAAGCTTGAAGAGCTGAATTATAAAGCAGGTGAAATTGACGTCAAGAAGCTTAAGTCATTCCATCATATTATACTTGTACGTAATCAGGCAGGACTTAAAAATCTTTATAAGCTTGTTTCCTACAGTCACATTGACTATTTCTATAAAAAACCGCTTATACCGAAGTCAGTGCTTGAAGCGCACAGAGAGGGACTTATTTTCGGAAGTGCCTGCGAATCGGGTGAGCTTTTTACTGCAATGGTTGAAAATAAATCAGAGGAAGAAATTGAGCATCTTGCAAAATTCTACGACTACCTTGAAATTCAGCCTACTGCAAATAATGAGTTTATGATTCGTGAGGGACTTGCCGAGAATTTCGGTGACCTTGAAGAATACAACAAGCGGATAGTGCGTCTTGGTGAAAAGCTGAATATCCCCGTTTGTGCAACGTGTGACGTTCACTTTATTGACCCGAAGGACGCAGTATACCGTAAAATTCTTCTTACAAGCATGGGCTTCAAGGATGCTGAATTCCAGCCGCCGCTTTATTTCCGTACAACTGAGGAAATGCTTGCTGAATTCCAGTATCTTGGAGAGGATAAGGCAAAAGAGGTAGTAATAACAAATACCAACATGATAGCCGATATGATAGAGGTAGTACGTCCGATACCGAAGGGCACATTTACCCCTACAATTGAAGGTGCTGAGGAAGAGCTTACAAGAATTACCAACGATAAGGCTAAGGAAATATACGGTGACCCGTTGCCTGAGCTTGTTGAGAAGCGACTTGACCGTGAGCTTTCGTCAATTATCAAGCACGGCTTCTCGGTACTTTATATCATTGCACAGAAGCTTGTATGGAATTCAGTAGAAAACGGCTATCTTGTAGGTTCACGAGGCTCTGTAGGTTCATCCTTCGTAGCTTCAATGGCGGGTATTTCGGAGGTTAATCCGCTTCCGCCCCACTATGTTTGTCCTAAATGCAAGCACAGTGAGTTCTTGCTTGACGGTGTGTATGGTTCAGGCTTTGACCTTCCCCCGAAGAATTGTCCGGACTGCGGCACCGATATGATGCGTGAGGGACACGATATTCCTTTTGAGACCTTTCTCGGATTCGACGGCGATAAAGCCCCTGATATTGACCTTAACTTCTCGGGTGAGTATCAGTCCTTTGCTCACCGCTATACTGAGGAGCTTTTCGGTAAGTCAAACGTGTTCAAGGCGGGTACAATTTCGGGTGTGCAGGACAAGACAGCATTCGGTTACGTTAAGAAGTATTGCGAGGAAAACGGCATAACGCTGAATACAGCGGAGATGAACCGACTTGCAATCGGCTGTACAGGCATTAAAAGAACAACAGGTCAGCATCCCGGAGGAATGGTAGTAGTACCTTCTGATTATGATGTTTACGACTTTACCCCCGTTCAGCATCCTGCTGATTCGACTGATTCGGGAATTATAACAACGCATTTCGACTTCCATTCATTGCATGATACTATTCTCAAGCTTGATGAGCTTGGTCACGTTGTACCTACTCTGTACAAGCATCTTGAGGACCTTACGGGAATTGAAATCAAGGACGTACCGGGTGCCGATCCGAATGTAATTCGTATGTGTACAAACTGCGACGCTCTCGGTGTTACTCCCGAAGATATATACTGCAAAACGGGAAGTCTGGGAATTCCAGAAATGGGAACAGGCTTCACGATTCAGATGCTTCTTGATGCGAAGCCTACGAAATTCAGTGACTTTTTACAGATTTCCGGACTTTCACACGGTACCGACGTTTGGCTTGGCAATGCAAAGGACCTGATTGACCAGAATATCTGCACCATTTCCGAAGTTATCGGTACCCGTGACAGTATTATGACTTATCTGCTTTATAAGGGTGTTGAACCAAAGCAGGCATTCCAGATTATGGAGGACACCCGTAAGGGTAAGGCGCCTAAAACCTTTACTCCCGAGAGAGTGCAGATGCTGCGAGACCATAATGTTCCCGAATGGTACATTGAAAGCTGTCTGAAAATCAAGTACATGTTCCCGAAGGCTCACGCTGCAGCGTACGTTATTGCCGCAATTAAGCTTGGCTGGTTCAAGCTCTATAAGCCGCTGGAGTTTTATTCTACGTACCTTACGGTACGTGGAGAGGACTTTGACGCTGAGCTTGCTGTCAAGGGTGTCAGTGCAGTACGTGCGAGAATTGAGGAACTGAGGGAGCTTGGAAATGACCGAAGCAAAAAGGAAACGGACCTTCTTGATATACTTCTCATTACAAACGAGATGATGACGAGGGGATATGAGTTTCTGCCTGTAAATCTTTTCAAATCTCATGCAAATAAATATCTCATAGAGGACGGAAAACTGAGAATTCCGTTTTCGGCAATGAGCGGTGTTGGTGAAAACGCTGCAAAGGGTATCTATGAAGCGGCTCAGAAGGGTGAGTTCATATCAATTGAGGAATTCCAGACAATGAGCGGTGCGTCAAAGACTACAATAGAGATGTTGAAAAGTATAGGAGCTTTTGGTGATTTACCCGATTCTACACAGATGTCATTCTTTTAGCTTGACTTTATTATTCTAATATGGTATTATAGTAACATGTTAACACACTAAAGTGCGTGGAGGTACTTATGAGAAATTATGACCTTATTACTCCCGAAGGCACAAAAGATCTGCTTTTTGGCGAGTGTATTATAAGAAGAAATACCGAAGAAACACTGCTCAGTCTTTTCAAGAGCAGAGGCTACAGTGAAATGATTACTCCGGGACTTGAATTTTATGACGTGTTCAATCTTAATTCAAGATATTTTCCACAGGAGAATCTTTATAAGCTTACCGACAGTAAGGGACGTCTCCTTGTAATGCGTCCCGACTCAACAATGCCTATTGCAAGAGTAATAGCAACACGTCTTAAGGAAGCAACACTTCCGCTTAAGCTTTGCTATAATCAGACTGTATACAGAACAGAGCCTGCACTTAAGGGAAGAAGCGATGAAATCGTTCAGGCAGGTATTGAGCTTATAGGCTCACAGCTTAAAATTGCTGACCTTGAGGTTATTTCAACAGCCGCAGCTTCACTCAGCAGCTTTGGAATGAAGTATTCCCTTGAATTAGGTCATATCGGTATTTTCAAGGAGCTTGTTGGCAGACTTGATGCTGATTCACATACTAAGGAGAAAATCAGAAAGCTCATTGAGACAAAGAATTTCCCTGCACTCAATGACCTTCT
>SVNJ01000056.1 GCA_015066955.1 Ruminococcus sp. | reverse complement strand
GACAGGGCTCACTCCTTGCTTCAAGACTTCTCGGAAATGTGCTTCTTGCACAGGGCTATGACGTAAAGGTGAGCGAGGTTCACGGAATGTCACAGCGTGGCGGTTCGGTTGTTACATACGTAAAATACGGCGAAAAGGTTTACTCACCCGTTGTTGAAAAGGGTGAGGCTGACGCAGTTATTTCCTTTGAGCTTTTAGAGGCGGCAAGATGCCTTCCTTACCTCAAAAAGGGCGGTCACCTTATCACTTCAACTCAGCAGATTGAACCTATGCCTGTAATTACAGGTGCGGCTGAGTATCCTGAGGGACTTGCAGACAAAATCAGAGAAGCGGGTGCAGACCTTGTGGCTGTTGACGCTCTCAGCCTTGCTGAGCAGGCAGGTACTGCAAAGGCTTCAAACGTTGTGCTTATGGGTGTTCTTGCGGCAAGAATGGACTTCCCCGACGAGCTTTGGCAGAAGGCTATTGAGGAATGCGTTCCCGCTAAATTCTTAGAGCTTAACAAGAAGGCTTTTGAATTAGGTAAAAATGCTTAAAAGCTACGCTTTTAATGCTGAATGCGGAATCAGAAATTCAGAATTAATGGTGTCAGATAGCGTTTGCCTGATATTTCTGTAACGCTTTAAAAACGGGCGAACATAGTTCGCCCCTACATAATTTGAATATATCACCGTTATGCGATACATTCAATTCCGCATTATAAATTTGTATCCAATTAGGGTGTGCCGACACTAACCCTAAACTTTAAATTAACGGAGGAATCAGCAATGTCAAAGTATTGGAATCAAGAAATCGAGTGTATGTCCCGTGAGGACATGAAAAAGCTTCAGGATGAGCGTCTTGTGGCTCAGGTAAAGCATGTTTACGAAAATATGCCCTACTACAAGAAGCTTATGGACGAAAAGGGCGTTACACCCGATGATATAAAGTCAACAGACGACCTTCACAAGCTTCCCTTCCTCACAAAGGCAGACCTTCGTGAGGCTTACCCCTATGGACTTCTTGCAAAGCCTCTTTCTGAGTGCACCGAGATTCATTCCACAAGCGGAACAACAGGCAAGCGTGTAGTTGCATTTTATACCAAGAATGATATTGACCTCTGGCATGACTGCTGTGCAAGAGCTATTACTGCTGTAGGCGGTACTAAGGACGATGTATGTCAGGTCTGCTACGGCTACGGTCTCTTTACAGGCGGTCCGGGACTTGACGGCGGCTCACATAAGGTAGGCTGTCTCACCCTCCCTATGTCCTCAGGAAATACCGACAGACAGATTCAGTTTATGATGGATATGGGTTCAACAATTATCTGCTGTACTCCTTCCTATGCGGCTTATATCGGTGAAACTCTTCACGAAATGGGCTATACTCCCGATGATATAAAGCTTAAGGCAGGTATTTTCGGTGCTGAGCCCTGGACTGAGGAAATGAGACATGAAATCGAGAAGCTTCTCGGCATCAAGGCTTACGACATCTATGGCCTTACAGAAACAAGCGGTCCCGGCGTTTCCTTTGAGTGCGAGGAGCAGACAGGAATGCACATCAACGAGGACCACTTCTACCCCGAAATCATCAATCCCGAAACAGGCGAGGTTCTCCCTGAGGGCGAGGTAGGTGAGCTTGTATTCACAAGTCTTACAAAGGAGGCTTTCCCGCTTCTGAGATACAGAACAAGAGACCTCTGTGTACTTACAAGAAAGAAGTGCTCATGCGGCAGAACACTCGTTAAAATGGCTAAGCCTATGGGAAGAAGCGACGATATGCTTATCATTCGTGGCGTAAACGTATTCCCGTCACAGATTGAGACAGTTCTCATCGAACAGGGCTATACTCCTAATTATCTTATCGAGGTTGACCGTAAGAATAATACAGATACTATCGACATCAACGTTGAAATGACTAAGGAGCAGTTCTCCGATAAGATGAGTGATATTCAGGAAAGAGAAAAGGCTCTTGCTGAGGCTATGAGAACAATGCTCGGCATCGGACCCAAGATTCATCTCGTTTCGCCTAAGACTATCGCAAGAAGCGAGGGCAAGGCGGTTCGTGTTATCGATAAGAGAAAGCTTCATGGGTAAGCTTCTTACAGTGAAGAAGTACTATAAATTCAAGCAAAGGTGAACAAATTGACTAAGCGAATATTAATTATTGCGGCGGCATGCCTTGCGTTATGCTCATGCAAAAGCGGCGAAAAATCTACAGTCGGCAGGACAGATGCGGTATACTGTACCGCAAAGGCAGAGGTATATGACATAAGCCGACATGAAATCCCTCAGTATCAGTGGTTTATCCTTGACGGCGAGGGCACAGTCATAGGCTGTGGCTTTGCAGAGGGAAATGCACCCGAAATTACGGAAACAGATACGGCTACGGCAATATATGTCCCCGACGATGAGGGCGGAGAGTACAGGGAGTTCTATCCTGCTACGGGTGGCTCTACGGACTGGTACGACTGCACGGAAAACGGCGGCAAAAGGGTGTATCTGAGCAAGGAGACAGGACAGTTCAGTTATCCTGAGGTGCTCAAAACCTACTGGGATGAAAGCGAGGGCGTAAACCGTGATACATTCGTGAATGTTGAGCAGTCACCTGTAACGGACGCAAAATCTGCGTATGAGCGTGCGGCAATGGAGCTTGCACCGGACTTCGACACTGTTGATGCTGCATTTGATGAAAATAATGAAATGTGGATGGTCACCTTCTCGAATATGGGTCAGACAGGCGGCGAAACCGTATATCTCGACGCTGCGGGAAAAACAAAGCTTATAGTTTCGGAGGATTAACCACGAAAATAAATGATAAACGGAGGTATAACTATGGGAAATGTAAGACAGATTTCTGTTTTTGTTGAAAACAGAACAGGAAAACTCAGTGCCATTACAGAGGTGCTGAGAGAGAGCGGAATCAATATCCGTGCACTTTCAATCGCAGATACAAAGGACTTCGGAATCCTTCGTATTGTGGTAAACGACACGGACAAGGCATGCGACAAGCTTCTTGAAGCTGCTTGCACCGTAACAGTAACAGAGGTTGTAGCGGTATCAATCGACGACGAAATGGGAAGCCTCAGCGGAATTATCGGACTTCTCAACAATGCAGGCGTAAATATCGAGTATCTCTACTCATTCCTTGCGGTTGCCGACGGTAAGGCTTCGATTATCCTTCGTGTGGACGACAACGAAAAGGCTCGTGAAGTACTTACAGCAGGCAATATCGCCCTTCTCACAGAAAAAGATATCTGCGAAATGTAAGGGCTTTTCCGTGATACAGCCGCTTCGGACGATTCAGGCGGTATAAAAATTAAACGAAATTTTAAATTTAATCCGAAAAGACTTGACAAATTTCATAAATAATGTATAATTATAAGTGGTAAATACGAGAAAATTTTTAAACAGGAGTGTGTATATATGGGTATTCTCGATAAATTCAATGATGCAAGCAAGGGTGTTTCCGACAAGGCAAAGAATATTTCTGAGGCTAATAACCTTAAGAGAAAGATTCTTTACGAGGAGGAGAGAATTGTCGAAATCTTCACAGATATCGGCAAGAAGTACTACAAGAACCCCGATGAGGACCCCAACGTTCTCAGAGTTCTTTGTGAGGACATCGATACAAGACGCAGAAGAATCAAGAAGATGAGATTTGAGCTTAATCAGATTCGCGGCTACAAGATCTGTCCCAAGTGTGACGCAGAGGTTAATGAGAAGTTCCAGTTCTGCGGCAGATGCGGTGCAAGACTTCCCGACCCTGAGGATGAGGATTTCACATCACTTGAGCCAAACGATTACTACACAGAAGCAAGCGGAAACTTCTTCAACGCTGATTCCAACAATTTCTAAAAGCAAAGGACTGTCCGAAAGGGCAGTCCTTAGTTTTACAAAAATATACGGCTTGAGGCTTTACATTAATTCTCTTTATACTTCTTTTTCATACGCAAAACCACAAGAACCGATGCCGCAAGCAAAATAAAGGTTGTGATAAGGCTTCCCTCAATACCGAAATTTCCGCCTGTAAGCCATGAAATATCGCTCTCAGCCGTTGTACGGAAAATTGAAGGTGTACTGCCTGTACCGCTGACGCTGATACCGAAAACATTTCCTTGTGTGAAATTCCAGATAGAATGTATCGCACACGCACCCCATATATCGTCAAAGCAGAGAATATAAAGTCCTGCAAAAACGGCGAAAAGCACCAGATTCACGAAGGCAAGAACGGTAATTCCGGGATTTGCAATGTGTGCAAGTGCAAAAGCAAGTGAGCTTACGGTAAGAGCAGTAAAAACGGAATGTTTTCCGCCGACGCTGTTCATGAGGTAGCCGCGAAAAATAATCTCCTCGCTTGCACCCTGAATGAAGAAGCCCGAAAAATAAAGCAGAATAATGCCGAAGTTTATGTCACCTTCAAGGCGGATTGAGTTTACGCCCGTAAGCAGGGAAATTCCCGTAATCGCCGCCATAAGTGCAATACCAACAAGCAGTCCTCCGAAGTAGCGGGGGACTATTTTTTTCGGTCGGAAGCCCATTGATGAAAGGCTTCTCTTTTCGATAAAGCGGCAGTAGATTATGCTGAGAATTATGCCGAATACCGTTGTGAAAAGCGTGGGAATGAGGACGTTATCCTGCATTGAAACTGACATTGCAATGTCGTAGATTTCCTTATATCTGAAGCTTGCAGGAGAGTCGAAAACACCTGCCCTGTCCATTGCACCAAACATTTCGGGCAGAACGAAAAATGACGCAAATATGCCTTGCGCAAGGTAAATCACGATGAACACCGCAAGGAAAATGAGTATCTGCAGAGCAAGATTTGACGGTGTTCGTACCTTCGATGAGTCGCTGAAAAGGGGAAAGGCCATTTTTTTCATTTTGTGCCTCCTTTTTGTTTACGAAAAACGCATCGTTGCGGTGCGTTTGAGTTTGGTGAAAAAAGAATTTTGTACGTAGAATTGCGGACAGCCGCAAGGGCTGTCCCTACAGTACACACAAAAAACAGACATAATCCGTAGGGGCGACCCTTGCGGTCGCCCGCCGATTTACGTAATGTTTATCAGTCCCAAGTAGGTGTGCCGCCTGTAGCAGTAGCAGCGTAATATGCGAGTATCTTTGAAGCGTCTGAGGAGTCAACAAATGTGTCTTCGTTAACGTCGCCTGCAAGCTTCTGATTTGCAGTGAAGGAAGCAGGATTACCTGTAGCTGTGCGTGCGTACTCAGCAAGTACAGATGATGCGTCAGAGGAGTCAACAGTCTTGTCGTCGTTTACGTCGCCCTTAAGGTAATTCTCCGAAAGGAAGAAGGTAAGGTTTTCAACCATGATATTGTCATAGCCTAAATCAAGAGGCTCGCTGTACCAGTCAATATCGCCTGTTTTTTCCTCAGCTGTAATGTTATAGCCGTAAACTACCCAGCTGTCCTCGCCGTTTCCTTCGTCGGGCACGCTGATTTCCTCAACGGTATAGGTGCGTGAGGTAAGTCCTGTATCGGTATCGGTAACGGAAATGCTGAATGTGTAAAGTCTGCCGTCCTCGATAGTGCCGTCCTCAGCGATAACGTTGTCAAAGCCTTCAAGCTCAAAGCTGTAGCCGGGTGCCTGTGAGCCGTCAATAACAGCCTCGTAGTACACCTCGTCGGACTCTTCGGGAGAGTCGAGTGTAATCTTAACGTTTGCTGTAAGATTTTCGGGAAGTGCAACCATAACCGCACCGTTTACGTCGTTTTCGTTGAATTCGCTGTATACGGGAGCAATTGTCACTCCGCCGTATTCCTCTACAGAGGCATAAGCCTCAGCCGCAAAAGCGGGAGCTGTAAGCATTGCTGCAGCTGTAATAATTGAAACAATTCTTGTCTTTTTCATAGTTTTATCCTTTCTTTATTTTATAGGTGCGTCGGAAACAGTTTTTCCGTTTTCTGAAACAACAGTAACCGTCACACCGCTCATATCAGTTGTTAAGCTCTGGTCTGCTTTCGGAATGTAAAGCGAGAAGCCTCTGTCGCAGATTTCGCCCTCCATGCCGAGCTTTTCGTCCTCAAAGGCATTGAATGCCTCGTAGGTTATGCCGCTGACTGTAACGTAGATATTAACCTTATCTCCGCCGAAGAATTCCTCTCCGAGAACGCCGTAAATGTGGCTGTACTGTGGAGATTCATCGCATTTTACAGTAACGTCGCCGCAGTATTCAGCCGATGTAAACTGAATATCACGCTCAGGTGCAGGCATTACAGGAGCGTATTTCTGTAGATTTCCCAGATTTCGCTCAACAATTTCCATGACAACCACCTCAGCTGTGCCGTTTGCAATGCTGTCCGTCCTGTAGGGGACCGTTCTTGTAAACTCAGCACTTGCAAAGGATTCCGCAATATAGGGAATAATTGCCTCGCCGAAGGAGTCACGGTACATCAGCAGACTTCCTTCACCGTTTTCGTTGGTTGTCTTTATGCTGATATCGTCAAAGCCTCTGAAACGTCCAACATAATCATAGGTGAAGTCATAACCGCTGTAGTACTGCATATCAAGGGGCACGTCAGCGGGATAAATCATCTCCGCAAGGTCGCCCGACCAGTCAAATTTTACGGTAAAATTGCCTGTTGCCTCAGGGAGAGGGTCATGGTAGAAGCCATGTTCAATCAGTGCCTGTGCACCTTTAAGTGCACCGAGACTGTTCCAGTGACTGTCTGTCTTGTGGTAAAGGGGAATTTCCTTCTGATTGTACAGATTCTTTGCGTTAAGGAGAGTTTCCCTAAGGTCGCAGTATCTGTAATGCCCCATTTCCTGTGATTTTACAGCGTCCTCAAGCTGTGATGAAACCGCAAGCCGAAAATATTCCTCATCAAAGGCACTGTAAACCTCAGTAAAGCGTTCAAGGTTGTCCTTGCTGTCAGCTTTTGTATAGCGTGAGGGCATATACTCGGGGTAAATCGTGTTTTTGTTTGGTGCAACGGTGAAAATGAACCACACTTCATTTTCGTCGCAGTACTGCGAAAAAAGCGTGAGATTGTGGTGGATATTGTTTATCGCCCTGTCACTGAGGGTATTGATGTTCATGTAGTCATTGAGCGTTTCGCCGTAGAAAAGCCAGTCATCCTTGCCGACAACAACGTCATCATTAGAGGAAGTACCCATAAGCTGTGAGCGAAGCTGTCCGTCGAGGGTTACAAGCTGACTGCGGAGTCCGAAATGCTCAGAAAAGTATGTCTCAAACTCGCTGAAAAACTCTGTGTTGATGCTGCCGTCCTCTGTTTTTACCTTCGGCATTTCGGAAAGTCTGCGGTTTTCGGCAGTACCTCCCTTGCTTGTCAGCGGCATAGTTACCGCAGGCACAAGGCAGATTCCGATAAACAGGGCGGAATATATACTGTAAAGAATCTTCTTTTTGTTCTTTTTCATTAGCCGTCCCCCCTCAGAAGCGGAAATAGATGAACGGGTTGTATGATGAAGATGAAAGCGTGATTATGCACATTGCAAGAAGTACAAGTGAAATCACGTAGGAGCCTGCCTCGCCGTAAGCGATAAGCTCCTTTGAGCGTATCTTTTTGCCGAGCGTCTGCCACACAGGCATTGAAAATACAACCGCAAGGCACAGTGTGATTATAAACAGGGGAGAAAGCTGCTGCATGAACATTGCTGTCTGCTCTCCCGATGAAATTGTGCCGAAGCTGAACATTTTTCCGATAAAGGTGCAGGCATCCGAAAGAGTTTCCGCACGGAAGAATACAAAAGCAATCAGTGTTACAAAAACAGCGTAGATGTGGCGGAAGGGACGATACCACTTGTCGGTATTTATAAGCTTATATGACTCCACCATCATGAAGCCGCCGTTAATAAGTCCCCAAACGATGAAGTTAAGACTTGCACCGTGCCACAGTCCTGTGCAGAAGAACACCGCCAGCTTGTTGAAGGCTGTACGTACCTTGCCCTTGCGGTTTCCGCCGAGAGGAATGTAGAGGTACTCCTTGAACCATGTTGAAACGGAAATATGCCAGCGTCTCCAGAATTCGGTCATGCTCTGCGAGATGTAGGGGTAATTGAAGTTTTCCCTGAAGTCGAAGCCGAACATTTTTCCAAGACCTATAGCCATATCGCTGTAGCCGCTGAAATCAAAGTAAATCTGGAAAAGATAAGCTATTGCACCAAGCCATGCAAGGGGAAGCGAAAGCTCCGCCGCTTCAAGACCGTACACATAGTCAGCTGCCGCAGCCATTGTATTTGCGATAAGAAGCTTTTTTGAAAGTCCTGTAATGAAGCGGCGGATTCCCTGTGCCGTCATTTCGGGAGTTGTTATCCTGTGGTCAATCTGGTGGGCAAAGTCGTAGTATTTTACGATAGGACCTGCTACAAGCTGCGGGAAGAAGGATATGTAGAGTGCAACCTTGTAGGGGTTACGCTGGATATAATTCGGGTCCTTGTAAGCGTCGATAACGTAGGACATTGCCTGGAAGGTATAGAAGGAAATACCGATAGGAAGGGCAATATCAGGCACGGGGACGTTTACTCCGGGAATATAGTTTATCATCTCCGCCGAAAAGCCTGCATACTTGAATATGCCGAGCATAAGCAGATTTGCCGTAACGCTCACCGCAAGAACAGGCCTGCGGTATTTATTGGTGCCGCTCATTGCAAGTCCGAAGCCGTAGTTCATGAGAATTGAAATAATCATGAGGATTACAGCCTTCGGCTCACCGTATGCGTAGAAGAATATGCTGAAAATCAGCAGCAGTACATTTTTGGCGGTAATTCCGGGAATCACCCTGTAGAGTATGTATACTGCCGTCAGAAACAGAAACAGGAATACAGGACTGCTGAATACCAACTTTTCTCCTCCTTATACGTCTGCACAGTACTCAATAGCGGTTACAGAGCCGCCTGAGGTGGAAATGTAAAGGTAGGTGCTTGATGAGTTGTAGAAGCAGTAGCCGCTTCCGCTCTTTTCGTAGTTTGTACCGTAGAGTCTTTCAATGTCAGACTCGGGTGAGCCTACTGTAAGACCCTTTGGTGTTGAGTATGATGAAGATGTAATTTCGATGTCGTAGATTACCTCCTGTGCGCCGTCAACATAGGTATAAACGGTAATACCCGGATAGTAGTAAACCTTCTGGTCGAGACCGTTGCTGAGACAGCCTGCCGCTTCGGCAACGTCATCGGGTGTACCGAGAGCGGAAACAAGTCCCGAAGCGTCTACGAGTACAGTAGCCTGTGCACCGCCGTATAAGAAGTGCATATCATCGTTTGTGAATGAGCCTGATGCCTGAGGAGCTTCTGTGGGAGCCTCAGTTGGAGCTTCAGTCGGAGCCTCTGTGGGGGCTTCGGTAGGTGCTTCCGTTACCTTAGGAGTGTCGGTAAGCTCGATAATTATTTCTGCAGTTGCTTCCTCTGTAGTTTCCTCAGCGGTTGTTTCTTCGTCTGTTACAGCCTCAGTTGTGCCTTCCTCAGTTACAGCCTCTTCGCCTGTAGTACCCTCAGCAGAAGCCTCAGTGGTGATTGTCTCAACTGGTTCTGTGTTATCAACTCTCTCGACAGTACCGCAGGCTGTTGCCGCAGATGCACTGAGAGCCGCAAGTATAAGTAAAACCGCAATCTTCTTTCTCATTTTCAATCAAAGTCCTTTCGATTAGTATTCAGGGTAAATGAATTTTTCCCATGTATATGTCTTTTCTTTAAGAACTGCATCGCTTACTCCGCAGAAGCCGTTGCAGGTATCGTAGTTGAGCCATTTGCCGTTAATCTTAACCTGATTCCAGTAGTGGTCGCCTGTACCTGTGCCTGTACCGTAAACGATACGTGTTTCGTAGCCTGCCTGCTTGAAGAGCACGTCGGCAATAGCCGCAAAGTAGTAGCATACAATAAAGCGGTTGTCCATTGAGTAGTCAGCGAAGTAGCCCCAGCCTATTTCCTCAATTTCTTCGAGAGTTTTTGTAGGCTCGATAAACTTGTACTTGTTGTTTCGTCTGATATAATTGAAGATACTTTCAGGGTCTTTTCCGATTTCATCAAGGAGTGCGTTTGCTCTCTGACAAACCGCAGGAAGCTCGTGTGCAATACCGTCTGAGCCTATTACGTAATCGCCGATAGCAGTGTCTACGGACATAACGCCTGTAGTCTCGTCGAAGTGGTAGAGATTCTCGTCAATTGTCTGCCAGCCTGTGAGCATTTTGTAATCGGCGGAGAAGTAATACTTGTTTTTATCAATAGTCTGCCAGCCTGTTACCGCACTGCCGTCGCTGCCGAGATAGTAAAGGGAAGTGCCGTCGGAAATCCAGCCATAGTAAGCAACACCTTCTGTATCGAAGCAGTAAAGCTTTCCGCTGACAGTTTTCCAGCCGCCCTCAGCCTGTCCTTTTTCGTTGAAGTAGCAGAGTACGCCGTCAACTGTGCAAAGACCTGTAGCCATTGAGCCGTCAGCCTTGAAGTAATAGCCGACGCCGTCAACAGTCTGACGTCCTGTGAGCATTACGCCGTCCTTGCCGAAGAGGTAGGTTTTGCCGTCAATTTCGTGCATACCTACAGCTGCCTCGCCGTTTTCGAAGTAGTATCTCTTAATGCTGCCTGATACAACCCAGCCTGTGAGGAGATGACCGTACTTTTTATCGAAGGAGTAGCTCATGCCGTTGATTTCGACAGTGCCTGTACGCTTGCCGTTTTTCTCGTCAACGTAGTACTTCTTGTCGTTATATTCAACCCAGCCAAGAACTCTTTCGCCTGTTTCGGGGTCGTAGTAGAATCTTTTTCCTTTATATGTACGCCAGCCTGTTTTAAGCTTGCAGTTATCGCCGAAAATGTAAGGAACACCGTCGATTACCTGTGCACCCTTAACAAGCTTTCCGTCCTTGCCTGCGTAGTAGAATATACCGTCGAGGCAGAAGAATTCTTCGCTTACCATTAAGCCCTTATCGTCGAGTATATAGGTGCTGCCGTTTTTGTCGGCAACCATACCTGTGCACTTGCCGTTTTTCTCGTCAACGTAATACTTATTGCCGTTGTACTCAACCCAGCCGTAGACAGCCTTTCCTGTTTCGGGGTCGAAGTAGAATCTTTTTCCGTCAATGGTACGCCAGCCTGTTTTGAGGTAACCGCTTTCTGAGAAGAGGTACTTCTGTCCGTCGATTTCAACGATACCGACTGCAATTGTGCCGTCCTCACAGGTATATATGAAGCGGCCGTTTTCATCGCAGCTCCACTCGCCTGAAACAATTGTCTCGGGTACAGTTGTTGTGGTGGTAGTTGCTGTTTCGTCGGCGGAAGTTACAGAAGTGGTTGTAGTTAAAGGCTCTGTTGTTGATGTTGTTGCAGCCGCAGTAGTTGTGGTTTTCTTGGCTGTAGTTGTAGCTGCAGTAGTTGTAGTTTTCTTGGCTGTTGTTGTAGCCGCAGTAGTTGTAGTTTTCTTAGCTGTAGTTGTAGCCGCAGTAGTTGTAGTTTTCTTTGCTGTGGTTGTAGCTGCAGTAGTTGTAGTTTTCTTAGCTGTAGTTGTAACCGCAGTAGTTGTGGTTTTCTTAGCTGTAGTTGTAGCCGCAGTTGTTGTAGTATTCTTTGCTGTGGTTGTAGTATTTATTTTTGTAGTTGTCGGTACTGTTGTCGTTATAGTTGTCTCATCTGAGGTATCGTCACCCGGTTCAACGGGGACGAAGGGCAGTTCAATGGACTCGGCTGAAATGGGATAAGCACAGCTTAAGCCTGCAGACGCAAGCTGAAGTGTCGCCAGTGCCGCACATACCATTGCTTTTGTTCTTTTTTTCATAGTTATCTCCGTTCTCCGCATTTGCAGAGGGGACGCTTTTACGGCAAGCGTCTGCCGAATTTTACACATCTTATATTATATCAAATTATTCACATACTTGCAACACATTTCCTTTTTTATTAACAAAAAATTTTCATGGAAAAAACTACCGTTTCTGGCTGAAAAATGTGGATTATGCATGAGCAAAAACAATGGGCGGATAATATCCGCCCTGCAAATTCAATCAGTCGTCAAAGTTGACATCATTAATTTATAATTTCTGATTACAACAGTTTCTCCGCATTCCTATAAAAAATCATTTCCCTTTCGTCCTCCGTAAGCGGCAGACGATTGAGCATTTCGATTTCGTTGACAGGGTTATCCCAGGGACAGTCACTGCCGAAAAGAATCCTCTCTGCACCGTGAGTGCGTATAATCCTCAGAAGCTGTTCATCGGAAATATGTCCCGCAATTACGGCAGTGTCGAAGTAAACGTTGGTGAACTTTCCCGCAAGATACTTCTCGACATCGTCCCACAGGTTCATACCGCCAAGATGTGCCACAATAAAGGTAAGCTCGGGGACAGCCTCTGCCGTCCGTGCAAAACGCTCGGGAGTACCCCTTATATAATCGGGAGAAAGAGGGTCCCAGCCGCCGTGAAAAACAGCACAAAGCCCAAGCTCTGCAGTTTTACGGTAAACAGGCATCATACGTTCCTCGTCGGGGTGGAAAAGCTGATATTCGGGGTGAAACTTCACACCCTTCATTCCCAGCGACTTAATATGCTCAAGCTCCTCGAAAATGTCCTCCGCATCGGGGTGAACCGTTCCGAAGCTGAAAACGGTTCCGTCCATGCACGATGCAGCCCAGTCATTTATGGTTCTCTGCTGAGAGGGCTTTGTGGCAACGGGAAGAATAAGTCCGCCGTCAATGCCGCAATCCGCAAGGGCACGCTTAAGGTCCCTTACCGTGCCGTCTGTGAAAGGTTTTATATCGCTTGTTTCCGCAAGCCTGCCCACCGCACGCTCAGCAAGTGAATCAACAAAAGCGTGGGTGTGAAAATCTATATATTTCATAGAAATCCTCCGTTATTCCATTACATGCTCCATAGCATGATAGAAAATAGTTTTTACATGTTCATCGCAGAGGGAATAGAAAATGGTCTTGCCCTCACGTCTGTTTTTTACAAGCCTCGCCTGTTTGAGGACTCTCAGCTGATGTGAGATTGCCGACTGAGTCATGCCAAGCAGCTTTGCTATATCGCAGACGCACATTTCGCTCTGACAAAGCACGAATATT
>SVNJ01000055.1 GCA_015066955.1 Ruminococcus sp. | reverse complement strand
ATAAAGGCGGACTTGGTGCAGGTAAAACTACCTTCACAAGAGGGCTTGCAATAGGTCTTGGTCTCGGTGACAATGTAACTTCTCCGACCTTTGCACTTGTAAATGAGTACAGGGGCAGTGAGCTTACGCTTTACCATTTTGATATGTATCGTATTGAGAGTGAGGGCGACCTTGAATCCTGCGGCTTCTATGATTATCCATTTGAAGAAAATGTAGCGGCGGTTGAATGGTCTGAAAATATAGCAGAGTTTCTCCCCGAAAATACTATATACATTACAATAAATTCGCTTGGAGACTGCGAAAGAGAAATATTGATTGAGGATGGTGGAAGATTTGCTGCTGCTTGGAATTGATACATCCGGAAAGACTGCTTCGGCGGCATTATTTGATACTGAAACGGAGATTTTTCTCGCACAGTCAACACTTTATACGCAGAAAACGCATTCTCAGGTTATAATGCCGATATGCAAAGAGCTTGTTGAACAGGCGGGAAAGAGTATGTCTGACATAAACGGAATATGTGTTGCAAACGGTCCGGGTTCATATACAGGACTTCGTATCGGTGTTGCTGCTGTCAAGTCTATGTGCTTTGCACTCGGTTGTAGATGCTGCGGAGTTTCAACACTTGAAGGACTTGCGTGCAATAATATCGCCTTTGCAGGTACGATTTGTACAATTATGAAGGCGAGGGGAAATCTTGTATATACTTGCACCTATAAAAGTGACGGCTACTGCCTTGAAAAGCTTACTGAGGAAAGCATTATCAGCACCGATGAGCTTGCGGAATTTCTTGCTTTGAACGGCGAAAAGACGCTTCTTTGCGGTGACGGTGCGGCGGACTTCTTCATGAATTACCGTTCGCCTATGTTTGTAATTGCACCGCCTCAGGCAAGACTTCAGAATGCCTGCGGTGTTGTACTTGCGTCACTTTCAAAGGATTGGACGGATGCTGACAGTCTTGAAGTTTCCTATCTTCAGAAGGTTAAGGCAGAAAAGGATTTAGAGGATAAAAATAAATAAGGTGCACTGCACTTTAGGAGAGGATTAAATTATGATAGCAATCGGTTGTGACCATGCAGGCTGCGAGATGAAGGCTGCAATTATTGATGCACTTTCCGAAAAAGGCTTTGAATTCAAGGATATGGGGTGCAATGGTGAACCCTGCGACTACCCTGTAATTGCAAGAGCGGTATGTGGAGAGGTGCTTTCGGGTGAATGTGAAAAAGGCATACTTATCTGCGGAACAGGCATCGGAATGTCAATTGCCGCAAATAAATTCAAGGGTATCAGAGCAGCACTTTGTTCTGACAGCTTTTCAACCAAGTTTACAAGGCTTCACAATGACACAAATGTAATGTGTATGGGTGCAAGAACTCTTGGCGTCGGATTAGGTACTGAGCTTGCTGAAATATTCCTTACAACGGAATTTGAAGGCGGACGTCATCAGAGAAGAATAGATCTTATTACCGATATTGAAAACGAATACTAAATTTTAAAGCCTGAGAAGATTAATTCTTCTCAGGCTTTACCTTTATACGAGATCTGATATAATAAAAATAATTTTTACTGCGAGTGCAGGTATAAACATTATGTAACCTGAAATCCGCATATCTATACCTGCCTTCTGATATTTTGTTTTTCTGTAAAGTATGGTTCCTATAATAATATGGGCGATACCGAATATAAGCAGAGCAGTAGTCCCTGCAAGAATTAGTGCGACTAACCCGATTAGAAAAATAATAATCATAACGTATAAACTCTATTTTATGAAATTAGCTGTAATAATTATGATGCCTACCGCAAATACGGGAATAAGCATAATATATCCGAATATCCGCAATGTAAGTCCTAACTTTTTATGCTTGGTTTTCTTATATAAAATAGTACCGACAATAATCGGAGTAATTCCAATAATCAGAACAGCTACAGCTGCTCCGAGCATAACAAGTAATAGTCCGATAAAAGCCATAATAATTACGACTCAGGAAGAGTATTTATAATTCTGGTAATGTATTTCTGAATAGAAACCGCATCGGTAATTGCAATACCGTCACCCTTCTGATAAACATCGGCATTTTCTGCCTGCTGAGATGAAAGCGGGAACTTTTCAGTATTTGTTACGTGGCTCATGATTGCGATAGCGTCGGCAACTTCAACATCACCCGAAAGGTTAACGTCACCTGGAAGAGAATTATCGCTTCCACCGTCTGTTGTTGGTTCGACGGGGGGCTTTGTAGCAGGCTGTGATGGAGTAGTCTGATTGCCTGAATAATAATCGGAAAGTGTAATACCGTTTCCGCTTTTTCCGAGAGGAATTGTGTGGTCAAGGCTTATGAATTTTCCTTCGTCATTCTGCCAGAGCGACGGTTCAACGAATTCATATTTAACCTCATCCCATTCAGTCCAGTTTGTTTCGCCGGCAATAAGACCGCCTGTGTCGCTTGAATTTTCATTGAAGCACCAGAAAGTATGATGGATTCTGTGTTCAATCATAAGGTCACGCAGGCATGTCATCCAGAGCTTGTTTTTTCCGTCAGCATCGTGTTTTTCATCGAGGAAGCCACCCCATTCACCCATAAGGAGAGGAGCTATTCCTTCATCCTGAATGAAGAACCAGTTATCATACCATACATCTTCCATGAGGGTATCCTGATTGAAGCCGTCATAGAACCATGTCTGATTATATACAAGCGGACCATAGTCGTGAGGAGAATAAACAAGCTGATCCTGATGTTCACCAAGATCAAGAGGATAATCTTTTACACCTCTGAAATTACCGCCCCACCATGTACCGTGAAAATTGCTGTAGGGGTACGGAGGTTTTGCGTAATCAAGTCCGACTGAATTCCAGTCAGCGCCCTCTTCAAACTTAGGATAAACCTCGATACCTTCTACCATTACAAGGAGATCGGGGTTCTGTTCAAGAACGGCAGCCGCACCACGTTCTGCAGCGTATTTCCAGTTATTTATGTCTGTACTTCCGTCCCACTTTGCAAAATTGCCCTCGTCCTTCTTGCCGTGAGGCTCATTTTTAAGGTCGATAGCTATAATGGTATCATCATCCTTATAGTATTCAGCAAACCATGCGAGTGCTTCAAGCCAATCATCGGTGGAATATTTGTCTGTATACCACACGGGATGCTGATGTCCTGCCGAAGCGGTTTCTGCACTATGGACGTCCATCATAATTTTTATTCCGTTTTCTCTGCACCACTCAACAGCCTGATTCCAAATATCAAAGCTGTACTTTATCGTACCGCCTTCAATGCCCTCAACAGTAAGCTCAGGATTGGTGTACGCATTGACCTTTACCATAGAATCCGGCTCATTGTTTTTCCACTGGAGAAGAATTTCAGTTGACATAGGTACACGAAGAAGATTGAATCCTCTGTCTGCTATCTGGTTAAGAGCTTCGTGCATATTAAGACTCCACACACCGTCAAAAACCTGACTGCCTACATTGTAACCGAACCAGTTGCAGCCTGTAAGCCACACGGGATTTCCGTACATATCGACGATTTCTGCGTTTTCATTAACGTGAAGCCAGTCATCGTGATACTCATCGGGTACGGATTCGGCCGTAACTGTAGGTACGAGCTGTGAAGTGCTCAAAAGCATCATAGCTGCAGCAAGTGCAGAGGCACCTGCTTTTTTAAAAAAAGAACCTGACATAATAACACCCTCTCATTTAATTATGATATTAACTGATTTAAGTCTATCATAAATAATACTATTTGTCAATATATGTGTTGATTTTACTCTTGGATTTGAAAAAAGAACAGATATTTTGTGGTTTAAACAACTTATAATTTAATTAAATTTAAGTAACTTATATTTTGATTATGGCAAAACAGCCAAAACTAAGTTTGTAAATTGTACACTCTAACGAAATATTTACTTAAATATAATTAAATCTATGAAAATTATTGCATTATGGAATTAAATGTATTATAATGAAGGTACATTAATTAATTCAGAGGAGGATACCTAAAATGAAGTCAAAGGTTTTAAAGAAGGCGGGTTCTGCTGTACTTGCTGCGGCGCTTGCTTTAAATGCGTCTTCTGTCGGCAGTTTCCTTGTTTCAGCAGAGGAAACAAAGTATGAGTTCGAAAACGGAACTCTGACAGATTGCGTTATTCCTGAAGCAGGTTCTGAGAGATATCAGGAGGGTGCATCAGGGGACAAATTTGTTTTTATTGCGAATGGTGGTGAAATTGCTACCGTTACCGTTCCCGTTGATACAGCAGGAATGTATGAAGTAATTCTCTGTTATTCGGCTCCATATGGTGACAAAATTCAGAATCTCATTGTTAACGGTGTAGATCAGGGACAGGTAAGCTGCAGTGAAACAGGTTCCGGCGAATGGGTTGAGCTTTCACTCGGTAATATCAAGCTTAATGCAGGAAACAACGAAATTGGCATCAAGAGCAGCTGGGGCTGGACTAACCTTGATTATATTAAAATCAAGGATGCTTCATTCCGTGAAATCAAGGCATATGATACAGTATGTTCCGATACAGATGCTATTCCTGAAGCACAGAACCTTATGAATTATTTTGCTTCCGTTTACGGTGAGCATATTATTTCAGGTCAGCAGGAAATCTATCAGTACGGACCTCACGGTTTAGAATATGAGTTTGAATATCTTGAAGACCTCACAGGCGAGCTTCCTGCTATCAGAGGTTTTGACTACGGTAACTTTACCTGCCCTGCATTCGGAAGTGATGACGGTTCTACTGACCGTATCATTGACTGGGTAAAGAATAAGAATGGTATTGCAACAGCTTCATGGCATATCAATGTTCCTACTGATTTTGCAAGTTTCACAATAGGCACAAAGATTGACTGGGCTCAGACAACATATACTGAAAAGACAGATTTCTCACCATCTAAGGCTGCAACACCCGGTACTAAGGAAAATGAGTATTATCTCGAAGCACTTACAACTCTTGCAGCCGAGTTCAATAAGCTTGAAGCACAGGGAATTCCTGTTCTCTGGCGTCCTCTTCACGAAGCTGAGGGCAATGGCGGTGAGAATAACTCCTGGTTCTGGTGGGGCAGAGAAGGTTCTGAAGCATACAAGAAGCTCTGGATTTACACCTACGAAACTCTTACAAATGATTTTGACTGTCATAACCTTATCTGGGAATGGAACAGCTACAATTACGGTACTTCCACAGACTGGTATCCCGGTGAGGCTTATGTAGATATTATCGGTTACGATAAGTATAACTGTACAGACTGGTCAACAGGAAGTCCTGTGCTTTCTCATAATGACAGTGCTATTGCAAGCACCTTCTACGGCATTATGGAGAAGTATAACAGCACAAAGCTTATTGCTATGACTGAGAATGACTGCTTCTCAACAGTTGACAATCTTACAACCGAGAAGGCTGGCTGGCTCTATTTCTGTACATGGTATGACGGCGGCGCTGCTGATAATAACTTCCTTACAAATCCTGTATTCAATACAAAGGAAGATACAATTGCAATGTATCAGAGTGAATACTGTATCACTCTTGACGAGCTTCCTGCAACACTTTATTCAGAGGAAATCGCAACAAAGCCTACAGAGGTTCCTCCTGCAACTGAACCTCCTACAACAGGTGACGGTTCATTCGTATTTGAAATCATAAAGAAAACCGTTGATCTTTCAGGCAGAACAGAAGACGGTGAGTACGAGCTTGTAGTTACAATTGAGGGTGAGCCTTCAGCAGGCATCGGCGGTGCTCTCGGCTTTGGTACAAGTGCAGATGACTGGGTAAACCTTGAGTGGAGCGGAAATGCTAACTCAAAGGGAATCCTTGAAGTTGAAATTCCTCTTGATGAAGTACCTGTTTCTATCACCGGCGGTGAAATCCAGGTTTGGTGGTCAAATGTATGGGATTCAGCAACAGAATCTTCTACAGACGCACCTTGCGAAATCGTTGATGTTGAGGTTGTAAAGAAGAATCAGACCCCTGATGTTCCCGTTGTAAATGAAGGCAAGGGCTTCTATGTTGACGGTCAGACAATCCGTGACGCAAACGGTAATGAGTTCATTATGCGTGGTGTAAACGTTGCTCATGCATGGTATCAGTCAAACACAGAAACTTCTCTTAAGGCAATTGCTGATCTTGGTGCAAACTGTGTTCGTATAGTTTGCTCTAATGGTGTTCAGTGGACAAAGACTACTAAATCAGAAATTGAAGATATCATTGAATGGTGTAAGGAAAACAAGCTTGTATGTATTCTTGAAGTACATGATGCTACAGGAAGCAACAACATTTCAGACATCACAGCTGCTGCTCAGTACTGGGCAGAAATGGCTGACCTTCTTAACAATAACAGAAAGTATGTTATTGTTAATATCGCAAATGAGTGGTACGGCGAATGGAACAGTGCAACATGGGCAGAAGGCAGCAAGGAAGCTATCGGCGTTCTCAGAGATGCAGGCGTTAAGAATATGATTATGATTGACAGTGCAGGCTGGGGACAGTATCCCGCTTCTATCAAGGAAAAGGGTGCTGAGGTGTTCGCTGCTGATCCTGACAAGAATACTGTATTCTCAATTCATATGTACGAATATGCAGGCGGAAACGCAACAATGATCAAGGATAATATCGACGGTGCACTTAAGTGCGGAGCACCCATACTTGTCGGTGAGTTCGGTATCAAGCATACTGACGGTGACGTTGATGAGAAGTATATCATGCAATACTGCGAGCAGCTCGGACTTGGCTACATCGGATGGTCATGGAAGGGTAACAGCAGCGGTCTTGAATATCTTGACCTTTCAAATGACTGGGAAGGCAAATCTCTCACAGAGTGGGGCGAGATCTTCTTCAAGGATGCAAACGGTGTATCAAATACATCTGACATCTGTACTGTATTTGATCCTTCACAGACAGGTCCTTCCGTTGAGGCAACACTTCCTGGTGATACAAACTGTAATAATGACGTAGAAATTGCTGACGCAATTGCTATCATGAGCTATGTTACAAATTCTGATTCATTCCCGCTTAACGAACAGCAGATGGCAAACGCTGATGTATATCAGTGCGGAGACGGTGTCGGAATCAATGATGCAGTTTCAATTCAGAAATACATCACAAAGCTTATCAAAACACTCCCCGAATCATATAATACAGCATCATAATATTACATCAGGAGCGGATATTCTGTCCGCTCCTTTTATGTTTTCAGAAAGAAATTTACATCAAAGTATGGTAATTCATATATAAAGTATGGTATAATATAATGTAAATACAATTTTGCGGAGGACTATCATGGATATAAATACAGCAAAAAGTCGTGCACAGGAGCTTACCGAAGAGCTTGAGCAGCATAGCTACCGTTATTACGTACTTGACAATCCCACCATAACAGATTATGAATTTGATATGCTCATGCAGGAACTTAAAGCCATTGAAGAGCAGTTTCCCGAACTGATTTCACCTGCATCACCTACACAGAGAGTAGGCGGAATGACAAAAAGCAGTTTTGAAAAGGTGACACATACAGTACAGATGGCAAGCTTACAGGATGTTTTTTCATCTGAACAGGTTCAGGGCTTTGTAACAAAATGCAGGGAACAGCTGAGCAGTCCCGTATATACGGTAGAGCCAAAAATTGACGGACTTTCCGTATCCCTTGAATATGAAAACGGACTGTTTACAAGAGGTTCAACAAGAGGTGACGGCTTTACAGGTGAGGATGTTACCGAAAATCTGAAAACAATCCGTACAATTCCTCTGAGACTTAAAAACGCTCCTGAGTATCTTGAAGTAAGAGGCGAGGTTTATATGCCCCGTGAAAGCTTTTTTGAGCTTGTTGAACAGCAGGAGCTTATGGACGAACAGCCCTTCAAGAATCCGAGAAATGCGGCGGCAGGTTCACTGAGGCAGAAAAATGCAAAAGTAACCGCACAGCGAAAGCTTGATATATTTATTTTCAACGTACAGCAGTGTATCGGACGAACCTTTGATTCTCACAGTGAATCGCTTGATTATCTGAGGGAACTCGGCTTCAGGACAGTACCCTCATATCTTGTATGCAGTGAATACGATGAAATAAAGGCGGAAATTGACAGAATCGGCGAGGAACGTGCAGAATTCTCATTTGACATTGACGGTGTAGTAATAAAAGTGAATGATCTTGCACAGCGTGAGGAAATGGGTGCTACAACAAAAACTCCGAAGTGGGCGGTTGCTTATAAATTCCCGCCTGAGGAAAAAGATACAAAGCTTCTTGATATTGAGGTTAACGTTGGAAGGACGGGTGCAATCACTCCTGTTGCGGTATTTGAGCCTATTCTTCTTGCCGGTACAAGCGTTTCCCGTGCTGTACTTCACAATCAGGATTTTATTGACGAAAAGGATATTCGTATAGGCGATATTATTACGGTACGAAAGGCAGGAGAAATAATTCCGGAAGTGCTGAAATCGGTAAGTCACGAGGAAAATTCGGTAAAATTCAGACTTCCCGAAGTCTGTCCCGTATGCGGTACAGTGTCTGTCCGTGATGATGGTGAAAGTGTACTTCGCTGTCCGAATGTTGAATGTCCCGCACAGCTTCTCAAAAATCTGATACATTTCGCTTCGAAGAATGCCATGAATATAGACGGACTTGGACCTGCCAATATGAAACTATTCGTTGAAAAAGGGCTCGTGAAGTCGCCTGCGGATATTTACTCATTACAAAAAGAACAGCTTTTATCATTGGAAAGATTTGCCGAGAAATCTGCGGACAATCTTCTGAAAGCAATAGAAAATTCAAAATCAGCCGAGCTTGACCGTCTTGTACATGCTCTTGGAATACGCAATATAGGTCAGCGTGCGGCAACTCTTCTTTGTGAGAAATTCCCGTCAATGGAGCAGCTTATGTCTGCCGCAAAAGACGATATAGCGTCTATTGAAGGCTTTGGTGAGATTATGGCAGAGAGTGTTGCAAAGGCACTGAGCGAACCGCACAGAATTGACCTTATCAGCAGACTCAGGGATGCAGGAGTGAATATGGAGTACTCTAAAAAGAGTACAGGCGATAACCGTTTTGAGGGCAAAACCTTTGTGCTTACGGGTACACTTCCCACAATGAAGCGTGACGAGGCAAAGAAGCTTATAGAAAGCTTCGGAGGAAAGGTTTCAGGCTCTGTATCAAAGAAAACAAGCTATGTTGTTGCAGGCGAAGAGGCAGGCAGCAAGCTTGTAAAGGCACAGGAGCTCGGAATTGAGATTCTCAGCGAGGCTGACCTTATTGAAAGGACTAAATAAAGCGTATGGACGTTAAACATATAGCAAAGCTTGCAAGACTGAAAATTGAGGATGATAAGATTGCGGATTTTGAACGGGATATGGAGAAAATAGTTGCAATGATTGACGGACTTCCCGATAATGAGAGGGATATTCTGACAGAAAATGTTAATCCTATGTCGCTTCGTGAGGATAGGGCTGTAACCGATAAATTTACACGGGACGAGCTTCTTGCAAATTCTCCAAAAGTGCAGTCGGGATGCTTTGCAGTACCTAAAACCGTTGAATGAGGTGCACCATGAAGCTGAATGAAATGACAATATCAGAGCTTTCGGAGATGCTGAGGAAAAGACGGTGCAGTGCAACAGAAATCCTGAGCGACGTCAAAGACCGTATAAACGAAACAGAAGGAAAAATCGGTGCGTATATAAGCATCAACGATAAAGCAGAAAATTCTGCTCGCAAGGTGGATGAAGCATTTGCAAAGGGTGAGGAGCTTCACCCTCTTGCAGGCATTCCTGTCGCCGTAAAGGACAATATTTCCACAAGAGGACTGCGTACAACGTGTGCTTCAAAAATGCTTTATAATTACATTCCGCCGTATAATGCGACTGTTATCGACAGACTTGAGAAAAACAGTTCTGTAATTATCGGAAAGACGAATATGGATGAATTTGCAATGGGTTCGTCTACGGAAAACTCTTTTTTTCATATTACACGAAATCCTCATAATACAGATTATGTTTCCGGAGGTTCTTCGGGAGGCTCATCTGCGGCAGTTGCAGCAGATGAGGCAATAGCCGCACTTGGGTCAGACACAGGCGGCTCCGTCAGACAGCCTGCTTCCTTCTGCGGCACAGTTGGCTTGAAGCCTACTTATGGCAGAGTTTCAAGATATGGACTTATTGCCTTTGCTTCTTCTCTTGAACAGATTGGAACAATCACAAAATCCGTAAAGGATTCGGCAATTCTTCTCGGTGCAATTGCAGGCTATGACAGGATGGATTCAACTTCATCAAGAATATCCTTCCCTGATTATGCATCAAATCTTAACGCTTCGGTAAAGGGTCTGCGTGTCGGTATTGCTGAGGAATATTTCAGCGATACGGTTGATGATGAGGTTAAAAACGCTGTTTATTCAGCAATTAAAGAGCTTGAAGCAAACGCTGCTGAGACTGTGAGTATTTCACTTGCGGCAAAGGAATTTTCCATAAGCTCATATTACATTATAGCATCTGCGGAGGCTTCCTCGAATCTTGCACGCTATGACGGGGTGAAGTACGGTTATCGTTCAAAGGATTATGACGGACTTACTGATATGTACGAAAAAACAAGAAGCGAGGGCTTCGGAGATGAGGTTAAAAGGCGGATAATGCTTGGCACCTTTGTTCTCAGCTCGGGATATTACGAGGACTACTACAGAAAAGCAAAGCTCATGCAGAGGAAAATTACAGCTGAATTTTCGGACGCTTTCAGAAAATGTGATGTTATAGCGACTCCCACTACTCCGACGACCGCATTCCGAATCGGTGAAAATACAGAGGATATACTGAAAATGTACGGAAGTGACGTATGTACTGTTGCGGCGAATATCGCAGGAATTCCTGCAATAAGTGTTCCCTGCGGAAAGAATGCGATGGGACTGCCTATAGGTTTACAGCTTATGGGTGACAGATTTGCGGAGCAGACCTTGCTTAATGCCGCATACGGCTATGAGAGAATATGCGGCGGTTTTCGGGAGGTGAAATGATTGAAGGACTACGAAATCTGTATCGGACTTGAAGTTCATGCGGAGCTGAATACGCAGTCTAAAATGTACTGCTCTTGCCCGAATTTGTTCGGAGGTGAGCCGAATACAAGGGTTTGCCCTGTCTGTATAGGACTTCCCGGTGCACTTCCCACACTGAATGAAACTGCTGTGGACTATGCTGTAAAAATGGGTCACGCTTTGAAATGTACAATCAACAAAGTATCACGTCAGGACAGAAAAAACTACTTTTATCCAGATTTACCGAAGGCTTATCAGATTTCACAGGCAGATATACCTCTTTGTGAGAAAGGTCACCTCGAAATAATAACCGAAAAATGCAGTAAAACAATCGGTATTACAAGGATACATATTGAAGAGGACGCAGGCAAGCTTCTTCACGACAGTTCATGCAATGATTCTCTTGTTGATTACAACAGGTGTGGAGTACCCTTAATTGAGATAGTTACAGAGCCTGACCTGAGAAGCTCAGAAGAAGCGTATTTATTTCTGAATACGATTAAAAATACTCTGAAATATATCGGCATATCAGACTGTAAAATGCAGGAGGGTTCAATTCGCTGTGACGTCAATGTTTCGGTGCGTGAAAAAGGCACTGATGAGCTTGGTACACGGTGTGAGATGAAGAATGTTAACAGCTTCAGTGCCGCAGTAAGGGGTATTGAGTATGAAGCGAAAAGACAGATTGAAGTTCTTGAAGCTGGCGGTAAAATATTACAGGAAACTCGTCGTTGGGATGATGTAAAAGGTATGAGCTTTGTCATGAGAACGAAAGAGGACGCTCAGGATTACCGTTTCTTCCCTGAGCCTGATTTAGGCTGGATTGTTCTTGAAGAGGAGCGGATAAATATGCTGAAGGACACTTTGCCTGAGCTTCCGAATGAAAAGCTTCTGCGTTACACAAAAATTCATGGGCTTCCATTTACAGATGCCTCACTTTTAGTTGAGGGTTTGGAAAAATCACGTTTTTACGACGAGTGCATAGCACTTGAAAGATGTACCTCAAAGAATATCTGTAACTGGATTTTAGGTGATATTTCGAAGTATATCAATGATACAGGCAGCAGCTTATATGATACACCCCTTACCGCAGATAAGCTTGTAAAGCTTGTATATGAAGTTGAAAAGGGGACAATATCCAATTCTGCGGCAAAAAAGGTGCTTGGAGTGATTTTTGATGAAGGCGGTGAGCCTGATGAAATTATCGAAAGACTTGGACTTGTGCAGAATTCCGACACTGAATCACTGAAGAAGCTTGTAGATGAGGTTATAAAAGCTAATGAAAAGTCGGTTAATGATTATAGAAACGGAAAAACAAATGCAATGGGATACATCGTGGGACAATGCATGAAAGCCTCAAAGGGAAGTGCAAATCCTGCAATTGTAAGGGAACTTGTTGCTGAAATACTGAATGAGAGGTAGAAAGTCAATGAAATTTATCTGTTATCCGAAGTGTACGACCTGCAAAAAGGCACAGAAGTGGCTTGATGATAAGAATATATCCTATGAAATTCGTGATATAAAGGAAAATAATCCTACCTATGATGAGCTTATGCAGTGGTATAAAGCAAGCGGACTTCCTTTGAAACGGTTCTTCAATACAAGCGGACTGCTGTATAAATCGCTTAATTTAAAAGAAAAGCTTACAGATATGAACGAAGACGAACAGCTCAGATTACTAGCAACCGACGGAATGCTTGTGAAGCGTCCGATTTGTATCAGCGGAGATACAGTGCTTGTAGGATTTAAGGAAAGCGAATGGTCAGTATTATTATAGTTTTTGGAAAATTTTGGTTTGATGCTCAGAATATATCAAAAAATACTTGATTTTGTCTGAAAAATGATGTATAATAATTTTATATGCTGAGATTCATTGAGTCTCAGGGCTGTGATGCGTAATTCTTCATATCATAGCTTAAAGTATGAAAGGAGTAATATTATGATTTATTCTCACGAAGTTGAAACAATGTGCCCTATTGCTCAGGGCGTTGCTCACGGCGCTGCTCCTATCCCGGAGGAGGCTAAGTGGGTTAAAGCTAAGGAAATCAAGGATATTTCCGGCTT
>SVNJ01000054.1 GCA_015066955.1 Ruminococcus sp. | reverse complement strand
AAGAGAAATCCGCAGAGGCAGAAAATACGACGCTGTTATTATGGACCCGCCAAGCTACGGCAGAGGTCCCGGCGGCGAGGTGTGGAAGCTTGAAAACTGCGTCTACGACCTCGTAAAGCTTTGTTCGGGTGTTCTCTCGGACAATCCGCTGTTCTTCCTTATAAACAGCTACACAACGGGACTTTCGCCCTCTGTTATGGGATATATTCTCGGAAGCGTGCTCGCTGATAAATTCGGCGGTGAGGTAAGCTTTGACGAAATCGGACTGCCTGTAAAATCTACGGGTATGACACTTCCCTGCGGCTCTACGGCAATATGGGAGGCTGGAAAATAATGAAAAAAACCTGCATCAGAGCTTTTATTATTATGTCGGTGCTTATGACGGTATTGCTGATACTGTCATATATGCTGATAGGCATAGTATTCAGGTTTCTGGCACTGATGGTAATGGTCGTAGGTTTTGTATTCTGCCTGAGAACGGTCAGTGCAGAGGGACTTACCTTGAAAACGCTTGGTTTTTCACTGCTTAGTTCGGTCGGAGCAATGGCTGTTTCGATTTTTCTCAGCAGGGCAGCGGTAATTGGATTATTTATGCTTGGGTAGGTTGGTTTCAGACGACCAGTGGTCGTTCCTACAGTAGAAAATCAATTAAGGAGGAAACAATAATGGCAAAAAAAGAAGAAAGATTCATAAAAACCTATTCTCAGGGCATGGCAAACGTGTCCGAAATATGGGTAGATAAGGTAACGGGAGTAAATTACCTTTATCATGCGGCAGGCTACAGCGGCGGACTTACCGTACTTCTTGACAATGACGGCAAGCCTGTTATAACTCCCCTTGATGAGATTAAAGAAATATAAGGAATTTCTATGAGTAAAATAATCGAAACAGAAAACCTCCGCTTTGCCTATGCTTCGGAGGAAGAAAATAAAGAGCCTGCTGAGGTACTGAAGGGTATTGACCTTAAAATTGAGGCAGGCGAGTTTGTGGCTGTACTGGGTCATAACGGCTCGGGAAAATCCACATTTGCAAAGCACCTCAACGGAATACTTCTGCCCTCATCGGGAAAGGTATACGTAGACGGGATAGATACCGCAGACGACGATAAGCTTTTTGAGCTTCGTCAGCGTGCGGGAATGGTTTTTCAGAATCCCGACAATCAGATTGTTTCCTCAATTGTGGAGGAGGACGTAGCCTTTGCACTGGAAAATCTCGGTGTACCCTATGAGGAAATGCGTGAAAGGGTTGACGATGCTTTAAAGGCGGTCAATATGTATGACTACCGCATGCACTCACCCTCACAGCTTTCAGGCGGTCAGAAGCAGAGAGTAGCTATTGCAGGTATTATTGCAATGCGTCCGAAGGTTATAATTCTTGATGAACCGACGGCAATGCTTGACCCTAAGGGAAGAAAAGAGGTCATGGCGACTATAAAGCGTATGAACCGTGACTATGGCATTACAATCGTTCTCATCACACACTACATGGATGAAGCCGCAAAATGCGGACGAGTTGTTGTAATGGATAAGGGAAAGGTTGTGCTGGACGATGTGCCGCAGAAGGTATTTTCCCATGTAGAACAGCTGAAAAAAATCGGTCTTGACGTTCCTCAGGTAACGGAGCTTGTATGGGAGCTTCGCAAGGAGGGTTACGACATCTCTCCTGAGATAATTACCGAAGAGGAGTGCGAAAAGGCTGTACTGGAGCTGTTCGGGAATAAATCCTGACAAAATCAGCGTAAAAATGACCTCAGGGTGTCAGTATACCCTGATATATAAAGGAGCGATAAAACATTGGCAATCCTTAAAACCGAAGAACTGACCTATACCTACAGTGAGGGTACACCCTTTGAGAAAACTGCCGTTGACCACGTAAACCTTGAAATTGAGGAGGGTGAGCTGGTCGGCGTGATGGGACATACAGGCTCGGGAAAGTCTACCCTTATACAGCATTTCAACGGACTTCTCAGACCTACCTCAGGAAGAATTCTTCTTGACGGCAGGGATATATGGGAGGATAAGACTAAAATAAGAGATGTCCGCTTTCAGGTCGGACTTGTTTTTCAGTACCCCGAATATCAGATTTTCGAGGAAACGGTATACAAGGATATAGCCTTCGGTCCTAAGAATATGGGACTTGACGAAAACGAAATCAAGCGCCGTATATACGAAACGGCTGAATATATAGGTCTTTCTGAGGAGCTTCTTGAGCGTTCGCCCTTTGAGCTTTCGGGAGGACAGAAAAGACGTGTTGCCATTGCGGGAGTAATGGCGATGAAGCCTAAGGTGCTCATTCTCGATGAGCCGACGGCAGGCCTTGACCCTGCGGGAAGAGATAAAATCCTTGCCTGCATCAAGGACTACCACAGCAAAACAAAAAATACCGTGCTTATAGTTTCCCACAGCATGGAGGATATTGCAAAATTTGCCGATAAAATACTTGTAATGAACAAGGCAAAGCTCTTCTGCTATGACGAAACGGAAAAGGTGTTTGCTCGTTCGGAGGAAATCGAAAAAATAGGACTTGATGTTCCGCAGATTACAAAGGTTTTCACGGGACTGAAAAAATCAGGTCTCGATTTCGGCAAGGAGGTCTACACCGTAGGCTATGCAAAGGACCTTCTGCTTAGACATCTGAAAGAAAGGGAGGGCAAGTGATTTGCTGAAGGATATAACAATCGGACAGTATTTTCCGGGAAACAGCATAATTCACAGGCTCGACCCGAGATTCAAGATAATAATGACGCTTATCTTTATTGTCATGCTTTTTGCGGGCGATTCGGCATGGTGTCTTGTAATAGGCGGAATATTCACGCTTATGTGCATCTTCCTTTCAAGAATACCATTTAAGATGTTTGTGAAGAGCGTAAAGCCCCTTGTGCCCTTTCTGCTTATAACAGCGCTGCTGAATCTGTTTTTCGTAAGCAGCGGCGAGGTGTATTTCCACTGGAAATTCATCAGGGTAACTTCGGACGGCATAAACATAAGTGTTTTCATGATAGTAAGAATTATTCTTCTTATCGCTGGCAGCTCTCTGCTGACCTATACAACGTCACCCATTACTCTGACGGACGCTATTGAGAGACTGCTTTCACCGCTGAGAAAGCTGAAATTCCCCGTCCATGAGCTTGCAATGATGATGTCAATTGCACTGAGATTCATTCCTACGCTCGTTGAGGAAACAGATAAGATTATTTCGGCACAGAAGGCAAGAGGTGCGGAAATCGACAGCGGAAGCTTTATGGCAAGGGTGAAGAACCTTGTTTCCATAATCATACCGCTCTTTATATCTGCATTCAGACGTGCGGATGAGCTTGCAACCGCAATGGAATGCCGTTGCTACAACGGCGGAAGCGGACGCACAAAGCTTCGACAGCTTAAATCGGGGGCAAGAGACTACATTGCTCTTGCGGTAGTACTGATATTTACTGCGGCTGTAATAGCTGCTGACAAAATAGTGAAAGGCTAACAGGAGGTTTACAAATGAAAGAGACTGAGACAAAACAGCCCTCTGCTGCGAAAAAGGCAGGCAGACGGCTTGAGGCTTACAAAAAAAGTAAATTCTATAAGATTATGTATGATAAGGGAGTTCTCTACTTTTTGCTCTCCTTTATCATTCCTTATGTACTGATGCTGTATGCATTCAAGGAAAATAAGCTTCACCCCTTCGGCAATGAAAATCAGATGCTTGTAGTTGACCTCTGGCATCAGTATTTCCCGTTTTTCCGTGTAGTGCGTGAAAAGCTTCTTACGGGAGGTTCATTCCTTTACTCATGGATGAACGGTATGGGAACAAATTTCCTCTCGCTTATTTCATATTATGCGGCAAGCCCTCTTAACTGGCTTTCCATTTTCTTCAGCGAGGAAAACGCACGTACCGCAATCACACTTATCCTTATGGCAAAAATCGGCTTCTGCGGTGCATTTTTCAGCTGCTTCCTGAGATATACCTTCAAGAGAAAGGATATTTCAATCTGCGTATTCTCCGTGCTTTACGCACTCTGCAGCTATATGCTGGGCTACTACTGGAATGTAATGTGGTTTGACACAATTGCACTTTTCCCGCTTGTTATGCTTGGCGTTGTGGCAATCTGCCGAGAGGGAAAGTGGAAAACCTTTACCTTTGCACTTGCTCTTTCCCTTATCTCCAACTACTATGTAGGCTATTTTACATGTATATTCACCGTTTTTGCTTTTGCGGCAATTATTATTATCCGTTTCAGCGGCGGAATCAAGAAGGGTCTTAAGGATTCTGTTTACAGCCTTTGGATTATCGCACGCTCTGCGGTGCTTGGAATCGCACTGGGAGGCTTTATTCTCCTCCCCGCATATCTCGGACTTCAGCTTACCCACAGTGTAAATAATACCTTCCCCACAAAAATTGAGTGGTATGAGTCGTGGACGGATATTTTTGCAAACCTTATTTCCTACAGTGAGCCTGCAATGAAAGACGGTCTGCCGAACTTTGCCTGCGGCATGCTTGCAATAGTACTCTTCGGTGTATTCCTCTTCTCGGCAGGAATAAAAATCCGTGAGAAAATAAGTGCACTCGTACTTCTTGGAATTATTGCCGTAAGCTGTAATATGAATATCCTCAACTATATCTGGCACGGATTCCATTTCACAAATATGATTCCTTACCGCTTTGCGTTTATCTTCTCCTTTATACTCATAACTGCGGCTTACCGTGCTTATGATATTATACTGGAAAAGGGCGTGAAGATATATCAGATTATTCTCATGCTTGGCTTCCCTTGGGTAATCGGCTATCTCAATTATATGATAAGCGACGCAGAGAAGTTTGTCCTTGAGGGCTCACTCAAGAAGTCGGTAATTATTTCCGCTGCATTCATTCTTATATTTGCGGCGATAAAGATATTCCCCTTCACAAATCCGAAGGTACGCAATGCTGTTATGAGCATCTGTATCGGTGTTGCGGTTATAAGTGAATGCACAAGCAATACAGTAATCGGCGTAAAGACCGTAGGCTCATCGGACTACGCAAGCTATCCCACAAAGAATGACGAATATCAGGCGCTTCTCAGTGCGGCTGAAAAGGCTGACGACGACCTTTTCTACAGAACCGAAATCAACAGAACATATACCCTCAACGACAGTGCACTTTATGGCTACTACGGCTTCTCACAGTTCTCATCTTCGGCAAATGTTTCCGTAACACGCTTCTCAAAGCGTCTCGGACTTTACGCTTCCGAAGCGGGAAACCGTTACTACTACAGAATTTCAACACCTATTGTTAACTCAATGCTCGGTATTAAGTATATCATCTCAAAGGACGGCGAGCTTAACAGCGAGGAAATGGCGCTGAAATATTCAGGTACATCGGGTTCAAGCGTAATGTATGAAAACAACTATAACCTTTCAATCGGTTATATGGTAGACGAGGATATTCTTCTCCTTGAGGACAAGAACTACGATAATCCATTTGTATATCAGAATGAGCTTTTCAAGCTTGCTTCGGGAACAACTGAGGACTGCTTCACAGCTCAGCCTGTTGCCCTTGCTTCATACAGCGGTATGAATGTTACAAAACGAAGCTACGGCGACTACAACTTCACAAAAACAAACGGTGCGGAGTCATCTGCTTCCGCAACCTACGACTATAGCGGCGTTGCAGGTTCATACCTCTACGGCTATGCCACAAACGGCGGCTGTGACAATATTTCCGTACAATCAGGCGAAAAGAAGGTTGCAGGCTCTGTAAGCATCGAGGACTACCCGATTGTATTCCCTATGGGAAATGCGCAGGAGGGAGAAAAATCAAGCGTTACCATTAATGCAAAGAGTGACACTGCTACGGGTTCTTTCAAGCTTATGGTGTACGCTCTCAATCAGAGCGTGTACGAAAACGCTTACTCAAGGCTTGCAGACGAACAGCTTGAGCTTACTCACTTTGAGGATACAAAAATCAAGGGTACGGTAAATGCTTTCGAGGACGGAATCATGTTCTTCTCTATCCCTTATGAAAAGGGCTGGAGCGTATACGTGGACGGCGAAAAGGTTGAAACCGTTGCTCTTGCTCATGCAATGCTCGGCGCTAAGGTTCCTGCGGGACAGCATGAAATTGAGCTTAAGTATATTCCCGACGGCTTTATTCCCGGTACAACAGCTACAGGCGTAAGTGCTGTACTCTGCGGAGTAATTGCATTCTTTGACAAAAAGAAGAAGAAAAACGGAGTTCCCGAAGAGACTGCTCCTGAAAAGGACGATAAGCCTGCGGAAATGGACGATGCACTTCTCAGCGGTGAAAAGGACGAATCAAATACTCCCGCTGCAAAGCAGGAGGAAACAGCTGAGGAGGAAGCCGCTGAATCAGCTGAAATTACAGAGGAAAAAGACGGAGAGAATGAGAAATCTTAAGGTTACTATCGCCTACAGAGGCACAAAATATCACGGCTTTCAGCGTCAGAGCAATGCTGTAACGGTTCAGGAAACACTCGAAAAGTACTTTTCAAAGATACTCAATGAGCCTGTTGCCGTTACAGGCTGTTCACGTACCGACACAGGAGTTCATGCGAATATGTTCTGCCTGAATGTGAAAACAAGCAGTAAAATACTCTGCCGCAACTTTGTAAGAGGAATAAACGGCGAGCTTCCCGATGATATTTCCGTTCTTGCCTGCGAGGAAGTCCCGGAGGACTTTCATGCACGCTTTGACTGCAAGGGCAAGGAGTACATCTATAAGCTTCACTGCAGTGAGTCTAAGAATCCCTTTGCGACGGATCTGATGTTCCATTACCGCCGTCCCTTTGATCTTGAAGCGGTAAAAAAGGCGGCAAAGCACTTTGTGGGTACTCATGACTTTGCTTCCTTTTGTGCTGATTGTTCAAATGTTTCAACAACTGTACGCACAATATATTCCCTTGATATAGAAAATTGTGGAGATAGTGTGATAATACTTGTAAAAGGCGACGGTTTTTTGTATAATATGATTAGGATTATGGTCGGTACACTTCTTGATGTAAGTGAAAAGCGTATTTCACCCGACGATATTCCCGATATACTTAACGCAAGGGACAGACTGCGTGCGGGAAGAACGGCTATGGCACACGGTCTTTACCTCAATCGTGTATTTTACAGCGAGGACGAACTGAGAACGGAAGCAAAGGAGTGATGACTGATGCCGATGTACGACGCAAATGATATCGTTGAACTGAAAAATCGGAAAAAAAGACGAAAACGTTTTATGAAAATGCTGGTATTCCTGCTTGTTGTTTCAATTGCCGGCGGCCTTTACTACACTAAGGACAAGTGGCTTCCGAAGCTTCAGGGTATCGGAAAGCAGTATAAGACAATTGTCAACGACGGTCGTCTTGCAGAGGGAAATTTTCCTATTGAGATAAACGGCGGTTCTGAGTATCAGCTTCAGTACAGCGATGATACGCTGTTCCTGCATTCGGACGCATACGTATATTACTATAATACAAAAGGCGGACAGGAGAAAAAACGTCAGCATGCCTACACAAACCCCGTAATTGAATCTACGGGAGAAAATCTTCTGATATTTGAAAGCGGCGGAGATGAATTTACCGTTGAAAATATTGATTCAGTCATGTACAGCAAGCAGACAGAAAACACCATTATGTTTGCCCGTGTAAGCGGTGACGGCTATGCGGCTGTTGTAACGACGTCTGAAAATTACGCCTGCGAACTGACTGTATATAACAACAAGGGTAAGCTGATATATTCACGAAGCTGTGTTGACCGTATCGGCGATATAAGCTTTATAGATGACAGCGACGGCTGTATTATAAGCTACATCGATGCGGAAAACGGCGAGCTTGCAAAAAGCGTGCAGAAAATAAGCTTTGATTCCGGTAAGGAAAAATGGAAGTCTCCGTCGGTAGATACTCTCGGACTCAATACCTACGGTTACTCGAAAGGTGCTGTTGTAATCGGCTTTACGGCTTGCGCCTATATCGATGACAGCGGGCAGATTGACTCGTACTACAAGTATGACGGTGATTTTGCAGGCGGCGAAAGCAGATCAGGCAAAACAGCCGTTATCATAAACGATGACGACAGAAGAAAATACACACTGGAGCTTTTCAACGGCGGCGAAACTCCGGTTACAGTTAATTTTGAAGAGCCGCTGAAGTATGTTCAGGTTTATGACGGACTGGCTTACGTTATGACAAAGGAGCAGATTTGTGCATATGATTTCAGCGGAGGACTCCGCTCAACGGCAGAAATAAGCGATTCATACGAGCAGTTCAGAAGAAGCGACGATTACATATTCCTTATGGGATATAATCGTGTTGACAGAATAGACTATAACAGCTGATAAATTACAACAACGATATAACGGAAGGGAGATCAGTTATGGGTACACAGTTCTGGTGGTTTTTTGATGCAGTTACGGCTGCAATAGTTCTTGTTGCGGTTTTTCTCGCAGGAAGAAAGGGTTTTGCAAAAACGCTTATTATGGTAATAGGCTGTGCGGCGAGCGTGCTTCTCGGAGTAGCTTTAAGCGGAGCAGTTTCAAATTTTGCCTATGACTCTGCAATAGAGCACGGCAATGTAAAAAATATCAAGGAGACTCTCACAACAACTGATTTGTCTGACGATACTATAAAATATATCGAAGGTCTCGGCTATAATGTAAAGCTGAACGACAAAAAGATTACTGAAATATTCCTTAATGGCGGCGACATTAACGGAGAGCTTTATAAGTACGTAAACAATATCAACGGTAAAACTGTTGATACGGAAGAAAACTTCAGAAAAAATATGACACAGGGCTTTGCTGAAATCATGGGCGCAATGTTTACTGAGGCTCTTTCCGATTTTGCCGGAGAGGTTGTTTATGATAAAATACTGAACGACATGTCAAAGCTGCCTAAAGCAATCGCTCTTGTCGAAGCACAGGCACAGGAGGCAGATGTTACAGACTATTCAGAGGCTGCAAATTTCCTTGAGCAGACGTATTCTGCCGATGCATACAAGGAAATGATTTCACTTATTGCTTTTGCGGCAGTGTCACTTGTTGTGCTTCTTGTTGTTATGAATATTTCAAGAAAAATGAACGAGGGCGACTCAATAGGACGTATGGGAGATATTGCCGACCACGTTATCGGCGGTTTCTTCGGTCTTATCGAGGCGGCAGTGTTCATGCTCATTATTGCTGCTCTGATAAAACTTGTTGTAATGTTCGGAAGCGACGATATGATTCTCTTCAATGAGCAGAGTATAAATAAGACATACGTATTCAAACATATATATAAATTTACAGATATGCTGTAAGAATGCAGCAGACGGCAGTCAGGATAATGCCGTCACAAAATAACAGGAGGTAATCAGCCTGATGATAATGTGCAGTAAATGCAAAAAGCGTCCTGCAGTGGTGTTTATCACATCAGTGCAGGGCAACGAAAAGAAAAACGAGGGACTCTGTCTTTCCTGCGCAAAGGAAATGAAAATACCGCAGGTTGCTGAATATATGCAGCAGCTTGGTATATCCGATGAGGAAATAGACCAGATTTCCGACCAGATGATGAATATGCTTGACGGCGACAGCTTCGAAATGGGCGGCTCGGGACTTATGCCTGACTTCCTCAATAACATGTTCGGCGGAAAGCTTCCTGAGGGTGCAGATGCGTTTGAGAGCAATGCCGGTTCTGACAGCTCTAAGGGCGAACCCCGTGAAAAGAAGGGCTTTTTCGGCGGCTCAGGCAAAAAGGAAAAGAAGCAGAAGGAGCTTAAATTTCTCGGAAGCTATTGTACCAACCTTACACAGAAGGCTGCCGACGGAAAGCTTGACAATATAATCGGAAGAGACAACGAAATTGCAAGAGTTATACAGATTCTTTCAAGAAGAACCAAAAACAATCCCTGTCTCATAGGCGAACCCGGCGTAGGTAAAACAGCTATTGCAGAGGGTATCGCTCAGCGTATCAACGAGGGAAATGTTCCCTTCAATCTTGCAGACAAGAAGCTTTATCTTCTCGACCTTACTGCTCTTGTTGCGGGAACTCAGTTCAGAGGTCAGTTTGAGAGCCGTGTAAAAGGACTTGTAGACGAGGTTAAGCGTGAGGGGAATATTATCCTCTTTATCGACGAGGTGCATAATCTTGTCGGTGCAGGCGACTCAGAAGGCTCAATGAATGCGGCTAATATACTTAAGCCTGCCCTTTCAAGAGGCGAGGTTCAGGTTATCGGTGCGACTACCTTCGGCGAGTACCGCAAGCACATCGAAAAGGATTCCGCTCTTGAAAGACGTTTTCAGCCCGTTACAGTTGCTGAGCCTACCGTTGAGGATACGGTAAACGTACTTCTCGGTATCAAGAAATATTATGAGGAATACCACAAGGTTAAGATTTCAGACTATCTCGTGAGAGCCTGTGCGGTTCTTTCCGAGAGATACATTACAGACCGTTTTCTCCCCGATAAGGCTATTGACCTTATGGACGAAGGCTGTGCACTTACCTGCATCCGTTCACCCGAAATTGCGGAGTATGACAAGCTGAAAAAGGAGCTTAAGGTTCTTGAGGATATGGAAAAGACCATTTCCGAGCAGACTGAGCCTGATTATCAGGCACTTGCAGAGGTTAAGGGCAAGCTTATTCATGCCCGTGAAAGCGAGGAGGAGCTTCGTAAAAAGGCTAAAAATGTCGAGGTTACAGAGGCTGATATAACGAAGGTTGTAGAGCTCTGGACGGGTATTCCCGCAAGCAAGATTGCGGAGACGGAATACTTCAAGATTGCAAAGCTCGAAGAAAAGCTTAAGGAGAGAGTTCTCGGACAGGACGAGGCTGTTGAGCTTCTTGCAAAGGCTATCAAGCGTACAAGAGTACAGCTCAGCAAGCGCCGCAGACCTGCGTCGTTTATATTCGTAGGGCCTACAGGTGTGGGTAAAACCGAGCTTGTAAAGGCACTTTCCGAGGAAATGTTCGACTCAACAGAGCCGCTTATCCGTCTCGATATGACTGAGTATATGGAGAAGCATTCCGTTGCGAGAATGATAGGTTCACCTCCGGGATATGTGGGCTACGACGAGGCAGGTCAGCTTACCGAAAAGGTAAGACGCAGACCATATTCGGTAATCCTTTTTGACGAGATTGAAAAGGCTCACCCCGATGTTATGAATATCCTTATGCAGATTCTTGACGAGGGCAAGGTTGACGACGCTCACGGAAGAACCATTAACTTTGAAAATACTATTATCTGCATGACTTCAAATGCAGGTTCAACAGATAAGTCTACAGGTGTAGGCTTCAACAGAACAGAAAATGAAATCTCAAAGGATAAGGCAATAAAGGGCCTCAGAGAGTTCCTTCGTCCGGAATTTCTCGGCAGAATCGATGAGGTTGTGGTATTCAGACAGCTTACAAAGGAAAATTACGCTGATATTGCAGGACTTATGCTCAGTGAAATGAAGGAGCCTCTTGCTGAAAAGAATATCGCTCTTGAATACGATGAGAAGGCACTTGCGGCTATTGCTGAGAAATCTCACGGCAAAACAAGCGGTGCAAGAGATATCCGCAGAGTAATCCGTCAGGAAATTGAGGATAATATTGCAGAAATAATTATAAGCAAATCTTCCGATGTTGACGTTATTTCAATTTCTGCCGATGAGAGCGGAAATATTACTGTTGATGGACGAAAGGAGCAGAATTAAGTGAAAAGACTGACAGCATTTTTCACTGCGCTGGTACTTGGTGCGGCTATGACGGTTTCGGCAGGATGCAGTGATAAAAAGGACGACAAGGTTGTACTCGAAGAATCTTCGATTGAATACAAGGACCCCGAATCAGGTGCAAGACCTGTGCTTTCTTTAAGCAATACCGAAGGCAGAGCGGGCGAGACTGTTGAAGTCAAGGTTTTTCTTGAAGGCTGTGAAAACAAGTGGGCGATGTGCGGAGTTCACTTTGCATATCCTATGGTGCTTGAGTGCCAGCTTACTACCTCCGATGAGCGATTTGCCAAATATAAGCCGGGTGAGGCTGTAAGCCAGATGTCAGGCTTTACCTCTGCTGTATGGTTTGACAACAGAACTGAGGCTATGGAGAAAAATGAGCAGTATTCACTTTTCTTCTGTGCGGCTTCAAGTGCAGATAACGGCGGCGATGGTGAAATTGCAACCTTCTACTTCACCATTCCCGAAGATGCGGCCGTAGGTACGGTTTATCCCCTTGAATTCTTTGAGTATAGCGGAGATATGTTCCTTGATACTGCGTCGGACGTTAATCTCCAGCACTATGCATTCACAAACTGGAAAAATGGTACTATTACAGTGGTATAATACAAATATAAAAGGGACGGCACCGCCGTCCCTTTCATTATGCAAACAAAAACAGGCGGTCATTGACCGCCTGTAATCTTTATGTATGTTTCAGCGCCGATTATTCAGCAGCACTTTCCTCGCCTTCAGCAGCCTCAGACTCTTCGCCCTCAGCCTCAACCTCAGCACCGCCTTCAGCAGCTGTGCCTGTACCTGTAACGTTGAAGGTTACTTCGATATCTGTCCAGCCGTCGCCGAATGCAGCAGCAGCGTCGATAATCTGAGGTGAGTAATCAGGGTTGCCGTATACGGAGCCGTTAGCGTCGTGAGCGTCCTCAGGTGCCTCTGAAATGTATGAATTGTAGATGTTTGCACGCATCTCAACGCCGTCATCAGAAGATGTGTAGTTCTTAGCAGTCATAGGAATCTCATTGCCGTCAACCTTGATGCTTGTGATTTCGATAGCCATGTTAGGGAAGAGTGTAGTACCGTCTTTAACCATTACAGCAGCGAATGAACAGCCGCTTGCCATAACATCTGTATTGTTAGCGTCGCCTGTTGTATCGAAACGGAAGCCATTTGTGTTTGTTGTTTCTTTTGCCTTACTTATTTTTACAAGTATTTATGTACCAGTCTTATATCCTCATTATTATTTGCAAACCTTTGTAACACAGCCATGGCACAATATTACATATATCGGAATGCGCTTCTTTGCTGTGCTCACGATGTATGCGTTTTTTGAGGTGTATGAGAGTTATCTGGAAAATGTTAGCATAAAACAATGGATAGGGGTTGCCTTACCATTGTTGTGTGCAACTGCAATTAAACCAAACTTTTTGCTTGCATTTTCTTTTGCGTTATTAGCAGTTTTAATATTGGATTTCGTAAGAAACTTCTTTGATAAGAAGAAATTTCTTAACATGATAAAAATGGGAACGACCGTGTTTCCAGCATGTGCGGCACTTTTGGTGCAGGCAGTAATTTTGTATGGACCAACAGATACAGGCGCGGCAGAGTCTGGACTGATTATCACATGGGGAGCAACTTTATTACAAG
>SVNJ01000053.1 GCA_015066955.1 Ruminococcus sp. | reverse complement strand
TTGTCTTGTTGAGCTCGGTACGGTCCATATCGTTCTTCTTCTTTGTTTCGTCAATATAAGCCTCAACCTCTTCTCTGTTCTCGACTCTGTCAAGAAGACTTTCTGTTACTGCACCGTCGGGAGCAAGCACCATGAAGGTTATACCATAGATTGTTTCGATACATGTAGTGAATATGGAGAACTTTCCTCCGCCTACGATGTCAAACTCAACCTCAACACCTGTGGACTTGCCGATCCAGTTACGCTGAATAGCCTTTGTGGACTCGGGCCAGTCAATTTCGTCAAGACCTTCAAGAAGCTTTTCCGCAAAAGCAGGCTGGTCGATTACCCACTGCTTCATATTTTTTCTTACAACAGGGAAGCCGCCTCTTTCGGACTTTCCATCGATAACTTCATCGTTTGAGAGAACTGTTCCAAGCTCCTCGCACCAGTTTACGGGCATATCGATATATTTTGCATAGCCGTCCTCATAGAGCTGCTTGAAAATCCACTGTGTCCACTTGTAGAACTCAGGGTCTGAGGTTGCAATCATCTTTGACCAGTCATAGTCAAAGCCAAGCTCCTTGAGCTGCTTTGAGAAGGTCTTGATATTTTCCTGTGTAAAGCCATTGGGGTGATTTCCCGTTGTTACCGCATACTGCTCTGCAGGAAGTCCGAATGAATCATAGCCCATAGGATGAAGTACGTTATAGCCCTGCATACGCTTCATACGTGAAACGATGTCTGTAGCTGTATAGCCCTCAGGGTGACCTGCGTGGAGACCTACTCCCGAAGGATACGGGAACATATCAAGGGCATAGAACTTAGGCTTGCTGAAGTCCCATACATCTGTTCTGAAGGTTTCGTTTTCCTCCCAGTATTTCTGCCACTTCTTTTCAATGGCTGAAAAATCGTATCTGCTCATTTTATATCATTCCTTATGTTAATTTAAATTAAACTTGTTTGTAAAGTGTCCTTTGATATTGCTGTTTGTGCAAAGCAGCACCGCACAACCGATATCTATAACTGCCTCAATGAGGTATATCAGATTACTGCCGATATTTGAGATGTTAGCAGGCAGGTGAACAAGTACTATCAGTGCAAGTATTCCTGCAATCACGAAATTGGTATACTTTATGCCAAGCCAGAGTGCACAGGTTATACTTGCGGCTATAAGCAGACCGCTTATATCAAGTCCGCCGCCGATTATCATATTCACTACACACTTAATTATAAGATATACGCCTATGCCGACGCTCAATCTACGGCCGTTTTCATTATGCGTACTCATATTCAATCCTCCGTAAGAAGTCCGCTGATGTCAACCGCTTCACCGTCAGCCCAGAGCTTTTCAAGCTGATAAAAGCCTCTTGCTTCCTTATAGAAAACGTGAACGATAATATCTGCGTAGTCAAGGATAATCCATGTATTGCCTGTGTCAGCCTCACGTCTTTCAGGCTCGATGCCCTTCTGTGAAAGCTGGAATTCAACCTCGTCTGCAAGTGTTCTTGCGTGGGTATTGCTGGTACCGTTTACGATTACGAAATAGTCCGCAAGTATCGTAAGGTCGCTGATTTTAATTGCCTGTATATCCTCGCCTCTCTTGCTGTCGAGAGTTTTTACTATAAGCTCAAGTCTTTCCTGCTGAGTCATAATTTACCTTCCTTTATTATTAAGTTTCCGCATCTGCGGGGGCTTCCGTCTTTGACTGTCCCGGCACTGCACCATCCTGAAGCTCCTGAAGCGTATCGCTTGTATTATCGTAAGAATTTGTCACATAATCAGTAACAATTTCAATAATTGCACTTTCCGGAAGAGTCATATCATGCTGATACGGTCTGTAGTATTTGTTGAGCATGTCAATGGTAGCCTGCTTGTGAATCGACCATATTGACTGTTTGTCGTGTCCCTGAGGATAGTACCACGCACCTTCACCGGGCACCATATTTACCTGAACATTGTCAAGTGAAATTGTTGCAGCAAGGTCTGCAAGCTTTGTTATACTTTCAAGGCTGAGATTTGTAAGGATATACTGATTTTCGTATATCTCCTTGAGGTAGCCGTAGAAGGTCATTTTGCCGTCCTCCTCAATGATATTGAGAAGTCGCTGCATAGCCGCTGCAAGGAATTTTCTCTGATTCTTTACACGTCCGATATCACCCTCAGAAAAGCCGTGACGATAACGAACAAACCATTCTGCCTGCTGACCGTTAAGCACGGTATCGCCTGCGGGGATAATCTTGTCAGGCTCGTATACAATTCTTTCGTCAAGGCTTATCGGAATACCGCCGATAAGGTCTACCATATCAACGATATCGTAACAATTTGTGGTGATATAGGCATCAATCGGTATGCCAAAGTTGTCCTGAACCGCATTTACAACACGCTGAATAGGTGTTTTTGTACTGTCACCCATTGAGTAAATGCTGTTAAACTTGCCCGTATAGCTTGTTGTATAGTAGGGCAGACAGCTGTCACGGGGAATCTGAAGTACGTTGAGCTTTGCAGCTGCAATATCAAACTGGAAAACCCAGTTAACATCACTGTTTCCGCTGCTTTCGTCAAAGCCGAGTACGAGAACCGAGAACTGTCCCTCAATAATCTGGTCAAGGTCAAGACCGTCGGTGAAGCCATCGTTGACGATTTCGGAATTGATGTTGAGGTTGCTCATGCTGTTTGGCTCAAGCTCACCCTCTACGTTAACAAGAGGCTGCCACCTTTTTATAAAGGTCATGATTGATATATGCTCAATCGGCTTTCCCTCTTTGTTATATGCAATAATGGGCAGATTAAAAATCATCAGCACCATAAGCATAAGACTAAGTACAATCGCACCCGTTTTTACAAGAGTATTCTTGATAAAATCGGGGTTTTTAATGCTGAAACGCTTTTTTTCACGAGGCTCAGCTGCTTCATCAAAGGAAGCCTCATCATATGCATCCTCTTCGGGAACGTATTCATCGGCAGCAGCCCTTGCAGCCTCTGTTTCATTTTCGTTCAGTCCCGCAGCCTTTTGTGCATTCCTCTTACGGATACGCTCGATTTTTTCCTTCATTTCCTCATTCTGAGCTGCGTTGTTTTCATTATTCATTGACAAAATCTCCTTGAAATGCGTTATTTCTGCTTACCTGCACAGCATAGACGTGCATAGAAATTATATCCCTCCACCGTACACACGGGGAGAAGTCCGTCCTTTTTCACAACCGATTTTATTGAAAAGGCAAATGCTTCAAACATTGCCTTATTAAGGTCCGAGTAAGAAAGCTTACGCATTTTATCAACGTCTTTATAATCTCTGTCGGCAGAAATAAGATCGCCCAGATAGACTATTTCCTCTAAACGTGTCATTCCTGCTCTGCCTGCCGTATGAAATCTTATCGCATTAATGATATCGATATCCTCAATGCCAAATTCCTTTTTTATGAAATATGCTCCTGCTATTGCATGCCAGAGCGAGTGGGTTTCAAGCTCCTCACGGCATACGGAAAAACCGCTTTCAAGAATAAGCTGTTTCTGCTCTTCGGCAGGAATTTCCTTGCATATATCGTGGAGCAGTCCTGCGTAGTACGCCTTATCGGGGTCCTCGCCGTACTTAACGGCAAGCTTGCGGCACTCTTCTGCAACATTGAGACTGTGGGTATAACGTTTTTGTGAAAGTCTGTTCTTTAAAAACTTCTTTTTCTCATCTGCATTATACATCAGCTCACCTCATCCGCAGTTTTACAACCGAATAATCCCCTCAATCTTATATATTGTACTACATTTTCGTTAAGATAGCAAGACAAATCCTGATTTTTTTCAAAATTTTTTCTGATTTCAGTAGATGAAACCATGACAGGCGGTGCGGTACACACTTCTATTTTACCGTATAAAGCCAATTCTTCCGCTTTTCGCTTTAAAGCTTCAAAATCTCCGTCCTCACGGGAGCACACGGAAAGGGTAACATTTTTCAGAATATCCTCAAAGCGGTACCACTTGTCAAAGCTCAGAAGCATATCGCTCCCCACAAGGAGAAAAAGCTCATCCTCAGGGAAATTGCTTCTGAAATGCTCTACCGTATAAACCGAATAGCTTACACGCTCATTTCTCAGCTCGTAGTCGCTCACCTCAAAACCGTCTATCCCCTCGCAGGCAAGTCTGAGCATATTCACCCTGTCCTCGCCCGAAGCATACTCTGCTATTGAACGGTGAGGAGATATTTTCGACGGCACGAAAAAAATCCTGTCAAGCGAAAGTTCCTCCATAACCGCCTGTGCAAGGTGGATATGACCGTTATGCACGGGGTTGAAGCTTCCTCCGAAAATTCCTGTTCTCATGAATCAGAGCTTTATATCGATTACGGGGTCTTTGGGATTTCTCTTGAAAAGCACGAATTTTGTTCCGATAACCTGAACTACGTCCGCACCTGTTGCCTCAGCGATTTCGTCAGCCGCTTCCCTTGCGGTATAGCCTGAGTTGTCAAGCACTCTGAGCTTTATAAGCTCTCTTTTGCGGAGTGCCTCGCCGATTTCATTGCAGAGAACCTCTGTTACTCCGCCCTTTCCAATCTGAAATATTGTTTCGTAAGTTGCAGCAATGCTTCTGAGTGCCGCTCTCTGCTTGCTTGTAAGCATATCACTCACCGTTCCTTTCACTGAGCATATCGTATAAAGCCTTAAGAGCCGCCGCTCTGTGGCTGATTTTATTCTTTTCCTCTGCGGACATCTCCGCAAGCGTTCTGTCGCCGTACATGAATACAGGGTCATAGCCGAAGCCGTTTGTACCCTTTTCCTCATAACCGATTTTGCCGTGACACGCACCGGAAACCGTTCTGAGACAATTTTCGGAGATATACGCAATCACACACTCAAAGCGTGCGGTTCTCTTTTCATCGGGTATATCCTTCATCTCGTCAAGAAGCTTTGCACACTCCTGTCCCTTAGGAGCATAGCGTGCGGAATACACACCCGGTCTGCCGTCAAGAGCGTCAACGCAAAGTCCGCTGTCATCTGCAATTACAGGACAATCAACAAGATCAAATATGGTCTGTGCCTTGATTACGGCATTTTCCTCAAAGGTTGTGCCGCTTTCGTCAGCTTCAACATCAATACCTGCCTCACTCTGACTTATAACCTCAATTCCGAGAGGCGAAAGAATCTCTCGCACCTCACGCAGTTTATTTGCGTTATTTGTCGCCATTATAACCTTTTTCTGCATTTCAGTCCTCCTTGCCGCCGAAAAGTCTGCTGAAGAATCCACGCTTCTTAGGCTTCTTTTCCTCTTCTTCGTATTCTGTCTCAGCATCGTCCTCTGCAGCTTCGTCAGCTTCTTCTGTTTCAGATTCTTCGTCAGCTTCCTCAACCGCAGTCTCTTCCGCAGTTTCTTCTGTAATTTCAGGTACTTCCTCAACTACAGCCTCTTCCTCAGCTTCGGGTACTTCTTCAGCTTCCTCAGCTACAGTTTCAGATTCCACTACAGGTTCTTCATCAACGGTTTCCTCAACAGCTTCTGAAACTTCCTCTGCTGTCTCTGCTTCTGTACTCTCGGTATTATCCTCAGTTTCTTCATCCTCTTCAGGCTCGTCATAAGTACCGAAAAGTGCGTCAACAAAGCTCTTGTTGTCAAAGGGCTGTAAATCGTCGATTTTTTCACCGACACCGATAAGCTTAACGGGGATTCCCAGCTCATTCCTGATTGAAATTACAATACCGCCCTTTGCGGTGCCGTCAAGCTTTGTAAGGACAATTCCCGTAATATCGGCAGTTTCACTGAAAAGACGTGCCTGATTCACTGCATTCTGTCCTGTTGTTGCGTCAAGCACAAGGAGTACCTCTCTTGAACAGTCCTCTGCCTTTGAATCAATGATACGATTGATTTTCGCAAGCTCCTCCATAAGATTTTTCTTGTTGTGAAGTCGTCCTGCAGTATCTACGATAAGTATATCACAGCCTCTTGCCTTTGCGGCTTCAAGAGCGTCATAAACTACCGCACCGGGATCTGAACCCTCTGCGTGCTTTACGATTTCAACACCTGCACGCTCAGTCCACACCTGAAGCTGGTCAATAGCAGCCGCACGGAATGTATCTGCCGCCGCAACAATAACCTTTTTGCCCTGACTCTTGTACTGGTGGCACATCTTGCCGATTGTTGTGGTCTTGCCTGCACCGTTAACACCGATAACCATAATTACTGCAGGTGCATTTTTAGTGTCAAGCTCAATGTCATCGCCCATCATTTCAGCGATAATCTCCTGAATAAGTTCCATGATAAGGGCAGGGTCGGTAACTCCCCTTTCCTTGATTTTCTTACGCAGACGTGAGCATATTTCAAGCGAAGTCTCCACTCCGATATCGCTCATAATCATTGTTTCTTCAAGCTCTTCGAAAAGCTCCTCGTCTATTTTCGTAAAGGAATTGGCAACACGCTGTATCTTTCCTATAAAAGAATCCTTAGTCTTTTGCAGACCTTGTCTGATTTTCGCAAAAATTCCCATAACGGTATCCTTTCTAATTTATATCAATTACGCTTTCGTCCTCATCAAAGTCCACCTGTTCCATTTTCAGAAGCTTGGAAATTCCGTCCTCCTGCATGGTTACACCATAGAGGACATTCGCCTCCTCCATTGCGCTTCGTCTGTGGGTTACAAGCACAAACTGGGTTGTATCGGTGAATCTTTTGAGATACTGAGCATACTTTCTTACGTTTACCTCGTCAAGAGCGGCATCGATTTCGTCGAGTATACAGAATGGTGCAGGTCTCAGACGCAGAATCGAGAAGTATATGGCAATAGCCACGAATGACTGCTCGCCTCCCGAAAGAGAAATAAGGTTCTTGATAACCTTTCCCGGAGGCGCTACGCTGATTTCGATACCCGATTCAAGCACATTCTCAGGGTCGGTAAGGATAAGCTCAGCCTTTCCTCCTCCGAAAAGCTCAACGAAAATCTCCTTGAAGTTGGAGTTAATAACCGCAAAGCTTTCCGAGAAAATCCTGCACATCTCGCCTGTAAGGTCGGAGATGATTTTTTCAAGCTCACTCTTGGACTTCTGAATGTCCGCAAGCTGTTCGGACATGAACTTGTATCGCTCGGAAACCTCCTTATACTCCTCAATAGCCTCAACATTGACATTTCCGAGAGCACGGATTTTATTCTTCACATCGGTCAGCTGACGCTGTGCCGCTGTCATATCCTCAATTTTTTCAGCAATTGCCGTCGCTTCTGAGCGTGTAAGCTCGTAGACCTCAAGAAGCTGTTTTATAATACCCTCGCTGTCACGGCAGGCAGTCTCACGTCTTTCTTCAAGACGGGTGATTTCGCCCGAAAGCTTTTCTTTGGCATTGTTGATTTCCTTCATGCCCTTCATTATTTCGTTCACGAGACGGCTCTGCTCGGTATGCATTTCCTGCAGACGCTTAATCTGTGCATTATATGCATCGGTATTGCCCTTAAGACCGTCAAGCTTTGCCTTTGCATTTTCTATATCACGCTCTTTTGAAGCGATAATATCATTCTGACGCTTGATTTCGTCCTCAAACTGTTTACTTCCGCTGTCAAGCTCCTTCCGTCGGTCGGCAATACGTGAAATTTCAAGCTCCTGTGCCTGACAGTCCTTATCAAGCTCAATTCTACGCATTTTTAGAGCGGAAAGCTTCTCTGAAAGCTCCTCACGCTCACGTTTAAGCTTTTCACGTATATCCTGACTCTGTGCAAGCTTTTCTTCGGCAGTTTTTATTTCAGCGTCAAGCTCTTCAAGTGCCTTGCGTGAGCTTTCGGCAGTTTCCTTAGCCTGAGCTATTCTGCGCTCTGTTTCCTCAATAAGCTTTACAGATCCTTCAGACTGTGATTTCAACTGCTCTGCAAGTGAACCGAGACTTGAAAGCTCAGCACCGAGTCTTACCGCCTCGCCTTCGCAGGAAGCTATATCTTCCTTTGCAGCCTCTATGTCATATCTCAGCTTTTCCGCCTGAGCACGCATATTCTCCGCTCTTTCACGGAGAACGTCCTTCTGAGATGAAAACTTCTCAATCTCTGCGTCAAGCTTTTCCATTTCGTTCTTACGTGTGATAATTCCGCCCGATTTCTGAGCAGAACCTCCCGTAAATGAACCGCCTGCGTTGATAACCTGACCGTCAAGCGTTACGATTCTGAACTTGTAACCGTATTTTTTAGCAATAACCGTTGCACAGTCAATGTCCTCCGCAATCACAATTCTTCCGAGAAGTGAATTTATTATACCACTGAATTTCGGGTCAAAGGTGACGATTCTGCTTGCACAGGCTATAAATCCCTCGCAGTCGTCAAGCCCCTGTTCACGAAGCTCATATCCCTTTACAGAGGTTATAGGCAGAAATGTTGCACGTCCGCCCTTCTGCTCCTTAAGGAAGCGTATGCACCTCTTTGCTATGTCCTCATTTTCAACGATGATATTCTGCATCGCACCGCCAAGTGCTGTTTCAATTGCAACCGCATACTGAGAATCAACACCGATATTCTGTGCGACTGTTCCCATAACTCCGCCGAGACGTCCCTGCTTTGAGGCTTTCAGCACAGACTTTACGCTTCCCGCAAAGCCCTCCATATTATTTTCAAGGTCACTGAGTATCTTACGTCTCTGCTGTCTGTCCTTAAGCTCATAGAGAGCCTTTTCAAAGTCGGTTTTAGCCTGTTCAAAGCCGTCATTACGGGATTTGTAAAGCTTTTCCAGTCCCGTGAGAGTATTGCTCAGCGACTGCTTGCGCTCAGCATTCAGTTCAAGAGACTTCTTAACGCTTTCAGCTTCAAGTGCATATTTTTCAAGAGTTTTTACATAGTCTCCGCTGCTTTCACGAAGCTCTTCAAGCCTCTTTGCCTCCTCCTCTGCGGAAACCTCTGAGGACTCAATTGCAAAACGGTATTCACTCTGTCTGATATAAAGATTATTTATCTCACTGCCTGCCTTGTCAAAGCTTTCTCCAAGCTCGCTGCTTTGTTTTTCGGCACTGCTGAAGCTTTCTGCAGCTGCAGCAATTTCCTTTTCAAGCTCCGCTTTCTGAGCATTGAGTGCTTCAAGCTGCTTTTTTGCGGCTTCACGCTCCTCTTCAAGCTTTTTCTTGAGCTGCTCGGAATTTTCAATACTCTTTCGTGCCGATTCTGCCGCTTCACGGCTGTAGCGTATATCATTTTCGAATACCGCAATATCCGATTTGAGGTCAGAGGCAGACTGCTCCTCCTCAATCATCTTCATTCTGATTTCGTCGGACTTTACCGTGCATTCCTGCATTTTACGGTAGCCCTCCTGACGCTTTTCCTCCTGACGCTGAATATCACTTTCGATATTCTCGTATTCACTTCGGCTCACGAGGATTTTCTCGTCAAGTGCATCAAGCTTTCCCTTAAGCTCATCAAGGCGGTTCACCCATACCGATATTTCAAGCTTTTTACGCTCATCGGCAAGCTTTATGAACTTTTCAGCCTTCTGAGACTGAATCCGTAAAGGCTCAACACGTCCTTCAAGCTCGGAAAGTATATCCGAAAGTCGGAGTATGTTCTCCTGTGCTGCTGTAAGCTTACGCTCTGCTTCAAGCTTTTTGTAGCGGAATTTGGAAATTCCTGCCGCTTCTTCGAAAATATCTCGACGCTCGTTGCTCTTTGCACCGACGATTTCCGCAATACGTCCCTGTCCGATAATGGAATAGCCGTCCCTTCCGAGACCTGTATCCATGAAAAGCTCGTTTATGTCCTTAAGACGAACCTGACGGCCGTTTATCATATACTCGCTATCACCGCTTCTGTAAAGCTTACGTGTAATTGCAACCTCGTCGTCATAGTCACTGAGGGTTTTGTCCGAGTTGTCGATATTAAGCGTTACTGCGGCAAAGCCCATAGGCTTTCTCGCAACAGTACCGGAAAAAATAACGTCCTCCATCTTGTTTCCACGCAGAGTCTTTGTTGACTGCTCTCCGAGAACCCATCTTACAGAGTCGCCGATATTACTTTTTCCGCTGCCGTTCGGTCCTACTACCGCCGTCAGTCCCTTGTCAAAGGTAAGGCTTATTTTATCGGGAAAGGACTTGAAGCCCTGTATTTCCAGTGATTTTAAGTACATGCGCTCACCTCCTCAGCTCGCATTTATATTTCGGTACACTTTCGTCACCGATGATTTTTATGGTTATTCCCTGCTTTTTGAAGTATTCCGCATTGGATTTTTTATGCCCCATAGCCTTGCTTATACATGAAGGATTCACCGCAAATATAAAGCTTTTGCCGTCTTCACAGCCGATTGCTTCTTTCATAGTCCACCTGTAAATAAGCCCTTCGCAAAGCTCACGGAATGCAGGGTGATAGAAGCCTCCCACCATATCCTTTTCCACAAACTCTGATGCATGAAGTCCGCATTTTATTACTCTTATTCCTGCGGCTTCAAACCTCAGCATTGCTTTTGCTGACATTTCAACAGCCTCGTCAAAGGAAAAGGTTTTATATTCTCCCTCACGATAAAGCCTTGCAAGCCTTGTGCCTTCAAGGATTACTACAGGATATATCCTGACGGTATCGGGATGAATTTCAAGGACTTTCTTCATAGTTTCAGCTTCATCATCGCCTGTACTCCTATAAAGTCCGATCATCATCTGCAAGCCAAGCTCAAAGCCGTATTCTTTTATGAGCAGACTTGCGTTTACAACATCCTCAGCCGTATGTCCCCTGTCATTTGCTTCAAGCACTTTATTGCTCATTGACTGTGCACCAAGCTCAATCGCCGTAACACCGTGCTTTTTAAGCACATCAAGGATTTCAGCGTCAATGCAGTCGGGACGGGTTGAGATGCGGATCCCTCTGAATTTACCCTCACCGATAAAGTCCTGCACTGCTTCAAGAAGTGATACCATATATTCTCTCGGAATAGCCGTAAAGCTTCCGCCGAAAAACGCTATTTCGGTGTTTTCGGGAGATTTCACCTCTCCAATAGCCTTTTCACAGATACTTCTTACTTCGTCCGCAGACGGTGCCTTCTGTGCACCGCTGATTGTATGCTGATTGCAGAAGCTGCACATATTCGGACAGCCTATATGCGGAATGAAAATTGAAATATTACTGTGCTTCATAGCCCATAAGCTCCAGAGCTTCCTTTGCGGCAAGCTGTTCAGCTTCCTTCTTGCTTCTGCCCTTACCGCGTCCTATAACGTTTGAATTGAGGCATACCTCAACCACGAAACGCTTGTTGTGGTCGGGGCCTTCCTCGCCAACAAGTATATACTCAACCATTTCTTCGGGATTTTTCTGCACGATTTCCTGGAGAATGGTCTTGAAATCATTGAATACAGGGTTTCTGTGTGTCTGTAAATCCTCAGGCATGAAGCGGAGAATATGACGTGATGCAGGCTCAAAGCCTCCGTCAAGGTAGATTGCGGCAATTACTGCCTCAAATGCGTCCGCAAGAATTGAGGGACGCTCTCTGCCGCCTGTGTTTTCCTCGCCCTTTCCAAGCCTTAAAAACTCACCGAGCTGAATTTTCTGAGCAAATATATGAAGCGACTTCTCACATACAAGTGATGCTCGCATCTTTGTAAGCTCACCCTCTGCAATGTGCGAAAGGTGCGTATAAAGATACTCGGACACCACAATTGAAAGCACGCTGTCACCAAGAAATTCAAGACGCTCATTGCTTCCGCCGGGAATTTTCTTCTCGTTTGCGTATGAAGAATGCGTAAGTGCATGCTCAATAAGACTTCTGTCCCTGAATTTATATCCGATAATTTCTTCAAATTTACCGATACTTCCCATTTATATTACTCCTTTGAAGCCTCCGCAAGACGGCTTACATAGCTTTCGATTTCAGATGTAACATTGCCGTCGATGCATCTTTTTGCCTGACGCACCGCATTGAAGAAGGCTGTACCGTCGGAGCTTCCGTGAGCCTTGATTACAGGCTTTCTTACACCAAGAAGTGCCGAGCCGCCGACCTCCTTATAGTCCATCTGCTTTTTGAACTGCTTTATTTTTCCAAGTGAAAGGATTGCACCGATTTTTCCCGCACCCGAGAATATCCACTTGAGCTTCTTTGCAAAGAATGAACCCATGCCCTCGTAAAGCTTAAGAGCGATATTTCCCGTAAAGCCGTCGGTTACAACAACATCGCATTCGCCCTTAGGCATATCTCTTGCCTCAACGTTTCCCACAAAGTTAAGTCCTGATTTTTCAAGAAGCTTGTAGGTCTCGACTTCAAGGTCACGACCCTTTGTTTCCTCTGCACCGATGTTGAGAAGTCCTACCTTAGGATTCTCCACGCCGATAACCTTTTCCATGTATGCACTGCCCATAATGGCAAACTGCACCAGCATTTCGGGACGACATTCAGTATTCGCACCGGCGTCCGCAAGGAGAAAGCTTCCCTTTTCACCGGGCATTACAGGTGAAGGTGAAATACGCTTGATACCCTTGATACGCTTTACAATAAAGGTTGCACCCATTACAAGCGCACCTGTGCTTCCTGCGGAAACAAAAGCGTCGCCCTTACCGTCGGCAAGAAGCTGAAGTCCCAGTGCCATTGAGGAATTCTTTCCTGATTTTATGATTTCCTTAGGCTCCTCATGTATGTCGAAAACGTCGTCGGTATGCTCTATTTCAATGTCATTAAGGCTTATGTTGTTATGTGCGGCACACTCCTTGATTTTTGAACTGCTGCCTGTAAGGAGTATCTTCACACCAAGCTCTCTGACTGCCCTTTCACAGCCTCTGAGAACCTCAAGGGGAGCGTTGTCCCCTCCGAAAGCGTCAACTATTATTTTCATATCCGATTCTCTCCATTTCCTGTCTCAGTGAATTTATGGCTCTTTCGGCATATACACCGTATTTCTGCTTTTTGTCCTTTATACGTACGCCTATATCGGGGAGTATTCCCATATTCGCACCCATTGGCTGAAATTTTCCGCTGTTGTAGGAATCGCTTATGTAAGCGGAAAGTGCACCCGTCATTGTATCTTTCGGGAGCACGAGGGGTTCAAGACCCTTTATCCTGCGTGCCACCGAGATTCCTGCGATTATACCGCTTGCCGCCGATTCCATATATCCCTCAACACCTGTAATCTGTCCCGCAAAGTAAATATCGGGATTATTACGCATTGAAAAGTCTGCATTGAGAAGCTCAGGACTGTTTATGAAGGTATTTCTGTGCATTACTCCGTAACGCATGAATTCTGCATTTTCAAGTCCCGGAATCATCGAGAATACTCTCTTCTGCTCTCCGAATTTAAGGTTTGTCTGAAAGCCTACAAGGTTGAAAAGCGTACCCTCACGGTTCTCTCTTCTCAGCTGTACCACCGCATAGGGACGTCTGCCTGTACGCTTATCGGTAATTCCGACAGGCTTCATAGGTCCGAAACGCATTGTATCCACGCCTCTTGAAGCAAGCACCTCTATAGGCATACAGCCCTCGTATACGCTGAAGGGATGAGTTTCAAAGTCCTTTAGCTGTACCCTTTCCGCACTGATAAGGGCATTGTAGAATGCAAGATATTCATCCTTGTCCATAGGACAATTAACGTAGTCCGCATCGCCTCTGTCGTAGCGTGAAGCAAAGAAAACCTTGTCCTTGTCGAGACTTTCAAAGGTTACAACGGGAGCCGCCGCATCGTAGAAGCTCAGTCCCTCGCCGCAAAGCTCACTTACCCTTTTTGACATTGCCTCAGAGGTAAGAG
>SVNJ01000052.1 GCA_015066955.1 Ruminococcus sp. | reverse complement strand
TGTAAAGCTTGGTGACAAGTGCGGCTTCAAGGATTTGATAACAATTGACGGTGAGCGTATCTATATGCCGAGAAAGAGAAATTTCGTATACATTATGCTCAACAAGCCGAGAGGCTACGTTACAACCGTATCCGATGACCTTGACAGAAGATGCGTTATGGATTTGCTTGACGGTGTTGAGGAGAGAGTATATCCCGTAGGACGTCTTGACAGAAATTCTGAGGGACTTCTTCTTTTCACAAATGACGGTGAATTTGCAAACAGCATCATGCACCCGAGCCGTCATATCTCAAAGACCTACCGTGTAACTGTACGTCCCGATATAAACGATGACCAGCTTATCAGACTTTCGGAGGGTGTGGAAATCGACGGAAGAAAGACTCTTCCTGCAACTGTTGTTGTAAAGGAAAAGCAGGAGGGCAGAGTTGTTCTTCTCATTACCATTAAAGAGGGCAGAAACAGACAGATTCGTAAGATGTGTGAGGCTGTCGGACTTGAAGTTGCAAGACTACGCCGAATCAGTATTGGTCCTCTCAGACTTGGCATGCTCAAGCCCGGTACATACCGTGAGCTTACCGCAGAGGAGCTTCGTGCACTGAGAAATGCTATCGGCAAGGAGAAGTAAGTATGCTTGAAATTCAGGAGAAAATGTCGTCGGAGGGCTACGAGGATGTAGTTGCTTCGGCTGACTGCGATTCACTGCATATTACAGAGGCTTTCGATAAGGGCGAGGTAATCGGTTTTATTGCCTATGCCTATGAAGCTGAGCAGACCGTTATCTATGATTACGATGACGGCGGAGATTTGTATCTCTGTGACGGACTTGTACGCTCTGTGCTTTTCAAGAGCTGTCTTAAGGGGATTGATACCGCTTGTTTCTGTATAAAGGAAGAAAAGAAGTATGATAATCTTGCAAAGCTGAGATTTGTCTGTAATGACGAGAAAATTCTACAGAATCTGAATGAATTTATGAACAGCTGTAAAAATTGCAAAAGTAATCAGCAATAGCTTGCAAAATGCCCGTAAATAGGGTATTATATGTACAGACGGTAAGTCTGTATCGCAAAATCACGTTGAAAGGAGCGCCTTGAATTGCCTATAAGAATATCATCCGAGCTGCCGGCATTCAAAACGCTTGGAGAAGAAAATATATTTGTTATGTCCAGCGAAAGGGCGGAGCATCAGGATATCCGTCCGCTCAAGGTCATAATACTTAACATAATGCCAAAGAAAATAGAAACGGAAAGTCAGCTCATGCGTCTGCTGAGCAATACTCCGCTTCAGGTCGATGTTGAGCTGCTTCAGGTAGCGTCGCATATATCAAGAAATACATCCTCTAATCATCTGGAGGCTTTCTACACAACCTTTGACAAAATAAAGGACAACCGTTATGACGGTATGATTATTACAGGTGCACCCGTTGAGCTTCTCGACTATGAGGAGGTTGACTACTGGGAGGAAATCTGCAAAATCATGGAGTGGTCGAAAACCCACGTTTTCTCGACGCTTCATATATGCTGGGCGGCTCAGGCGGGACTTTATTATCATTTCGGTGTACCGAAATATGCCCTTGAACAGAAAATGTTCGGTATTTTCCCTCATAAGGCTGAGGTTGAAAACTGTCTGCTGCTTAAAGGCTTTGACGATGTATTCCTTATTCCTCACTCACGCAATACTGAAGTCCGCAGGGAGGATATAGATAAGGTTGAGCAGCTTGAAGTCCTCACATCATCGGATATGTCAGGCGTGCATATAGTTGCAAATAAGAACGGCAGGCAGTATTTTATTACGGGGCATTCCGAATATGATCGTGATACGATTGCAAATGAGTACTTCCGTGACCTTGACAAGGGTATCGATATTCAGGTGCCGTATAATTATTTTCCTGAGGATAATCCGGAAAATACACCTGTATTTTCATGGAGATGTACCGCAAATCTTATGTTCTCGAACTGGCTTAACTATTGCGTTTATCAGAAAACTCCCTATAATCTCGAAGAACTTGAGCTTCGCAACTGGCTATGGGAAACAAATGTATAATTATTGAAGGAGACTGCTATGGAAAACGAAATTTACTACGATATGATGAAGGATAATCCTGATGAGCACAACCCCGAAAGCGGAAGAATCGGCTTTGCGGTAACATCACTTGTTCTGGGTATTGTGGCACTTGTACTCTGCTGCTGCGGACTTGGCTATATCTGTGCACCGCTTTCTATTATTTTCGGTATCATATCTCTTGCAAAACGCAGAGGCGGTACGGGTATGGCGATTACAGGTATCATTCTTTCGGCAATCACAATAATTGTTCTTGCTATTTTCACCGTGCTTTACGGACCTGTTATGAAGGACTGCATGCAGTTTTCAATGGAAGCAGACGCAGTTATCGAGGAATACGAGGAAACAGGCGAGCTTCCCGACTATCTTGAGAAGTACAGAGGCGAGGACTATGACGAATTCTGGGAAGCTTCAGGATATAAGGATTTTGACGAATTCTTCGAAGAGTTTATCGATGGGCTTGAACAGCAGGGCGTAACTGAAATGCAGTAAACTCATATAAACAGCATCACCGCACAGTAATTGTGCGGTGATTTTTTATTCTGTCAAATCAAAGAATTCTTCTGCCTCAAGTTCTTTAACGGAAATGTTGTGTTTTTTACACAGCTTCTGTAATTCCGATTGTGTTAGTGGCTCTATACCGTACTTTTCAAGCGTATTCAGGGGTTGTTCACAGTTGTTTTCTGTAACTATAATTACAGTGTTTTCAGGCAGGTCTTTCATATCAGTCAGTAAATCCGAAAATTCGCTTGCTGAAATTACAGCGAGGTCATTTTCTTTAAGATACGAAAGATTATGCTCAAGCACAGATGTATCAATATTTGTGGAATTATAGATTAAAGCCGTAATAGCAAAGGGGTGTTTTTTTTCGTTGCCTTCTGCAGAAAATGTGATGTTTTTTCCGATAAACATAAAAATAAAGCAAAGACCGAAAATTATAGCATCAATAACGAGAAGCTTCAGAAAACGTTTTACGTTACAGCATTCATACATTAAAATCATCTCCGAAAAATTACTGTTATAAATAAATATGACGGCGAAATATCGAAAATGCATGTCTTTATTGCAGAATTTTAACGGGATGATTGTGTTCTGATTATATATCCTGCCGAATATACTATAAACAGAATGTAGATATGAGGTGAGCTGTATGACACGACATAAGAAAACGAAATTCATCGGTGCGGCAAGATTTTGTGCGGTTATTGCTGTACCTGTTGCTGTCGCTGCCGCTGTGAAGGCACTTCCGCAGCTTGGACAGCTCATAAAAAAAGCTGACAGTATTACCCTCAGCAAGACCGAAAATGTGTATGCACAGAGAAAAAACACGTCAGAACCTGAGTACACTATTGAATTTTCAGAGGATTATGAGGACATAATTAATGAGGAGTATATTATATCTGAAGGTTATGGATATATGGAGGAAACTGAGGATGCACAGGTTTTTAATGACCTTGAAAATCCTCTTTATGCAGTTTCTGATAATCCCGGAGAAAAGCCTTATCCCACAGAAGAGGAGTGGACTGAGGGCGGAGAAATAGTGCGTACAACCTATGGCACATTCAGTGGTACGACTTATTTTGACCTTGATGAATACGGACAGGTGAACAACAAAACATCAGTTCCGAATGAGGAGCTTATCGAAGAAAGCAGATATCTTCCCGATTTTAAAATTACAGATACCGATGACCCTCAGGTACTGATATATCATACCCATACAACTGAAAGCTTTGAACCTTATGTGAGAGATTTTTACGACGCTGGTTTCAATTACCGTACTACCGATGATACGAAAAATATGGTAATGGTGGGAAATGCGATACAAAAGGAGCTTGAAGATGAGGGAATAGGTGTAATTCATGCGACGGACATTCATGATTATCCCTCGTATAACGGTTCGTACGCAAGAAGCCGTGAGACAATTACGGCAATTCTTGAAGAGTACCCCTCAATTAAGGTTGTGCTTGATATTCACCGTGACGCTATTTCGGGTAATGGTCTTGCATATCAGCCTTATGCGGAGATAAACGGCAGGGAGGCGGCACAGATAATGATAATATCGGGCTGTGACGACGGAACAATGGGCATGCCTGACTGCATGAAGAATTTTCGCTTTGCGTCATCACTTCAGCAGCAGCTTGAAGGTGACTGGCAGGGGCTTACACGTCCGATACTTTTCGACTACCGCAAGTACAATCAGGACCTCACTACGGGAAGTCTGCTTATCGAAGTAGGCTCGCACGGAAATACACTTGAACAGGTGCAGTATTCGGGACAGCTTATCGGTGATTCGCTTGCAACACTTCTTAATTCAATGAAATAAAGGCAATGCCGCATAAAGCCTATACAGTACAGTATTGCCTGAAGGAGAAAATATGCATAGAAAAAAGAAAAAAACCTTTGTCAGAGCAGTTTTCGTATATCTTCTTCTGACAACAGGTTTATGGATGTTTTTAAATTCATATTCAAATTCTTACAACAGGCTGTCTGTTGAAAAGCTGAGTCCCGCAAGTCTTATTATAAGTGAGGACAAGGCTCAGCTGAAAATTTTAAATCAGGAATTTACTTTCGGGACCGATGCATTGCTTCCCGAAAGCAAGCTTTATTATGTTCTGTATGTAATTTCACCTGATGAGGTGCACTTTGTTTCGGATATATTCTCACTGTCTGACCATATTATCGGCTGATTTCATATTGTAGTAGAAGCTGTTGAGCTCACCTTCATATATGAGCGTTGCACCCGGAAAGCCTCTGAAATCATCGGGAGTATACATGGAAAACGGCTTTTCAAGTTGAATTCCGATTTTTTCCATTGTATAAGCAACAAACTGAGAGCAAAGGAAATTCTTTTTTCTGTTCCACTCTATGTTGAGGTAAATAGCCACAAGTCCGAGAATATTGTAGGAGAAAATGTTGCGGTTATTATTGAAATACTCAATTACCTCATTGTAGATTTTCTTCTGCTTCGGTGTTACGGGGATTTTGTAAATTTCACAGGGAATAGAGTCGAACTTTCCGAGAGTGCCCTTTCCGACAATTTCCTGATTGAATGTGGCGGGAAGGGGGAGAGGACAGTATGTACGACAGAAGCTGTACATTTCGGAAAGATTTATATCTCCGGAAAGAGATACGTGATTATATGGCTTTTTGGTAATCATTTTAAAAAGTCTTGCAGGACGTGTACCTGTTTGTGCAACAACTAAGTAAATATAATCGCTCAACGACACTCTCTCCTTTTTCATAAAACTATCACAATTTATTATACCACAACTACTTGCAAATTTCAAGAGTTTTTGATATAATATTATAGAAGAATATGATTTTTTATTAATGCGCCTGTAGCTCAGTGGATAGAGCAGTAGCCTCCGACGCTATGTGCGATGGTTCGATTCCATTCAGGCGTACCAATACTATTGCTCCCCCAACTAAACCTTGCCATCAATACTTGCCGAAAAAACAAAATCTCTTCGTTACAAATCTTGACATACGATAGTATGCCTGCGATTTGTGCCTTGATATTTTGCTTTTTCGCCTGCGTCTTTTGGCAAGTTTTAATTGGTGCAGCAATATTACTCCGTCAGATAAGGCGGAGTTTTTCTTTTTACCGTATATTGATTGACTTTTCAATGTTAATATATTATAATAGTAAAGAAATATGTCGAAAGATATACTATTATTATATAATTCCGGAGGGGAGAGTTAATATGGACTGCATAGGATTTATACTCAATCTTCTGCTGTTTGTCATTATTGCTGTTGTGATGTTTGTGACAACAGGAGAAAGAAAAAGTAAATTCACTGAAAAAATAAGGAAGAATTCACTTCTTATAACAGGTGCTGCGACAGGAGGTGCGATTCTGCTGTCGGTGTTTGATATTGCGGGAATTCTTGATTTCGGCGGCTACAGCAAGCTTTCGCTGTGGACCGTAATATTCGGCGGTATAGCTGTGGCTGTACAGATGTACGGCGATAAAATTCCAGAAGGCTTTAAAAAGCTTTTCCGCTTTGCGTCTCGTTCGCTGACCTTATGCCTTGCACTTGAGCTTTTTGTATTCAACTTCAATTCAGCTCATCTTTTTATGGGTGATTATAAAGAAACGGTTCTTAATGCAGAAAATTCGCTTTTTTACAATTATGACCCTGAAACAAAATCAAGTGTCGATTCGGGGATTATGACTTTTGAATATAAGGGAATAGGAATGCCGATTGGTACAATAACTCTCGATATTCAGTCTGACAACGTCGCTTACATTAATGCTGATTTTGATATTACCGACGACACCTTTACCGCATATTACAGAGATAATATTGCGAGGACATCGATTATAAGAGACGATGAGAGAAGTCAGACGATTCCCTGTAATTTTTCGGGTACGGTTCACGACCTGAGAATTGAAATCGGTGTGCCTGAGGGTGAAACGGTAACGGTTAATGAGATTGTGGTAAACAGACCGATTACGCTTAAGGTATCCCTTATCAGATTGGCAATTATGCTGGCTGTAAGTCTGCTTGTTTATATGCTGACGCTTTCTGAAACCTTTTCAAGAAGCTACTCTCAGAACAAAAAGCTTACCGAAATAAGTGCAGGAATTCTTACAGGCGTTCTTATACTTACCGCACTATACATAACAAACTGCGGAAGATATGCAAAGCCGGATCACAGTATTGCAAATGATTTCAAATCCGTATACGGAAATCAGATTACACAAGAGCTTGTTGACGCATTTGAGGACGGAAGAGTAACTATAGATACTCCAGTTGATGCGATACTTGCGGGTCTTGAAAATCCCTATGACGGAAGTCAGAGAGAGGCCGCACAGGTCGGTTATTATTTGTGGGACCATCTTCTTTTTGAAGGTGAATACTACTCATATTACGGAATTGCTCCTGTACTTCTTCTGTTTCTTCCTTATCATCTGCTTACGGGATATTATTTCCCGACAGTATGGGCGTGCTTCCTGTTCGGAGCACTGGGAATTCTTTTCCTTACAAAATTCTATCTCTGCTTTATGGAGAAATTCTTCGGTGGAATACGTTCATCCGTAATACTTTCGGGACTTCTTATTATACAGCTTTCAACAGGAATATGGTTCTGCTTCATGAATCCTCTGTTTTATGAAATCGCACAGAACTCGGGATTTGTCTGTGTAACGGCAGGTGCCTACTTCCTTATCAGCTCAAATGTAATTGGCGGCGGACAAATCAAAAACCTGAGGCTTGCAATGTCTGCGGTATTCCTGAGTTTAGCTGTACTTTGCCGTCCTACGCTTGCGGTATACTGTATTGCGGCACTGCTCTTTATCTATGCAGGCTTCCGAAAGAAACAGTCGCTTTACACAGTCGGCAAGGGTACTAAGGGCAAGTACTATTTACCGTATTTTGCCAGTGCGCTTCTTCCGTTTGTGGTAATCGGTTCAGTGCAGATGGCGTACAATTACATACGCTTCGGCTCTGTATTTGATTTCGGTATACAGTATTCTCTCACAATCAATGACTTTACTTCAGCACAGTTCCATACGCATTTTTCAATGATAGGCTTCTTCAATTATCTGTTTATGCCGCCCAGATTCATTGCAAACTTCCCGTTTATCGGTACGGAATACTTTGAAGCATTTAAACCGCAGGGTTATTACTTCATTGCAACAGGTTCCGCACTGGGACTTTTGTGGAAAGCGTTTCCGATTCTTGCATACGGTAAATCGCTTACTGCATACCGTGTCAGCGAAAGCAAGGATAAAAAGCTCTACACATTGCTTCTTGCTGCGGTATGTATAGTATGTCCGTTTGTAATTATTTTCTCAATATGGGAAAGCGGCTACGGTGCAAGATACTGCGTTGATTTTGCGTGGCAGATAATAATTGGTGCATACACGATTGCCTTTGTGATATTCGAAAAATCAAAGGATAACACCAGGAAGCACCTCAACAAGCTTATGATGATTTCCGCTTTTGTATGTCTTGCACTTAATTTTGCACAGATATACGAATGGATTAATCCTGAAATTAATATATCAAAGGACTGGCTTGCAGACTGGCACAGCTTTGCAAGACTGTTCGAATTCTGGAGATAAAAGGTATATACGAACGAGGCGGACGGCTGTTTTGGCCGTCCGCAATTTTATATTCTGGCAATAAAAAGCACGATACGTGTTGCGTATCGTGCTTTACCTTTATTATGAGTTGTACTGCTTGAGAAGCTGCTGGATTTTCTCGTGTGGATCGATAATCTTACCGATTGAAACGTCGTGATTGATAGCTTCGATGAAGTAAGCGATATACTTTGAAACGTCAACCTCGTGGAACCAGGGTCTGCTGAGAAGCTCGGGTGATCTGTATGTAAGGTTTGTACCGAGAACACCGTCGATATAGCCTTCTTCGTAAGCCTTGTCGAACTTTTCAAGACCGTTTGTGAAGATAGCGTATGTAGCGTAAGCGAAGATTCTTCCTGCCTTCTTAGCCTTGAGAGCGTAAGCAAGGTCGAGCATTGATTCGCCTGAAGAAATGATATCGTCAGCGATGAATACATCCTTGCCCTCAACGGGGTTACCGAGATATTCGTGAGCAACGATCGGATTTCTGCCGTTTACGATAGTTGAGTAGTCACGTCTCTTATAGAACATACCCATTTCAACGCCGAGAACGGAAGCGTAGTACATATTTCTGTTGAGAGCGCCTTCGTCAGGACTGATAATCATGAACTTTTCCTTTGAGAGATTGATGTCATTGAAATCCTTGAGGAGAGTCTTGAGAACCTGATATGTAGGCATAACGTTATCGAAGCCCATGAGTGGGATAGCGTTATGAACTCTCGGGTCGTGAGCGTCAAAGGTTACGATATTTGATACGCCCATTGCTTCAAGCTCCTGAAGTGCGCATGCACAGTCGAGGGACTCTCTGTAGTTTCTTCTGTGCTGTCTGCCGCCGTAGAGAATAGGCATGATAACGTTGATTCTGTGTGCCTTACCGCTTGCAGCCTGAATAATTCTCTTAAGGTCCTGATAGTGGTCATCGGGAGACATGGAGTTTTCCTTTGAGAACATCTGATACGTGCAGTTGTAGTTACCGACGTCAATGAGAATGAAAAGGTCTGTTCCTCTTACGGTGGACTTGATAAGACCCTTTCCGTCACCTGAGGCAAATCTCGGGCACTGGCTTTCGATAAGGAAGGTATCCTTGTCATAGCCGCCTTTTTTTGCCCATTCAACGAGGTAATTATTGATTTTATCACCAAGTTCGGTTACACTTTCGGTAGCAATTAATCCGAGGGGGGCAACACTTGTTTCGTGGTTGAATAAGATTTCACTTGCAGCAGTCATAAAATTCTTTTTCACTGTCAACGGGACAGTGATACTCCTTTCGGTTTTAGTGTGCGTCAGAGGTGAGTCTGTCGCATATATAGATTTATTTGCAGAAATTATCGATGTAGCTGTCGATATCTCTTGCAATAATTCTTCTTGCTTTATCGGCGTGGTCGATTTCGTTTACAGCGGTTGTTTTATTTTCAAGCTCCTTGTAAACCTTGAAGAAGTGAGTCATCTCATTGAAGATATGCTTGGGAACCTCATCAATATCCGTATATGTATTGTAATTCGGGTCATCATAGGGGATAGCGATTATTTTATCGTCCTTATGACCGTTGTCGAGCATACGTATAACACCTATGGGATAGCATCTTACAAGGCTAAGGGGAGCAAGTGTTTCTGAGCAGAGCACCAGCACATCAAGGGGGTCTCCGTCGTCGGAGTAGGTTCTTGGAATAAGTCCGTAGTTAGCGGGATAGTGTGTAGAGGTATGAAGAATTCTGTCCATGATAATCATACCGGTTTCCTTGTCAAGCTCGTATTTAATTTTGCTGCCCTTTGCGATTTCGATGACAGCGACAAAGTCGTCGGGACTTATACGCTTAGGACTTATATTATGCCAGATATTCATAATTTCCTCCTTAGACACAGCTTTCTCTAATATAAGTATAGCATTTTTTTATAATTTGTCAATAACAGCAGGAATTTTCGGCATTGTGATGTAATTTTTCCGTGAATTCGGAAGAGATTTGCATTTTTATGTCCTTTTGTGCTGAACAGAATTATTAAAAAGATGTCAATATTGTTATAAATTACGACTGTAAAAAACATATTCAAGAAAAGTTTATACCTGATTTTATTATTTTTCCTTATTTCTATTGCATTTTTATCGAAAATACTGTATAATATATCTGAAACCTTATGTAAAGAGGTGAAAACATGAGTAAAAGCAGTTATAATATCGCAGTAATAATCGCAGGAATAGATGAAGAATATCAGAGCGAGATTCTGTCAGGTATAGAAGAATTCAAATCAAGGAACAGGGTTAATATTGCAGTTTTTGTTTCGTTCAGCGGAGTAATGGGAAATCAGCGCCATGATGTTGGTGAGTTCAATATATTCAATCTCCCCGATTTCAAGCTTTTTGACGGCGCTATACTTCTTACAAATACTATCGGCTATCAACCTGTAATAAATGATATATTTGCACGTATACGAAAAGCGGGCATACCTACTGTAAGCGTGGATTATGATGTAAAGGACTTTTATCATATCGGCATAGATAACGGACGTGCAATGCGTGATATTACTGAGCATATCATTCATAAGCATGGCTGCCGTACATTCAACTATGTTTCGGGTCCTAAGGATAATCCCGAAAGCAAAGAACGTTATGAATCATTCCTTGAGGTTCTTAAGGAAAATAATATTTCCATAGAAAAGGAACGCATATATTTCGGAGATTTCCGTTCGCCAAGCGGCAGGGAAGCCGTCAATGCGTTTGTTGAATCGGGAAAACCCATGCCGGAGGCCATTGTCTGTGCAAATGATGATATGGCAATATCTGCCATGATAGCACTTAATGCTCTCGGCTACAGAATTCCTGAGGATATTATAGTATCAGGTTTTGACAATACATATCGTGCACATAATTACCCTACGGAGCTTACGTCAGTCGAACGTCCGCTTCATCGTTCGGGAAAGCTTGCGTGTGAGATTCTTTTCAACCATTTTAATAATATACCTCAGGAACGCAGCACCATACTTGACATGCATCCCCATTTTACCGAAAGCTGCGGATGTGCGGACTGTTCGGAAACGGCAACGGATGTCAAGGCACTTAAAAATATAAATTACAAGAAGTTTTCGAAGTTTGAGAGTACAACGCAGTATATGTCGCTTGTTAACAGAATGTCAAGTCAGCTTGTAGAATGCGACAGCCTGTTCGAGTTTACACGTTCGCTGAAACCGTTTATTTCAGAAATAAAACCCGAGCTTTTCTGTATGTGTATATGCAGCGACTGGAATATAGAGGCAGAAACAAGTCATGGTTCTGCGGCACCTGTTACGGTAAACGGCTATACAAAGGATATTCTTGTACCTCTTTCGTATAAATACGGAAGATTCAGCAGTCTGCCGCCTTTTGCTTCGGCTGATATACTTCCCGGACTTTTCGATGCAACGCCGAAGGGCAGAATGTACTATTTTATACCGCTTCATTTCCGTGAAAGAGCACTGGGATATATTGTAATAATGAACAGCCGTTTCCCATTGCAAAGCTCAATGTTCCAGACATGGTGTATCACAATGAGCAATATGCTGGAAAACGTAAGAAAAATTATCTCTCTTGACCTTGCGGTGCAGAAGCTGAATAAACTGTATACCGTTGATACGCTTACAGGAATATTCAACAGGAACGGCTTTGTAAACAATGCGACGCCACAGTTTGAGCAGTGTATTAAAAATCATCGTCCTGTTATGCTTATGTTTATCGATATGGACGGTCTTAAGCTTATAAATGATAATTACGGTCATGACGCAGGCGATAATGCAATACGCACAATTGCAAATATTATTGAGGATTCGTGCGTAAACAGCGAGGTTTACTGCAGATTCGGCGGTGATGAGTTCATCATATTCGGTGCGGGCTTTTCAAGCGATGAAGCACAGAATCTTACTCAGAAGATAAATGCCAATACCGAGTTTTACAATCAGAGAAATGATGTTCCGTATACTATTGCGGCAAGTATAGGCTTCCATATTGCATATCCTGATGAGGGAGACGACCTCTTCAACCTTGTAACTATTGCGGATAATATCATGTACAAGGCGAAGAAGAAAAAGAAGTTGTCAAAGTATCTAAAAACGTGATTTATCGTAAGAAAACAGAATAAAACGAAAAAAATGCACAGCTTTTATTATCAAAGGCTGTGCATTATGTATTTACAAATAAATATGAAGGATGGTTAAAAATCATTTAAGCTGACATTTTTGCATTGAATAACGGCTTATATCTGAGTCTGAGCTTGTCTGTCACAAGGGCAATAAACTCTGAATTGGTAGGCTTGCCTCTGTAGGTGTCAACCGAACATCCGAAGAACATATTAAGCATTTCGGAATTTCCTCTGCTCCATGCAATGTCGATAGCGTGTCTGATTGCCCTTTCAACTCTTGAAGCGGTGGTTTCGTAAGCCTCTGCAACCAAAGGATAAAGACGCTTTGTAACACTGTCGATAAGCTGAATGTCATCAACAGCTTTGAGAATTGCCGTTCTCAGATAGTAGTATCCCTTGACGTGAGCCGGAACTCCGAGACGGTGGATAATGTTGGTCACAACAATTTCCATATCTCCCGATTCTTCGGAAATATTTCTGCGTACAAGAGATTTGATTACTGAGCTGAGGTTATCTGCGTCAAACGGCTTCACAATAAAATAAGAAGCACCGCCTTCAATAGCCTGTCGCTCAATAAAACTGTTTTTGATTTCTGATGTGATAATGAATTCGGGTTTTTTATCTGTGAATTCACTGACTTTTTTCATCAGAGCGATTGCATCAAGCTCCGGAAGAGTGAGGTCAACTACTACAACATCAGGAATATCATTCTTTATCGATTCAAGTATCGTGTTGCCGTTGCATCTGCGTGTGTATGCAAACAGTCCGGCTTCTCTCAGCTTCGAAGCGATTTTTACTCCGTAGTCAGCAGTGTCGTCTCCGACGAGAACTTTGATTTTTTCGTTATTCATAATTCCTCCTTCTTTTCTACGTTCACTATTTTATCATTATTTTTCTTGCAAAACAAGTACTTTTTGTGACGAAATTTGTCGAAAATTGGTTTTTTATGCCCTTTTTGACTATTTTCTATGTTTTTTACAAATTAAGGTTTTAGAAGATTTTCCTGTTAGGTTAATTTGCTTAATGACTTAACATTTTGAAATTGTGCAGTAAATATCGGAAAGTGAAGAGTGAAATAACTTTTCAATTTTTAATGGAATACTTTTGAAACATAAAGAGTTATGATTGATAAATAATCGGTGTTAAGTTAAAATAAAAATATTTATTGCTTGCTATTGACTTTTTGTGTTGTTTCATGTATAATATTAAAGTACTTGCGAGTGTGCTGGAATAGGCAGACAGGCACGTTTGAGGGGCGTGTGTCGACAGACGTATGGGTTCAAGTCCCATTACTCGCACCAAGTACGGACAGATGGCTGAGCTGGTCTAAGGCGCACGACTGGAACTCGTGTATACGTTAATAGCGTATCGAGGGTTCGAATCCCTCTCTGTCCGCCATCTATATGTGACG
>SVNJ01000051.1 GCA_015066955.1 Ruminococcus sp. | reverse complement strand
AAAGGATAAGAAGAATTTCAGCGAAAATGTTTCGGGAATGAAGTCAAGGACAAAGCAGAGCTTCAATAAGATGTACGATACAGCAAATCCGCTTCAGAGCCGTAACTCAGACGATGAGTATGTTCTTCCAAGAAAGCTTAAGAGAGGTGATACTGTTTTTGTACCTGAGCTTAACCGCAAGGGCATAATTTCAGGTGAGCCTGACGGAAGTGAGTTTGTATTCGTTCAGATGGGCGTAATGAAGACAAAAATGAAAATAGACAAGCTTCGTCTTGTTGAAGCGGATAAGCCTGTAAAGACCCAGAAGCCTGCAAGAAAAGTTGGCAAGGTCGGAGTAAAGGCTGAGCGAAGAGGAAAAATGGAGCTCGATATAAGGGGCTGTGCCGCAGATGACGGTGTATATCAGCTTGATTCATTTATCGACAGCGCAGTAATGTCGAATATTTCAACAGTTACTGTAATTCACGGAAAGGGTACTGGTATACTCAGAGCCGCTGTTCATCAGAGACTTAAAGCTCATCCCTCCGTCAAGAAATTCCGTCTCGGAGTATTCGGAGAGGGTGAAGATGGAGTAACTGTAATAGAACTTAAATAGTGTTAATACGACAGAAGCAGTATGAAATTGCTGTTTCTGTCATATTTTTTGGAAAAAATTAATAAAAACTATTGCAATTACAAAAAGTTTATGGTATAATTTATGTGGTATATCATATAAAAATGAAACCGGAAAGCTTGGGATTCTGATGAAAAAATATAAAAAAATTGCTGTAATTGCAGCAGAGGTATTTAACGAGTACCACAATAAAATATTACTTGGCATCACTGAGCAGTGTGCCGTATTGGGATATGATGTTCATATTTTTACAATGTCATATAATCTCGATAATAACTCTTTGGGGCAGACGGGAGAAGAAAATATATTTACGCTTATTAATAACGAAGCCATTGACGGAATAATTTTTGCATGCGGAAATTTTGCAAGCAAGACGTATCTCGAAAGCCTTGAAATCAGACTTATTGAGCTGCATATTCCCGTTATTGCAATTGACTGCGAAACAATGGTTTGTGAAAGCCTGAATGCCTCAGATACTGAACTTTTTGAGCAGATAACCGACCATTTTATTGAATGTCATAATTGTACAGAAATAATGTGCCTTACAGGCATGGAGGGTGTTCCTCAGACTTATACAAGACTTCAGGGTTACATGAATTCACTTGAAAAGCATAATATTCCCATTGATGATGAGCTCATAGTATACGGTGACTTCTGGAAGAATTCTGCAAAAACTCTCTGCCGTGAATTTATCAGCGGTCAGAGAAAGCTTCCGCAGGCTATAGTCTGTGCTAATGATATTATGGCTGTAGAGCTTTGCAATTCACTTGTTGCTAACGGCATAAAAGTCCCTGAGGATGTACTTATATCAGGATATGACGCTTCTCAGGACGGCGCTGAGAATACTCCGTCCATAACATCCCTTATGCCGCTTAACCGTGATTTGGGTGCAAGAGCTGTCTGTGCTCTTCATAAGAAAATTACAAGCTGTGACGCTGAACTTGCGGTAAAAGAGGATGGCTACATTGTTACGGGACAGAGCTGTGGCTGCGGAGAAAACTTTGTCAAGCAGGTTGAACGACATGAAAGCTATAATCAGAATGTACGTTATTATTCCGACCTTTATAAAACAAGTAATATGATTGAGAGTCTGCTTGAAGCTGAAAATCTTGACGAGCTTCTTGTAAGGATAAATAATTTCAGATACATTGTAAACGGACTCGATGTATTTATGCTTTGCCTTTGTGAAAACTGGGACAATATTGAAGGCGACAATAATAATTACATTAAAAACGGTTATTCCGAAAGTATGATTGTACGAATGATTATGCATAATGATTCATACCAGCTAACTGAAATCAAGTATAAAGCAAAGGATATCATGCCCGATAAAATGCTTGATTACGTCAATAAACCGTCTGCTTATTTTTATCTGCCGATGCATTTCAAGGAACGCTGCTTCGGTTATTCGATATTCAGATTCAAGGATATAAGCTATTCCATGAGTTCTGTATTTGCAACATGGTGCAGAAATATCAACATATCGCTTGAATTCCTTCGTGTAAGAACTAAATTATTGAGTGTAAATCAGCGTATTTCGCTTAACTCAATCCGTGATACGCTTACAGGTATCTATAACAGAAAGGGCTTCAAGAGATTTTCCGACACGCTTTTCAAAAAGGCTCAGTCTGAGAAAATGAAGCTGTTTATACTTATTGCTGACCTCGATATGCTTAAGCATATTAACGATAATTACGGTCATATTGAGGGCGATAATGCTATTACGGTATGTGCGAATGTACTTAATACCTGTTGTCAGAATAATGAGATATGTGCAAGAATCGGTGGAGACGAGTATGCTATTATCGGCTGCTTTGAATACGACGATAATATTGTAGAGGGTTATATAAACTACATAAATTCATACTTTGAAAGATATAATTCGACATCGGATAAGCCGTATCAGGTAGGTGCAAGTCTCGGCTATTACTGCGATATTCCCGAAGAAGATGATGATTTCCAGTACTGCTTCAATATTGCTGACAAAAAAATGTACGAGAACAAGCATGAACGCAAAAAATCAAGAGATAACAGCTGAAAAAATGCAGCTTCGGAATATTCGAAGCTGCATTTTTATAATTATTTGCTGCTGTATATTTTGAAAGTTTATATATGTAACCACTGCGGTTTCTTATAATTTAAGGCATTGAAAATATCTGTAAATTTTTCAGAAAAAGTGCACGGAAAATGAATTCTCAATTGTATATATAGTGAAAGGGGGAATTACCGTGAATGGCAATATGAATATTGCATTGTACGCCTTCCGCAAATATGGCGATATGGTGCTAAGAGCCGCATATCATCATGTCAGGAGCTACAGCGAAGCTGAGGATATTACTCAGGAGGTATTTCTGAAGCTTCATGCAGAGCCGCAGAGCTTCAGCAGCGACGAACATCTGAAAGCGTGGCTTCTACGTTCTGCAATAAACCGATGTATAAATTATCATAAAAGTTTCCGTATACGCAACAGGCAGTCTCTTGATGAAGTGAATGAGGAGTCTTTATCCTATGAATTTACATCTGACGATAAAACCGTACTTGAAAAGGTTTCGGCACTTCCGGATAAGTACAGCAGTGTGATTTATCTTTATTATTATGAAGAATATTCAATCAGAGAAATTTCTGAAATTCTCGGAAAAAATGAAAATACGGTAAGCTCACTGCTGAGAAGAGCACGTAAAAGGTTAAAGCTTGAACTTGAGGAGGATGAGGTTTATGAAAAGCAGGGAGTATAAAAAGGCTGTTGATAATATTAAGTGCAGTGATACGTTCAAAGCAAAAATGGAGGACAAGCTTTCGTCACCTTCAGCTGAAACTCATGAATATGCCGACAGTGTAAGCGATGTAGAACGGGCGAAGTCTTACGGTATAAAGCGTATAATCGGAGCAGTTGCTGCCTGTGTAGTTGTGTGTGCTTCTGTAGGAATTGGCTATAATGCGTTTAAAAACAGTGATACAGAACCTACCGGCAACTCATCTTTTTATTCTGGGGACAGCTCATCGACAAGTGTTAAGTATGAAAATCTGCCGTCTTTAATACAAAATTTCCCTGAAATGGAGTGGGGTGTAAGTTATGATGACGGGGAGCTTGTAAGACTGAATTATGAGCAGAAAAAAGCACTTGCCGAAATGCTCAATAAAACCTCATGGGATACGGATATAGCTATGGAGCTTGACGGAGAGCCGAATCATGATATAGGCATAAATCTTCTTGACAGCGAGATGTGGTATGTTATCAATCTTTATGATAACGGTTATATTACAGAAAAATATGCACTGAGTAATGATGATGTGGATTGCTTTTCCGATAATTACTGGACTGTTGAGTACTATGAGGAGGTCTATAAGCTTCTGTTCGGAAATGAAGAGCAGACTGTTACCGATGAGGTTACTGAGGGTGTGACGGAGGAGACTACAGAGAATAATACAAACCAGACTGTTTCTCAGCTTCTTGATTTAGCATACAGCAATTTCACTGAGACTGAATCGGAATACTACAACTATAGCTTTTACAAGGACAGCGGACAGTATAGTGAAACAATAGATAAAAGATTAACTCAGAAAGAACTTGACGAAATTTACTGGCTTCTTAAACAAGGTGACTGGAAAGAGAAAAAACTTGATTCTTTTGTTTATGAAGATTTGTATGCTATGGGTGCAATGTTCAATAATAGCGGACAGCTTTATCTTTATGATGAAAACGGTACAGGGCATGTTTTCAAAGCTAAAACAGAAAGCATATCAAGACTTTATGATTATCTTATGAAATTTGAATTTGACATGAAAACACAAATATCATATAGTCTAGATAATTTCAAGTCTATGATGGAAAGCGGAGAAGAAATCTATAAATTCAAAGCAGAGGCACTTATACAAAAATATACCGAAAAACGTGACGAAGATTCCGAGCCTTATAATGTGGAGTTCTCTGTATACGATGGTACAATATCAAACGGAGTTGTATATTTTTCAAACGATGGCGTAAATACTGAGCAGTATACTCGTTTTGAAGGCGTTTCAAAAAGTGATAAATATGGCGAAAAGACCTATGATATGACCTCTGAGTGGCTGAGAAAAAACGGAAAATTCCTGTACACTGAAAGCTATGGGGCAGACAGTGATATAACCAGCTATAAAGGAAGTATGCAGAGTACTGCTATAGAAGGTAAAACTGTATTTTACGAGACCGATTCCGAGAAAATAGCTTTCGATTACTGGGCACTTTATGATGAAATTCCTGAATTTCTCAGCACTCTGAAAGCAGGTGAGTATGCGTGTGAAGTCAGTACGGATTATGACTTATCACCCGTCACCTATTCATGGGCAATCGGTTCAACTACAGGCGGAGATACTTATTCTGACTGGAATATGAACCTCACATACGATGAGAATGGTATGATACGCCATTATGATTGGTATGTAAAGGGCGAGCTTGTAGAAAGTATAAGCTTATTCTGCGTTGATATCAATGTTGCGACACCGTTTGTTCCTGAATACCCCGAAATCTATGATACTCTCATAAACGAATGAAAAGAAAAATATATTAAAGGCAGGACGTAAAATCCTGCCTTATTTCGTTATTTGGATAAGTCCAAAAGTAAATTACATAAAATTAACTTGTAATTTAGGAGACTCTGTGGTATAATATAAGTATTAACTAACAAGGAGATGAATTTTCATGGCAGTAACTGAAGCAGTAGAAAATTATCTTGAAACCATATTAATATTATCAAAGCTGCAGCCTGATGTGCATGCAATAGATATATGTTCATATCTCGGATATTCACGTCCTACCGTATCTGTGATTCTGAAAAAAATGAAGGATCAGGAGCTTGTGAAGGTGGATTCCGAAAATCATATAACACTAACTGAAAAGGGCAGGGAAGTGGCAGAGAATGTATACGAGCGTCATAACATTATTTCCGAGATGCTCATGAAGCTTGGAGTGAGCAAGGAAACAGCCCTTGAAGACGCATGCAAGCTTGAACATGACCTTAGCGACGAAAGCTTCAATGCTCTTAAGGAGTACTTTAAAAAGATTATGGCAGAAGACAGTCTTTGATGCTGATATGGCTGCATAAAATATCATATAGGCTGCAAGGAGGCTGTTATGGATAAATATGAAGAACTGAGAAGAGAGAATCCGCTCTTTTTGTATAAGAGCTATCATATCGAGGAAACCGTCGATAAGGTGGAAATCAGCTATGATTTTGAAATTCCGGGACTTGCGGATTTTCATCCGAAGTGGAGCTTTTCAAAAACCGAAACTGTTAGTATAGCTGATGACCTTACCTTTGAGAGGCTTGTGTTTTCACTTGGAATGGTTGAAGCGGTCAGCTACTGGAAAGCTGTATGTTCACCCGAAATGCGTGTTGAGTGCGGAAAGCTTGACGCTGAGCAGGTGAAGTGGTGGAAGAAGCTTTACTTTTCGGGACTTGGCGAGTTTTTCTATGTAAACGGAATAAGTGCTGATCCCGATACCTTTGTAAACATTACCTCAACGGGAAGCTTTAACAATACCGCAGAAGTAAAGCGTGAATTGAGCGGCTGCCTTGTACCTATCGGCGGAGGCAAGGATTCTGCTTTAACTCTTGAAACACTTACAACTGCCGGTATGAAGTGCAAATGCTATGCAATAAACGACCGCTGTTCGATAAGAGGTACGGTTGAAGCGGCAGGGCTATCTGAAGATAGTCTTATTATTGTAAAGCGAATTTTTGATCGTTCGCTTATTAACCTCAATAATGCGGGATATCTCAACGGACATACGCCTTTTTCGGCAATTGTTGCATTTTCCGCAGAAATTACAGCTTATCTTCACGGATTGAAATATATTGTTCTTTCCAACGAAGCAAGTGCAAACGAGAGCACTGTTGCAGGACAGGATGTAAATCACCAGTACTCAAAAAGCTTTGAATTTGAGTCTGATTTCCATAGCTATGAAAAGGATTACCTTAGTACAGGAATTTACTATTTCAGCTTCCTGAGACCTCTTTCCGAATTTCAGATTGCGAAAATGTTTGTCAGTCATAGAAAATATCTTCCCGTATTCAGAAGCTGTAATCTCGGAAGCAAGCATTCTCCCGATATATGGTGTGCCGAATGTCCGAAATGTCTGTTTGTAAGCCTTATACTTTCACCTTTTCTTACCGAAGGTGAGCTTTCGGAAGTGTTCGGAAAGAATCTTCTTGACGATAAGGATATGCTTGAATATTTCATTGAGCTTATCGGACAGAGCGAGCATAAGCCTTTTGAATGCGTTGGTAGTATTGATGAGGTGAATCTTGCGGTAACCCTTGCGATAAGAAATTATCTTTCAGCAGGCAGTGAGCTTCCGTACTTGTTCAGCGAATATGTTTCGAGGGGATTTTATTCTCCTGAAGCAATTGACGACAAGTACAGAGAATACTGCGGAGAATATAATCAGCAGAATCTGCTTCCCGACGAGTTTGCGGAAATACTTAAAAAGGAAATGGAGTGACTTCTTTGAATAAATTTACAGAGTATCTGAAAAATTATACTGAAAATAAGAGCATCTGTATTCTCGGCTTCGGACGTGAAGGACGCTCTACCTATAAAATGCTTGAAAAATACTGCAATTGCAGCAGTATAACTATATGCGACCTTAATCCCGTAGACCGTCAGAGCAATACTCTTCCCGAGACTGTGAAGATAGTTACGGGTGAGATTTATCAGGACAGTCTGAGTGATTTTGATATTGTATTTAAAAGTCCGGGAATAGTTCTAAAGGACGATATAGCTTTACTTGACTGTGAAATTACATCGGAGACGCAGATTTTCTTTTCCGTTTTCGGCAGTCAGATTACTGGAATTACCGGTACAAAGGGGAAAAGTACTGTTTCATCGCTGATATACCATATACTTAAGGAAAGCGGACATGACTGTCTTTTTGCGGGTAATATCGGCATACCGGTATTTGATATTGCAGAAAGCGTAAATAAGAATACGCAGATAGTCTGCGAGCTTTCGTGCCACCAGCTTGAATATATGACAGTTTCGCCGCATATAGCTGTTATGCTTAATCTATATGAGGAGCACCTTGACCACTATGGTAAAATGGAAAAATATGCTGCTGCAAAGAGAAATGTCTACAAGCATCAGCATGAATGCGACAGTCTCATTGTCAATTACGATATTATACCCGAAAACATAAAGTCTGATATTATTTCAGTATCAAATTCAGCTGAGAATGCCGATGTATATGTCAGCGGAGGTGATGTTTCAAGCGGATGCAATAAATATGCAATTCCTGTTGATGAAATAAAGCTTCTTGGCATCCATAATCATTATAACATTGCCGTTGCGAAAACTGTCTGCGATATGCTTGGAGTAGGTGAAGATGAATTTACCCGAGCATTATGCACCTTCAATCCTCTTGCTCATCGACTTGAATTTGTTGCGGAGGTTAATGGTGTACGCTATTACGATGATTCTATTTCAACAGCTTGTGCAACTGCAATTGAGGCTGTAAAAAGTGTTCCTTCTTGCGGAACTATACTCATCGGCGGTATGGACAGGGGAATAGACTACACTGAGCTTATAGAATTTCTCAGCGTGACGGATATAAATGTAATCTGCATGGAGACTTCGGGCAGACGAATTTTCGATACGATAAAGTCCTCTGACTTCAATTTTTCCGAAAGAGTGCATTTTACAGAGCATCTTGAAGAGGCTGTAGCGCTTGCATCGGAGATAACTGAAAAGGGCAAAAGCTGTGTGCTTTCGCCTGCGTCTGCAAGTTACGGTATATTCAGGAATTTTGAAGAGCGCGGAGATGTATTCAAGGCACTTGTTGCCGCACTTAAATAAACTTACAGGACGGTCTCTGACCGTCTTTTCTTTTGTCTGAAAATGAGGAATTAAATCATAGCTTGCCTAATAAAATGTAATGAATACAAAACGGAGGGAAGCTATGGTGATAAAAAATAAAATAATAAGGGATACAATACTGCTGACTGTAATGCAGTTATTTCTTGATACTGCAGCTCTTGGACTTAACGTATTTATTACAAGAAGTCTTGGAGCTTCAGCGATGGGTGTCGTTGCTTTAACGGGTTCATTTCTGATGCTTGCGGGAATACTGTCAAATGGAAATGCATTCCTGTGCACAAGCCGACTTATCTCAGAAGAGCTTGGAAAGCCTCAGAGAAATCCGAATAAAGTACTGATTAACGGAATAATACTATGTATAATTTTGAGTGTAACGGTTTCGTGCTTGCTGTTCACGTTTTCTGATACAATAGGAACGAAATTTTTCAAGAGCAGTGATATGAGCAGAGCGGTAAGGCTTATGCCTCTTACACTTATTTCTGGGGCTTGTGCAGCTTGCTTCAAGGGATATTTCAATGCGATGCGAAAGGTTTCGGTTACAGCAATTGCTGATGTAGCGGAATTTGTTATAAGAGCGGCATCAATTGTTATTCTTACGACAGTATCGGGGCATGAAAGTGACGCATCGGTCTGTGGAATAATGATAGGCGGAATGATAGCGGGAAATTGTTTTTCTCTTTTGTATTTTCTGATAATGTTTGTAAGATTCAACGAAAAATATACAGGAAAAGCGTCGATAACCTTCAGGGGTTACGTTTCCTGTGCGATGCCGATAATGATTGGCGGAATTATAACAACGGTTCTCAGCAGTACAAACGACGCATTAATACCGATTACCCTGAGACAGTACGGTAACTCTACAGCAGAAGCTCTGAGCCGTTTCGGAATATTTGAAGCTATAGTAATTCCGACTTTGTTTTTTCCGTCAGTTATACTTTGTTCAATGTCGGGTATCATTGTTACCGAGTCGGCAAGAGCATCTGCATCGGGAAATACCGCCCGTATAAAAAGTATTGCCTCAAAGCTTATAGAATGCACATTTATTTATTCTGTATTTGCGGCTGCGGTACTTATACGTTTCGGTAAGGAAACAGGCGAGCTTTTGGGAGGCGGAGAACTTTGCGGACGTATGATTTCGATTATTGCACCTGTCATTCCATTTATCTACCTTGAAATTGTCCTTGAAGCATTAATAAAGGGTATGGGACTGCAGGGCTTTTCTTCGCTGAATTATCTTGCTGAGTATGCCGTAAGAATATCAGTTGTGCTGATTTTTGTTCCGAGATACGGCTTTTACGGTATAGTTGCATCATACTATGCAAGCAATATAATTGGCAATTGTTGTCGTCTTATTAAAGTGGTACGTCATACGAAAGTGAAGCTGAGCATAATTAAAACGGCAGCATTGCCTATAATCTATGCTTTTCTTACAATGGGTACGTCAGAACTTGTGATGCGTATGGTTACAGGAGGTATCGATTCTACTGTGAAAATGATAATTTTTACCGTGCTCTGGTGTGCAATGTACCTGTTTTTGTTCATTTATCTCCGAAAAGACAGTACAACTTCCGGTGGAAAGTCGGAAATATTTGTGCAAGCTGCACAAACCGAAAGATAGTTTGTACTATGAAATGTAGAAATTATGGAATAAATATTGCAATTTGCACTAATATGTTATATAATTAAGAAAACGTTTTGCAGCATACATATTTTTTGACTGTATCGTTTTTAAAACCTATAAGGTTAATATATAAATTGAGGAGAAATTTGAAATGAAATACTACGACGTAAATAAGATTAAAAACATTGCACTTGCAGGTCATAACGGTTCAGGTAAAACTTCACTTGCAGAGGCACTTTTATATAAAGCAGGCGTTTCCGACAGACTTGGAAAGACAGCTGACGGAACTGCAATCTGTGATTATGATTCAGAGGAAATCAAAAGAAAAATCTCCATCAATACTTCACTTGCTTCATTCGAATACAGTGATTTCAAGGTAAATCTCCTTGATACACCCGGTCTCTTTGACTTTGCTTCCGAAATGATTGAGGGTATCCGTGCAAGTGATACTGTAATGATTACCGTATCTGCAAAGTCAGGCGTTAAGGTAGGTGCAAGAAAGGCTTACGACGAAGCTGTAAAGCAGGGTAAATCCAAGATGTTCGTTGTTACAAAAATTGACGACAAGGACGCTAACTTCTTTAATGTACTTACTGAGCTTAAGACAGTATTCGGACCTACAGTTTGTCCTGTAGTTGTGCCTGTTATTCAGAACGGTGCAATCGTTTCTTATGTAAACCTTATCGAGATGAAGGCATATAAGTATGACGCTAAGGGCAATGCAATCGAAACAGATATGCCTACAGCTGAAATCTCCGAAAAGTTTGAATACAGAATTGAAGGTCTTATCGCTGCCGTTTCCGAAGCTGTTGCAGAGACTTCTGATGAGCTTATGGAGAAGTTCTTTGAGGGTGAGCCATTTACTCAGAAGGAGCTTATCGACGGTATTCATGCAGGTATGAACAAGGGTATTATTACACCTGTTGTATGTACATCTGCAACTGAGCTTGCAGGAATCGATATGCTTCTTAAGGAAATTGAGCTTCTTCTTCCCAATCCGGGAGAGGTTTACGCAGCTGAGGCTTATACTCCCGCAAAGGATGTTGTTGAAGTGAAGTGTGCTAAGGAAGATCCGCTTTCTGCATTTATCTTTAAGACTATTGCTGATCCGTTTGTAGGAAAGATGTCCATGATCAGAGTAATGTCAGGTAAGCTTACCTCCAACAGTGAGGCTGTTGTGTCATCGACAGGAAATGTTGAAAAAATCGGCAAGCTCTTTACTTTATGCGGAAAGAAGCAGATTGAAGTTTCTTATGCTGAGGCAGGCGATATTGTAGTTGCTTCAAAGATTAACGCAAGTACAGGCGATACTCTTTCAGACGCATCAAGAATCATTGAGCTTCCTGCAATGGAATTCCCGAAGCCTTGCTATTCACTTGCAGTAAAAGCGAAGGCTCAGGGTGACGAAGCCAAGATTTCTTCAGGTATACAGCGTATTATTGAAGAAGATCCGACCCTTTCATATACTCAGGACGAAAATACTAAGGAGCAGATTCTCAGCGGTCTCGGCGAGCAGCATATTGAGGTTGCCGCAGCTAAACTCAAGACCAAATTCGGTGTTGACGTAGCTCTGAGCGTTCCTAAGATAGCTTACAAGGAAACTATCCGCAAGAAGGTTAAGGTTGAGGGTAAGCATAAGAAACAGTCAGGCGGTCACGGTCAGTACGGTCATGTATGGATTGAATTTGAGCCTTGTGTAAGTGACGAGCTTGTATTTGAAGAGAAGGTATTCGGCGGTGCTGTACCTAAGAATTACTTCCCTGCAGTACAGAAAGGACTTGAAGATTCCGTAAAGAAGGGTGTACTTGCAGGCTGTCCTGTAGTCGGACTTAAGGCTATTCTCGTTGACGGTTCCTATCATCCTGTTGACTCATCTGAAATGGCATTCAAGACTGCTGCTTCGATTGCTTACAAGGAAGGACTCCGTCAGGCAGACCCTGTAATGCTTGAACCAATCGGAGAGCTTAAGGTAACTGCTCCGGATGATAATACAGGCGATATTATGGGTGAGCTTAACAAGAGAAGAGGAAGAGTTCTTGGTATGGAGCCTGTTTCTCACGGTGTAACTCTTATTCAGGCTGAGGTACCTGTTCGTGAGATGCATGACTTTGCAATGTATCTCCGTCAGACTACTCGTGGTCTCGGAAGCTTTGAGTTTGACTTCATGAGATATGAGCAGCTTCCTGCAAATCTTCTTACTGAGGTTATTTCTGCACTTAACTTAGATAACTAATATTGAAAGGAGAGCTTAAAAAGGCTCTCCTTTTTGTATATTGTTCAAGCTGTAATGCATAGGATACAATATCAATATTACGGAGGTAAGACTATGCTGCTTGAACTATTGAAAAATATAATTTTCTTTGCACTGCATTTTGATAATGCATCTATATTCCCGAAGCCTCTTTCAAAAGCCGAAGAGGAGGACTGCTTTCGTCGTATGTCGGAGGGCGATAAGGAAGCGAAAAATAAACTTATCGAACATAATCTGAGGCTTGTTGCCCATATTGTAAAGAAGTATACCGCCGCTTCTGCCGAACAGGATGAGCTGATTTCTATTGGTACAATCGGACTGATTAAAGCGGTTATATCCTTTGACTACAGTAAAGGCGCAAGATTTGCGACGTATGCAAGCAGATGCATTGAAAACGAAATCCTCATGAACTTCCGTGCCATGAAAAAGACGGCAGGTAATTTATATATGAGTGACGCTGTGGAGACTGATAAGGACGGAAATGCGCTGACTCTTATGGATTTGCTTGATGACGGAGTTGATATTCATGAACAGGTTGATTTGCTTATGAACTCCCGTCAGCTGTATAAATATATAGATAAATGCCTTGCAGGAAGGGAGCTTGATATAATAATCTATCGCTACGGACTTTACGGAAGTCGTCCCTATACTCAGAATGAGGTAGCGCAAAAGCTTGGCATATCACGTTCGTACGTATCAAGACTCGAAAAGAAGGCTATAGAAAAACTGAAAAAAATGTATGAAACAATGCCCTGCTGATTGTGTAAAATTAATGGTGACAACTCCCGAAAAATGTGTTATAATAATAAAGAGATATTTTTCGGGAGTGATTTATTTGGAACTGAAAGTAAGCAGCGGAGTCTGGGGGACTATGTTCGGAGTGCCCTGTATAGTAGCGGATAACTTGCTGAAGCTTGCAACGGGTGAGCAGCTAAAGGTTTTGCTTTATATATTAAGAAGCTCAGGTAAAGCGTGTACTGATGATGAAATATCCGTTAATACCGGAGTTGCTTTGCCGCAGGTTTCTGAAGCTGTAATGTTCTGGCAGCAGGTAAATGTTCTTACTCAGAATTTATCTTCCGCATTTTCGGAAGGCATAATGACTATGAACTATAGTCAGCCTGTCGTAACTGAATCAGTCCCTGTTAAGAAAGCGGAGAATAATGAAAACAAGTCTGCTTCTCAGCCGAGAAAAAAGCAGAATCTTCCGCCTTCCGAGATTTCTAAGCTTATGAAGGATTCGTCCGATATTTCCGAGCTTCTAAAGACTGCGGAGGGACTTCTCGGAAGTCTTACCCATACTCAGCAGAATTCTCTTATATGGATGTACAGTTATCTCGGACTTAAAAAAGAGGTCATAATAACTCTTCTTGCATACTGCATATCAATAGAAAAGACCAATTCTGCATATATAGAAAGGATAGCCTGCAGCTGGAGCGATAATGAGATAAATACCCTTGATGCCGCTCAGA
>SVNJ01000147.1 GCA_015066955.1 Ruminococcus sp. | reverse complement strand
GATTTCTGTCGGAAACGAGCATCTGGTTAAGCTTATCTCTGAAGCGTGTGTACTGAGCGTCATTTCCGCCGTTTCTCAGCATAAAGCTGTCGAATTCGGTAATAGCGTCGCCGTCATATTTGTTTTTGAGATTACCGGAAAACAAATCAAATTCAAGCTTTGATTCACCATACTCACTTCTTGCATAAACATTGAAGCTTTTCTGAGCCGCTGAACGTGTTGCACCGCCATGAATTCGTATTCCGATATTCTGGCTTACTGAAAGTGAGCCGTTTTCGAAAATTTCCATTGTTGCTTCACGTTCCCATTCCGCACCTTTCTGAGTATAGTTTGCGGGTGTAGACCAATCCGGAGTTGAGCTGTCATATTCGGGACCGTTTCTCCAGTCGTCGTATACTTTTCCGAGAACATAAATGCCTTTCTCACGGTCGTAGAGATTATCGCTGTCGGTTACAATCGAGAATACCTTTAAATTTTTATAGTAAGAAGCCCTGTTTCCGTAACCGATAAAATAAGAACCAGTAACTATGTCGCTCATGTTGCCGTTTTTGTCAAAAGCAGCAGCTCTTACAATAAATGCCTTGTCCACAGGCTTTTTCGGAGCAGAGATGCTTCCCCATTGTGACGGTGCGCAGATATCGGTTCTCGCACTCAGAACGTTCGGTTGATTGGATATATCGTTTACAGAAATAGGCGATGAATAGATGCTGCTTTCAGCAGTCGGGTCGCTTCCGTCGAGGGTATAGCGTATAGTGTAGCCGCTTTCAGAAGAAAGAGAAAGCTGAAATGACGAATCGTAGAATCCGCTTTGCTGAGAAAGAACGGGTTCGGCTACGTCTACGTTAACAATTGTTTTTTCTTCATTTGGTGCATTAGGAGTCATGTCCATATAGGCTGTAACATTACTGCCGTCAGGACAGCGTCCGTAGGTTACATCGGTTTCGATTGCACCGAATGTTATGGTGTCGGCAGTATTTCCGTTTTTATCTGTCAGCACAAGGGTTTCGCCGTCTTTTGAAAGTCCGAAAGGTGCGGTATAGAGAGCTTCCTGACCAGTCAGAGCAGAATCACAGAATACGATTATATAGCTTCCTGCCTCAATTTTTGTTCCGTCGGGGAAAACAAATCTGTAGGGTTCTTCGGCTTTATCCGAAATTCCGTATCCGCTTAAATCTAAGGCAGCGGATGACGGATTGTAAAGCTCAATCCAGTCGTAGTAATTTCCGTCGGGCGCACGATAGGCCGTGTTTTTTGCACACACTTCATTAAGTACGATGTTGTTTTCTGCAGCGCTGGCAGTGTTAAGTACCGTACCTGTACCAAGCATGGTAATGCAGCTGACTACTGCGAGCAATTTTTTCATTTTAATCATAAATAGCCCTCCCACTATTTAATATTTCTTTAATTATACCACAGAAATCTTAAAAAAAGCTTAAGAATATTATAAAATTTTTTTGAGATAATTTGTTGAAAATAAACAGAAAGATATGATGAATTTGCAGGAAATATGTAAACAGCAATTTTGTTTTAAATACAGCAATATTTTTGTGATTTGAATTTTCCATAACACGGTAAAATGCAAATGTGCATTGACTTTTGCAGTGCTTTATGATATAATTTTGTCAGTGGGTACCGGGATTTATTCCGCTGCCGACAATAACAAAAAACTCATCGGGCAGCAGGGCATTGCTCTGTTATCGGATTACGGTTTATACACATAACACATTGTATAACTGTATCCGCTTGTCTGAGCGGATTTTTTATTTATGATTTTACGGGAGGGATTATGGAAAACAAGAGAATAGCGGTTGCTGCGATTGTAGTTGATGAACCGTCTGCCGCACCACTTGTAAATCAGGTTCTCCACGAATACAGCAGCATAATTATCGGACGTATGGGGATACCCTATAAGGAAAGAAATGTTTCGGTAATATCTGTTGCGCTTGATGCCGAACCCGATAGAATAAGCAGTCTTACAGGAAGACTGGGGCAGATAAACGGAGTATCCGTGAAAGCTGCAATATCAAAGAAATAACGGAGGTAATAAATATGTATAATGTAAAATCTTTAAAGGCTGAGGAATTTATCAGCCATGACGAAATACTTGAAACGCTTGAATATGCTGAGCAGAATAAGCATAACAGAGAGCTTATTGAGCAGATTCTTGAAAAAGCAAGACCTAAGAAAACAGGAAAGGGCACGGAATGTCCTGGACTTAATCACCGTGAGGCAAGTGTACTTCTTGCTTGTGATATACCTGAGCTAAACGAGAAAATGTATGCACTTGCAAGAGAAATCAAGCATGCGTTCTATGGCAACAGAATAGTAATGTTTGCACCGCTTTACCTTTCGAATTACTGTGTGAATCAGTGCGTGTACTGTCCTTATCATTATCAGAATAAGGAGATTCCAAGAAAGAAGCTTACGCAGGAAGAGGTAAGACAGGAAGTAATTGCACTTCAGGATATGGGACATAAGAGACTTGCTATCGAGGCAGGCGAGGACCCTGTTAATAATCCCATTGAATATATCCTTGAATGTATCG
>SVNJ01000050.1 GCA_015066955.1 Ruminococcus sp. | reverse complement strand
CTCTTGTGGAAGGTGTGAAATGCCTTCAGTCCGCTGACTGTAAAAGGCTTATCGCAAGCCTGAGAGAGGTGCTTTCCGACAGCGGAGGTGTTATTGCGGGGCTGAAAAGGCTTGCCTTCGGAAGCTGCAGTGATGCGGTATATCTTGTATTTGCTGAGGAGCTTCCACCTGCACACGTAATTGAGAGACTTGACCTTTTCAACGTCTCTGAGATAAAGCGTGTGAAGGGCGGCGGCGTTGAAGTGAAGCTTTTCGACCGTCAGAAGGCTCTTGAAAAGCTGTTTGAGTTTGAGAATACAAGCTCGGGCAGAGGAAGTGCCGAAAGTCTTATAAGGGCACTTTCAGGCAGCACTCACGAAGAGGGTGATTCCTTTGGAGATTAGCAGATTTTCACCTAAACAGCTTACCGTTATGAACTGGTGGAGAAATCCGAAATACAGCGATTGCGATGCTGTTATTGCAGACGGTGCGGTAAGAAGCGGAAAGACGCTTTCCATGTCGATGGGATTTGTTTTCTGGGCGTCCATGTCATCCAGCGGAGGTACCTTTGCTATATGCGGCAAAACCGTAACTTCGCTGAAAAGAAACGTCATTGACCCTCTGCTGACTGAGCTGAGAAAGCTTGGCTTTACGGTCAGTGAAAAGGTCAGCAGGAGCTATGTGGATATTTCACTTCTCGGCTCGGTAAACCGCTTCTACTACTTCGGCGGCAAGGACGAAGGCTCGGCTTCTCTTATTCAGGGAATTACCCTTTCGGGAGTTTTTCTTGATGAGGTTGTGCTTATGCCCCGCTCCTTCGTTGAACAGGCTCTTGCAAGATGCTCTGTCAGCGGCTCAAAGCTTTGGTTTAACTGCAATCCGGGAAACCCATCACACTGGTTTTATAATGAGTGGATAAAAAAGGCAGATGAAAAGCGTGCGCTGTATATCCACTTCACTATGGACGATAACCCGTCCCTTTCGGAAAAGCTGAAAAAACGCTACGAAAGGCTTTATTCAGGTGCGTTCCATGACAGGTACGTTCTCGGAAAGTGGACTGCATCTGAGGGTATTGTCTACCCTATGTTCAGCGAAGAAAAACACGTTTTTTCGGGCAGCATCGACTGCGATTACTATGTTATTTCATGCGATTACGGAACGGTTAATCCCTCGTCTTTCGGATTATGGGGAGTTTCGGGCGGAAAATGGTACAGACTGCGTGAATATTATTATTCCTCAAAGCGTGAGGGTATCTCACGTACCGATGAGGAGCATTACCGTGCACTGGAGGAGCTTGCGGGAAATCTTACTATCTCAAGGGTTATTGTTGACCCTTCGGCGGCAAGCTTTATCGAATGTATCCGCAGACATCGAAGATTCAGGGTGGTAAAGGCAGATAATAACGTGGTTACGGGTATCAGGAGAGTTTCCGCCGCACTCAGACAGGACAGGCTTATGTTCAATGAGACGTGCAGGGATATAATCCGTGAGTTTTCACTTTATTGCTGGAATGACAAGTCGGGCAGTGACGTGCCCGTTAAGGAAAACGACCACGCAATGGACGATATGAGATATTTTGTGTCGGACATGATGCGTGCAGAAGCCGAGGACGATTTTACGGCAATTTCGGTTTCAAGGTAATATTTATAAGTGTACCGTTCAATAACTAATATGGAGGAAAAATGAAGCTATTCAGAAGAAAAACAGCATCGTCAAAGGCATGCAGAAGTGAGCCTGAGCTTGCGGCGGCAGAGCGTTACAGGGAGGGGAGCTTTTCCCTACCGCTGACGGTTGAGCCTTTTGAAAAGGAGCTTTATGACCGTCTCAGACTTGCTGTGCCTGTAATCGATGCGGCAATAATGAAGATAATCAGGCTTACGGGAGGCTTCCGTCTGATTTGCTCCGATGAGCGTTTTCAGGAGAGGCTTGATTATTTTACCGAAAATATTCCCGTCGGACTTACGGGAAAATCCCTCAGCGTTTTTGTGGACAATTATCTCGACAGCCTTCTTACATACGGCTCTGCTGTTGGAGAAATCGTCATAAACAGCCGTGAGGGGCGTATTGAGGGACTTTATAACGGTGATACGTCAAAAATCGAGGTGAAGGCCGGTACTTCCCCTTTTTCAAGGCAGTACCTTATCCGCAGCAGTGACGGCAGTAATGTCCGTGCGGCTCATCCTGAGCGTATTCTGTATTCAGCTCTCACGGGCGGACGTTCACTTCTCAGAGGTCTGCCTGCACTGAGCGGTATTCTCATGAGGATTTATGAGTGTATCGGTCAGAATTTTGACCGTGCTGGAAATGTACGCTATGCCGTGACCTATAAGCCTTCGGAAAACAGCGGCGAAATCGCTTTTTCAAAGGAGCGTGCAATGCAGATTGCAAGGGAATGGGCAGACGGTATGAACAGTGCGAAATACGGTCATGTCAAGGATTTTGTGGCTGTGGGCGATGTGGATATTAAGGTTATCGGGGCAGAAAATCAGCTCTTTGATACGAATGTCCCTGTGCGGCAGCTTCTTGAGCAGATTACGGCAAAGCTTTCGATTCCGCCGTTTCTGCTGGGCCTCAACTGGACTTCAACAGAAAGAATGTCCTCTCAGCAGGCTGATATTCTCACTTCTGAGCTTGAATATTACAGGAGAATCCTTACTCCCGTAATTACGGATATAGGCAATGCTTATCTTTGCTCGGAGGGTATCGAGGCGGTATGCAGGGCTGAATGGGACAACATCAATCTTCAGGACGAATCCGCTCTTGCTGAGGCAAGGCTGAAAAATGCACAGGCAAGAGAAATTGAGCTTCGTCTTGAAAAGGAAAACAACTGATTTATGGAGGTAAATATTTATGTATAACGATATCAGACTTGAAAAGGGATTCTACAATCTCAGCGGAAAATCTTTCACAGCGGCACTTGAGGAGCTTGACCCTTCTGCTTCCTACAGCGGTACTCCTCTTGAAAAACTCGACGCTTATGAGCGTCAGCTCAAGCGTTTCAACATCAGAATCAAGGGCCCTGACTGCGACCGTGTTGAGAAGTTTTTCACTTCAACGGAGACAGCGGTGCTTTTTCCCGAATTTGTTGCAAGAAATATCAGAAAGGGCTTTGACGAAACTGTTCTTTCTTCCGTTTGTGCGGTAAAGACTGCCTGCGAAAGCGGTCAGTATCTCGGCTGTACCCTTACTGATACGGCTGAGTATACAACAACAAATCAGACAGAAGCTCTTCCCGAGGCTTCCGTCAAGGAGGCTGACACTGCTACAGTGCTTGCAAAGTACGGCAGACTTATCAATGCTTCCTATGAGGCAGTGCGTCAGCAGAGACTCGATGTTTTCGGAGTTATGCTCAGAAGCATCGGTGTAAAGCTTGCGGCTTCCGTTACAAAGAAGGCTGTTGAGGTTCTTGCGGCTGACGCTGAGGAAATCACAACCTCTGCACTTTCATACGCTGACCTTGCGAAGCTTTACGGCGAGTTTGACTGCTTCGATATGAATACCGTCATTGCTTCACCTGCACTTGCTTCTCAGATTGCGGCAATGGAACAGCTCTGCGACATCTCTGCCGATGAAAAGGGACGTATTATGCTTCCTTTCGGCTCAGAGCTTGTAAAGACCTCTGCGGCTGATGATAACAGAATTATCGGTATTGACAGAAGCTTTGCCCTTGAATTTATTACAGGTACGGGACTTGTTATGGAGACGGACAAGCTTATTGACCGTCAGCTTGATCAGATTACGGTTTCAATTACCTGCGGTTTTAGAAAGCTTACTCCCGATGCGGTTAAGGTGCTTACTGTTACGGGGTAATAATATTTGATTCAGGGGCGACCGCAAGGGTCGCCCCTACAGTTAACAATGATTCTTACCAATAATTAATGAGAGGAGCTACTATGATAATATCCCAGCTTGAAAAAATCAATAAATTTACCCGCCGTGAGCTTACTGCGGATGAGGTATACATCTTCTCCGTAATTCTCTGCGATAACGAGATTGACCGTGACTGCGAACGCTTCTCCGATACCGCTCTTGAAGAGCTGAAAAAGCTATTTGTAGGAAAAACAGGTATCTTCGACCATGATGCAAAATCCTCAAAACAGAGTGCACGTATTTTCGATACGGAGCTTGTCACCGATTCCTCACGAACTACCAAAAACGGCGAAGTCTATAAATACCTCAAAGGGCACGTTTATATGGTGCGTACCGATGATAACCGCAGTCTCATTTCCGAAATAGACGGTGGCATCAAAAAGGAGGTAAGTATTTCCTGTACGGCCTCAGAGCGTCATTGCTCAGTATGCGGCTGTGACAGGACAAAAAACAACTGCACTCACATGAGGGGAAAGGTCTATAACGGAAAGCTCTGTCATACCGTCCTCAGCGGTATTACCGACGCCTACGAATGGAGCTTTGTTGCAGTGCCTGCACAGGTAAATGCAGGGGTTACTAAGCGTTTTTCTGACGGTAATGAGGTCCACACTGACGGCTTACAGCAGGGTGCGGCTGATTCAGCTGAAAATGAGCTTCTCTGTGAAATACGCAGACTTGCTTTTGTAAGCGGCGGAAGGGCTGAGGCTGACTTTGCACTGCAGAAGGCGGCTGCAATGAATGCAGGTCAGCTTGCTGAAATGAAAAAGGAGTACGAGAGAAAAAATAACCGTTTTGGAATTCAGCTTCAGTCTTGTACGGGCTGTGCGGAAGCGTCCGACAGCGATTTTTGCATGAAGTAAGGAGGAATCAGCATGAATATTGAATCGGTCAGAACCATATTTTCTCTGTTTTCAGGCGAAACCGAGACAGAAGCTCTTATGCCCTTTGTTACGCTTGCTATGGCTGAAATAGAGAAAATGCTTGCGGAAAATGCAGATATTACGGACATCCGCCTTGAATTCTTATGTGCCGCACAGGCAAATTACCGTTACTGTCAGGCTAATGCCGCGCGTGACAGCTCTGAAAATACCTATGGCGGAAAGCTTGCGAAGTACTCCGACAAAAGCGGTACGCTTCGCTGTGCGGAGCTTCTTCTTGCTGACTATATGAATATGTGCGGCGACCTTATCAAGCCGAAAACATTCATGTTTATGAGCTTCGGCAGTGAAACGGAGGGTATTGAAAATGCTTAAGGCTATTATTTCACAGATTAAGGAAATTCTTGCGGAAAACGGCGTAAAGAATGTATACACAGCCTTTGACAATATTCCAATAAGTCAGAAGCCGTCGGATATTTTTACCGTTGTTTCGGTAGGTGCACTTGAAAGCAGAAATCCTGTTTTTTCGCAGTACAGCATTTATGTGCCCTTTACGGCGGACGCTGAAATCAGCCTTATTGCCTCGAAGAATTCCGCTATGACCGAGCTTTACGACTACTTTGAGAAGTATATTCTCCCTCTTGCGAGAAAGCTTGCAAGTAATAAGTCTGTGCTGAAAAATATTGCGGTGAAGTATGACTCAAATATGGGCAGATTCGTCATGAAAACTATTTTTTCCGCTTCGGGAATGGTTACAATGGAAAGGAGCGGTCTGTGATGAGCGGTGTGGTGTTTTCAAAGGGTGAACCGTTTCCTGTAAAAATAGGCGATATGCTTCTTTACTGCGAAAAATTCACCTCGTCGGGAGGACGCAGATTTGCTGAAAAGTCAACTGTCGGCGGTGAGCTCATTTATACAAATACAAACAAAAAATCCCTCACGATTACTATGGAGGGACGTATCTGTAATGAGGATTTTCCGCTGAGTATTCTTGTTTATATCTATGGCATTATGGACTCGGATACAGAACTTGATGTTACGTACAAGGGGACGGTTTTCAGCAGATGCAGGGTACAGGCATTTTCGGTGCAGGATGTGTGCGAGGGATATATTTATGCTTCGGTTACGCTTGTTTCTCCCTGTGCACCTATAAAGGAGAGTGATAAGGCATGACAGAGGCGGTACTCTATCTGAAACGTATTTCCTCTGACTTTTTCGAGGAGTGCAGGCTTGCTTCGTTTGTGTTTACAAAGGATGTATATACACCGTATACCTCACTTAATGCATCCTTTTATCCCGATAACGGAGACTATTCCGACATCTCCGAAATAAAGCTTTCGGTAAGGGGAAAGACGGTTCATCACGGACTTGTTGACAGCCTTGAATTTTCCGACAAAAACGGCTGTCCCATTGTGAGACTTGTTTCAAGGGGCTTTACTTCGCTTCTTGCCCAGAATCAGCTTGAACCCGGACTTAAAACAGGTATTTCCTTCAACAGTCTTATTGACGACTATTACACCTTCCCTTATGTCACTCACGAGGACATTTCCTCAACGGACGGCTACATTTACGTGAAATACGGTTCAAGTATATGGGACGGTGCGGTTAATCTTACCTATAAGATGAATGGCGGTTATCCATATATACACGGAACAAACTGTGTAATGATGAATCCTGTTGAAAGTCCCATGTATTTCACCTACGGAAGCGATGAAATAATGGAAACGGGAATGACTCTTTCGGGGAAGAAAATGCTCAGTCATCTTCATATGTCGGATATAAACGGTGAATATGGTACATTTGAGCTTTCGGACGATGAAGCTGCGGTGAGAAATTTCGTAAGGCATCACTTTTTTGAACTTGATATGCAGTTTCTCTATAATCCTCAGCAGGCACTTGAATACAGAATGAGCTTTGCGAAAAGGGCGAATCTGCGTTATTTCTGCGTTTACAACGGCTACAAGGGAGAGGATTTGTGCGATATTACAGCATTCGGCAGTGAAGTGAGGGCGGCACGTATCTGCGGTATCGCTATAAGAGGAAATCAGGACGGAATTTCCACAGAAATAAGCGTTTACTACGATGATTTCTACAACAGGCAGTAACGCAATAGAATAATTCACATATAATAACAGCGGAGGCATTGAAGCTTCCGCTGTTTTTGTTTTTGGAGATAAAATATGAGTGATAAATATACATTAAGCTCTCTTGAAGAGGGCGAGGAATGCCGTGTAAGAAGCCTTTTGCTGGAGGGTGTAATGCGAAGCCGTCTCAGCGATCTGGGACTTATTGAGGGTACACGGGTGGTATGTCTGCAGAGAAGCTTTTCGGGCGACCCTACGGCATTTCTTATAAGAGGTGCGGTGATTGCACTGCGAAGTGAGGATTCATCGAGGGTGGAGGTTGAACGCTGTATATAAATTCGGAATGCGGAATTCGGAATTAATGGTATCGACCAAACTCATATCCGATGTTCGGCATTTCCGTTGGGCACCCACATCCACCCGATGGCTTACTTCGGGAACGGGTCGATGTGGGCATCGACCCCTACATACTTTTGAGCATTGTATAAAGTTTTAGATGTTACATCATAGTAGGGGCGACCCTTGCGGTCGCCCGTTTCTGTATTGTTGTTATGTTTTTTATACAAAAGGAAATACCGCACGATTTGTGCGGTATTTTTCATGTATTATTTATTGAACTTGTCAACCTCTTCCTGAATAACACCTGTCCATGCGTCACGGAGTGTAGCCCATGAGTCAACAGCTTCGTTGCCTTCAAGGAGAGTTGTTTCGAGGTTGTTCATAACGCCTCTTGTTTCGTAGGTATATTCGCCGTCGCCGTACATTCTTTCACCCATACCGTAGCCGAAGTCGAATACGGGAGTTGTGTTGTCGGTATCGAGATATTCCTGAATAGCATCGTACTGCTCTCCTGTTACAAAGCTCTTGAGAACGCCTGCTGCGGACTTTTCAACAACAAGTGCCTTCTGCTTTGCAATATCCTTGTACTCTTCATTTGTAGCTGCAAGTCTTTCGCACTTGATATAAGTTGCAACAGCCTCGCCTTTGTCAGAGCCGTTAACGAGCATTCTTGCACCGAAGTTTGCACAGAGATAATAGTCGTCTGCATCAGGAGCCTTCGGGAAAGGTACTACCATAAGGTCCATATCCTCGTTCTTGGCATTTGAAGCACCGAGTGCCCAGTTTGCCATAGCGAAGAAGAGTGTGTTCTGATCATCGGGGAAGTAGCCTATCCATTCAGGCTGATAGAGGTTCTTTGTAGCCATTTCCTGAAGGAGAAGCTGAGCCTTTTCTATTTCGGGAGAATCAACATTGTTGACAAACTTTCCGTCCTCATACTTGACAACGGTTTCACCTGTTGACTGCATTGCAGCCTGACCGAACCAGCCATTGATACCGTAGCGTGTAACGCCCTCGGGAGCATTTGAAACGAATGTGTTCATCATTTCCATGAGAGCGTCCCAGTCCCATTCGCCTTTTTCGTAAAGCTCACGGGGGTCGTCAAGACCCTCTGCTTCCATAAGCTTTCTGCTGTATGTAATAAGAAGCGGGTCGGATACACAGTAGGGAATTACATAGTGTGAGCCGTTATATTCAAACATGTCGATTACATCTTCCATGCCGTCCCAGAGGTCTGTATCCATTTCAAGAATATCGTAGTATTCGTCAAGGGGCTGGTACTGGTCCTTGCTTACGCCGTTCGGAACTGCGTCCCACTCATAGGGGAACATATCTACAGGCTGGTCTGCAAGGATTCTCTGAGCGAGAGTTGAGAACTTTTCTTCGGAAGTACACTGAATCCATTCTATTTTACCGCCGTAAACGTCCTCGAAGAGGGAGAGGGCAACGGAACGGTCGTTGTTGTTCTGTGGGTTGATATCGTAGTCTGCAAGCCAGTAGATAGTCTGACCGCTGATATCTGCGTCGTTTTCACCCTTGACGTCTTCTCCTGCCTCTACGGAGAATTCGTCCTCAGATTTATAGTGGGTGTTGTCCTCTGAGCTTGAGGATTCTTCTTTCTTATTGCAGGATACGGCAGTGCTCATCATTGCTGTAACAGAAAGAAGAACAGCAAGGCATCTCTTAAGATTTTTCATGATTATTAAACTCCTTTCACACCGCTGCTGAGGTGGCAGACGGTACATTTAATCATAATTATTATACATTTTATTCCCACGATTGTCAAGCTTTTGGAGTATATTGCCTGAAAGATTGGAAAATAGCAATAAAGTACTGTATATTTATTGGTGGATTTGACGGTAGACAGGCTTGGTAAATGCCTGAAATTTTTCTCGGAAAATTCAGAAAAACACTTGATTTTTCGTTTGAATAGTGATATAATACAATATAATGATAGTTTAAGCTAAAGACCGGAGCACTTCCGGTCTTTCGTTTGTATATGGACTATATCAATATTTCAATGAAAGGAAAGTGATATTCTTTGAAGCTGAAAAAATTCGGAAGCACCGAGCAGCGTGTCTACGACCTTGTTAAGCCCATAACCGATGAGCTGGGCTACTTCCTTTGGGACGTGGCATACGAAAAAGAGGGTGCAATGTGGTATCTTCGTGTGTTCATTGATCAGGACGAAGGTATTTCCATTGATGACTGCGAAAGAGCTACAAGACCTATCAACGATATTCTCGACAGGGAGGATCCTATTTCTCAGAGCTATGTGCTTGAGGTAGGCTCTGCGGGACTCGAAAGAGAGCTTGTAAAGCCCGAGCATTTTGAGGTTTGTATGGGCGATGAGGTGAGAGTCCACTTTATCAGAGCAGTTGACGGCGTAAAGGAAATCACAGGAATCCTTTCCGGCGCAGACAAGGAAAGCGTCACGGTTACGGACGAAAACGGGCAGGAAAAAAGCTATGCCCTTTCGGACATATCCTATGTAAAGCTTTATATGGAATTTGAATAAATATATCTGGAGGAATGAAAAGACATGGCAAAGAAAAAAACAGTCAGCAATCCCGATACGGGCTACAGCAGCTTCTTCGAGGCACTCAGCCTTCTCGGAGAGGAAAACAGCGTTGAAACAGAGCTTCTTATCGAAAAGGTAAAGTCAGCAATGCTCAAGGCTGCAAGAAAGGCTTATCCCCACAGCGAGGAGAATATCCGTGTGGAAATCGACCCCGCTACAAAGAAGTTTGAAATGTACATCGAGCAGGAGGTTATCGACGATTACCCGATCGATGAGAATGAGGTAAATATCGACGTTGCAAGAACTATCGACCCCGATGCTTACGTAGGCGGTAAGATTCTCAAGCAGATTGATATTTCAAAATTCGGAAGAATGGCTGCCCTTTCAGCTAAGCAGTCAATCAAGGGCGACCTTCGTGAAATCAACAGAGAGCAGATGCTTGCACGCTTTGAGTCAAAGGAGCATGAGTGCATCACAGCTAAGGTTTCACAGATTGAACCCGGCAGAGGTACTGTTACCGTTATTTACGAGGGTACAGAGCTTTATCTCTTCCGCAATGAGCAGATTCCCGGTGAAAATCTTGAAGAGGGAAGAGCTGTCAGGGTTTATATCACAGGTATCACAAACAAGAACAAGAAGCCTGTTGTAAAAATTTCACGTACACATAAGGACCTCGTAAAGAGACTTTTCGAAATCGAAGTTCCCGAAATCTACGACGGTACAGTTGAGGTTAAGTCCATATCCCGTGAGGCAGGCTCAAGAACAAAGATTGCCGTATGGTCAAAGGACCCGAATGTTGATGCGGTAGGTGCATGTATCGGTGCAAAGCGTTCAAGAATAACAGCAGTTGTAAATGAACTCAGCGGCGAAAAAATCGATATTATCCCCTACAGCGAAACTCCCGAAGAGTTCATTGCAAGAGCACTCGCTCCCGCAGAGGTTCTTAAAACCGTTATCACAGACCTTGAAGAAAAAACCTGTACGGTTGTTGTTCCGAATAATCAGCTTTCGCTTGCTATCGGAAACAAGGGACAGAATGCAAAGCTTGCAGCTAAGCTTACAGGCTTCAAGATTGACATCAAGCCTCAGTTTGATGCGGTAACAGGCGAAGAAGCTCCCGAAATCAAGCCTGATTTCAAGCTCCCCGAAAAGGAAATTGTTCCCGATGAGGACGAGGAAATCTTCGCAGAGGATATTGCAGCGGAAGAAAGCGTAGTCCTTGATGAAGAGGCTGAGACAGAAGCTGAAGGCGATGAGATTATCGCAGAGGCTGACGGGGAATAATTATGAAGCCGAAAAAAATTCCCATGAGAATGTGTCTCGGCTGCAATGAAATGAAGCCGAAAAAGGAGCTTATACGTGTCGTCAAGTCTCCCGAAGGCGAAATAAGCCTTGATTTTACAGGCAAAAAGCAGGGCAGAGGCGCTTATATATGCCGCAGTGCAGATTGCTTTGAAAAGGCAAGAAAGGGACGCAGATTCGAAAAGTCCTTTTCATGCAAGATAGAAGAAAGTGTTTATGAGGTGATGGCGGGTGAACTTGCAGCAGAACCAAAAAATAATTAATCTTCTTACAATATGCATCAAGGCAGGCAGAGCCGTCAAGGGCTTTGATATGGTTGCGGAAGCTGTAAAGTCCGCAAAGGCGTTCTGTGTAATCGCAGCGTGCGACGCTTCGGAAAGAACCATGAAGGAGGTTTCCTTCATCTGCGATAAATACAGCGTGCCCCTTATAAGAATACTCAGCTCAAAGGAAGAGCTTGCGGTGTTTACAGGTAAGAATACGGCTGTGATTGCAGTGTGCGACAAGGGCTTTTCAGACAAATTCATTGAAATTGCCGAAGAAAGCAGCGATATCGCATGATTCATGCGTAAATATAGATTACGGATAAAAACATAAGCCGCAGGGTATGCGGCAGATACGATTTCAACTGGAGGTAATTAAGCCTATGACCAAAAAAATAAAGTTAAGTGATGCAGCAAAGGACCTTAATGTTTCCGCACAGGAGCTTATTGATTTCTTTGCTCAGAAGGGTGACAATAAAAAGAAAACAGGCTCGGGTCTCAATGAGGACGAAATGAACCTTCTCCTTGAACACTACTCAAAGCTTCATGAGGTTGAGTCCTTTGACGAGTACTTCGCTTCCTCAAAGGATGAAAAGCCGCAGCCGAAGAAGGCTGAGGAAAAGAAGCCCGAAAAGAAGGCTGCTGCAAAGACCGAAAAGCCTAAGGCAGAAAAGAAGCCTGCCGAGAAGAAGGCACAGCCCAAAAAGACAGAGACTGCTCCGAAGACTGAGGAAAAGCCTGCAGTCAAGGAAGCTCCTAAGGCTGAGCCTGTAAAGGAAGCTCCTAAGGCACAGGAAGCTCCCAAGACAGAGCCAGCAAAGGAAGAGCCGAAGAAGGAAGCTCCCAAGGCAGAGCCGCAGCAGAATAAGAAAAGCAAGAAAAACGAAAAGAAGCAGCAGGCTAAGCCTCAGGAAAGAGGCGAAAAGACCAAGCTTAACGTTTCATTCAGCTCAGAGACAGCTTCAACCGCTACTCAGAGACGTACCGTTGATACAAGAGGAAGCTATATCGACCTCGATAAGTACAATGAGCGTTACGACCAGATGGCTGCTTCCAATAAGCATAAGAATGACAACTACTCCTCAAAGAAGCAGAAAATCAATCAGAAGTCTGCACAGAGAAACCGACAGCAGTTCTCCAAGAAGGAGAGCGAGGCTGAAAAGCTCAAGAGACTCGAGCTTGAGCGTGCAAGAAAGCAGCAGCTCAAGGTTCTTATCCCCGATGAGATTACCGTAGGCGAGCTTGCTACACGTCTCAAGGTTACAGCTACTGAGGTTATAAAGAAGCTTATGGGTCTCGGTATCATGGCTTCTATCAATCAGGAAATCGACTTCGATACAGCTTCACTCGTTGCAGAGGAGCTTGGTGCAAAGGTTGAAAAGGAAGTTATCGTTACTATCGAGGAGCGTCTTATCGACGACAGCGATGACGACGATACAAACCTTTCACCCAGATGTCCTGTCGTTGTTGTTATGGGTCACGTTGATCACGGTAAGACCTCTATTCTCGACAGAATCAGAAATGCTCACGTTGCCGCAGGCGAAGCAGGCGGTATCACTCAGCACATCGGTGCTTATCAGGTTAACGTAAACGGTCAGGACATCACATTCCTCGATACTCCCGGACATGAGGCGTTCACTTCAATGCGTGCAAGAGGTGCGAATATTACCGATATCGCTATTCTCGTAGTTGCCGCAGACGACGGTATCATGCCTCAGACCGTTGAGTCAATCAACCACGCAAAGGCTGCGGGAGTTTCACTTATCGTTGCTATCAACAAGATGGATAAGGAAGGCGCTAACCCCGACAGAATCAAGGAAGAGCTTACAAAGTATGACCTCGTATGCGAGGACTGGGGCGGCGATGTTATCTGCGTTCCCGTTTCCGCAAAGACAGGTATGGGCTTTGATGAGCTTCTCGAAAACGTACTTCTCGTTGCAGAGGTCAAGGAGCTTAAGGCTAACCCCGACAGACTTGCTAAGGGTACTGTTGTTGAGGCTCGTCTTGACAAGGGCAGAGGTCCTATTGCTACTGTTCTCGTTCAGAACGGTACACTTCATCAGGGTGACGTTATTATCGCAGGTACTGCCGTTGGACGTGTACGTGTAATGACAAATGATAAGGGACGCACTGTTAAGAGTGCAGGTCCTTCCGTTCCTGTAGAGATTACAGGTCTTGCAGAGGTTCCGAGTGCAGGCGATATCTTCAACGCTGTTGAGGATGAGCGTCTTGCAAGAGAGCTTGTTGAGAAGAGAAAGCATGAGGCTAAGCAGGAACAGTTCAACTCCTACAAGAAGGTTACTCTCGATAACCTCTTCAGCCAGATTGCCGACGGCGAAATCAAGGAGCTTCCCGTTATCGTCAAGGCTGACGTTCAGGGCTCTGTTGAGGCTGTAAAGCAGTCACTTGAAAAGCTCTCAAACAACGAGGTAAGAGTAAGAGTTATTCACGGTGCCGTTGGTGCTGTAAAGGAAAGCGACGTAATGCTTGCAAACGCGTCAAATGCGATTATCGTAGGCTTTAACGTAAGACCCGATCCCGTTGCCGCAGAAAATGCTGCCCGTGACGGCGTTGATATCCGCCTTTACAGAATCATCTATGACGCAATCGAAGAAATCACAACCGCTATGAAGGGTATGCTTGCTCCTAAGTTCAGAGATGTTGATCTCGGACGTGCAGAGGTAAGAAACGTATTCAAGATTTCAAACGTT
>SVNJ01000146.1 GCA_015066955.1 Ruminococcus sp. | reverse complement strand
GCCTGTCAGCACCATGCAGTGTTCAAGAGTTGCAAACCATGCTTCGTCACCGTCTTCTGTTTTCCATCTCAGCTCAAAGGTTACATCCTTAAGTCCCATGCTTGCCCATATAACAATGGGACGTCCTTTTTCAAGCTGGTAGAAAAGTTCGGTAAACTCCGTTCCCGTAAGATTCAGCGGCTTCCACTCCGCACTGACGGATTCAAAGTAAGCTTCGGCAGTTTCCACGATTACGGGAGCGTAACAGCCAAAACCGTTGTCAAGCTTCGGATTGCCTATGTACTTCTCGTCAAAGGTATACTCGCCATTCGGGTCAATCGGCAGAAAACGGTCGCAGAGCTCTACCTTGTCTATATTGAAGCCATGATAGTTGAGTGCGATTGCAAGTGCTGTAACCTCACAGCCTGTAGGAAGCTCGGGCTTCTGCAATATATTCTCCACATCAAGGGCATATGACGGAGATATATCGTAATTTTCGGGGAGCAGAAGCGGCTCGGTAGTAGGTTCTTCCGTAGGCTCGGCAGTCTGAGGCTCGGTTGTCACTTCTTCTGTTTCCGATACAGATGCATTTGCCGCAATATAGTCATCCGATTCCATATTATCAACCTCTTTTTTGCATGAAGCCGCAGAGGAAAGTATAAGCATTAAAACAAGCGTTAAAGTCAGTTTTTTCTTCAAGGTCATTACTCCAAATCCAGCATTATTTTTGCTTTATAGTCCTTCTGAGCGGAATTTACCGTATCAAGGGCAAGTCCGTAAATATCAGAGGCTCTTATTTCAAGCTCCGCAAAACGGCGTGTGGTGCTGTTTTTCTGCGAAAGCTTTGCTATTGATGTAGCATACGGAAGTGTAGCCTTACCCTTTGCTGCAGCAAGTATTTCCCTTCCACGCTCATTTATTGCAAGAATGCGTCCGTATGGCGGAAGATGCGTCATATCCTGCTTGTTTATTCCAATGAGGAGCGAAAGCAGAATTCTTCTTATGCGTGCCATTGTGTAGCGTTTTGTCTTGACCGTAAACAGAAGCTCTTCAAGTGAGCCTGCCATTCTTGCACCGTATATGCGGTGTTCAAGTCCCTGTCCCACATCGTGAAGATTTGCGATTTCCTTAACGGAGGCAGTCCTGAGCTTATAGAGGATTACCCTTTCAAGGCGGTTAATATCGGCTGTTTCACCGTTTCTTACGGCTTTTGAAACCTCGTCCGCCCACAAAGGTGTAGTAAATGCACTTATTGCGTCAATGCCCGATACACCTTTTGAGATAAGCTCACGTATGTATGATGCACTTGCATATTCGTCGGTCGGTGCAATACTGTCATGAGCGGCACTTTTACGCTTGACCGTATAGGGCTTTATGGATGTACCGAAGCTTTTGAGTGCACGCATATATTCTATTGCAAGAAGATTATTCGGTTCGGAAATAACTGCTGCAGCCTCAGAGCTTATTCCGCTTATAACGGAATTGAGTGCTCTTGGGTAGGTGTAGCCCTTTTCCATTATGCTTCGGATTTCGTCCTTACGCTCAGCCGCCGCACGCTCAGATACTTCAAGTGTACGTGCAAGCATATCAGTATCGCCGCATTCACTTCCGAAGGAAAGCTCGTCAACCACCCCGAGAGATTTCAGAAGCCACACTGCACCCGTCGCAAAAAATTCCGCAGACGAAAGACTGTATTGTACAGGAAGCTCTATTACAAGGTCTGCACCCGACTTCACCGCAAGACGTGCTCGGTCAAGCTTGTCCATTATAGCCGTATCGCCACGCTGTACGAAGTTTCCGCTCATTACTGCCACAACATGAGTTGCACCGTTCTGACGTGTATTTCTTATGTGGTAAAGGTGTCCGTTATGGAATGGATTGTATTCACAGATTATTCCGCTGACTTTCATTATTTTCCCTCTTTTCTTAAAAATTGTATGTTACCGCAAAGCCGCCTTTTTGACGGTATTACGAAGTATTCTCAGTACCTGTCAGAATAAAAAAATAAAATTTCGGAAAAAGACTTGCTTTTTGCTGAAAAAAGTATATAATATTATATGTAAAAATCAATTTGGTATTGAAAGGAATGTGTTTAATGATTATTTTGGTTGTAAACGCAGGAAGCTCTTCACTTAAGTATCAGCTTATCGATATGAAGGATGAGAGCGTAATCGCAAAGGGTAACTGTGACAGAATCGGTATCGACGGTCACATCTCCCACAAGACAAACGATGGCAGAAGCTATGATGCTGACTGCAATTTCCCTACTCACACAGAAGCTTTCGAAAAGCTCGTTGAAACTCTTACAACAGGCGATGCAGCTGTTATCAAGAGTATGGATGAAATCTCAGCTGTAGGTCACAGAATCGTGCAGGGTGCTGAGGTATTCGACAAGACCACTCTCGTTACAGATGAAGTTATTCAGAAGATTGACGACCTCCAGGAGCTTGCTCCCGTACATAACCACCCACACGCACTTGCTCTCTGGGCTTGCAAGAAGGTTATTCCCGAGAATGTTCCTCAGGTTGTTGTATTTGATACAGCATTCCACCAGACAATGCCCGCTAAGGCTTACATGTTCGGTCTCCCT
>SVNJ01000049.1 GCA_015066955.1 Ruminococcus sp. | reverse complement strand
CTTATACTCCGGGAGATTTGAACCGTGATGGTGTAATCAATATTTTTGACGTTGTTCTTGCAAGACATGGCTTCCTCTATGGCTTTGCTGACAGTGCATCAGAGGCTTCGATGGACGTTGATTGTGACGGCAAAATATTTATTGCGGACATGGTAAGACTTCAGAGCTATGTTGCTGGAAAAATCGACAGCTTTGTAAGCTGATGTATATTCAGCCGCAGGATAATCCCTGCGGCTGTTTATCATGTATAAGGTTATTTCGGAAAATACAAAATGTCATCTGAAAAGCACTATAATATATTGACTTTTGTTGTACCCGATAATATAATTATCTTATATTATATCAGAATCCGAAAAGACTTCGGAGACAGGGGGATTGAATATGAAGCTTAAAAAAATCATTGCACTTGCGGCGGCTGTAACGCTTACAGCACTCTCGGCTGCACTGATTTCAGCTGTGCCCTCTTACGCAGCATCGGAAAATGCCGTTTATTTCAATGAGTTTGACAGCTCCGTAAACGGCGGTGAACCCATAAGAGGCGTTGATGTTTCTTCAATAATTGCAATTGAGGAGGCAGGCGTAAAATTCTATAACGAGTACGGAAACGAACAGGACATTTTTAAGACGCTTGCTGATAACAGTGTGAACTATATTCGTGTGCGTGTCTGGAATTCGCCGTACGATAACAATGGCAACAGCTATGGCGGAGGCAACAATGATGTTTATACTGCTGCTGAAATAGGCAAAAGAGCGGCAAAATACGGACTTAAACTTCTTGTTGATTTGCAATATTCCGACTTCTGGGCGGATCCCGGAAAGCAGACTGTTCCGAAGGCATGGAGCAGTTATAGCCATGAGCAGAAAAAACAGGCTATCTATGACTACACAAAGGAAAGTCTTAAAATAATATCGGATGCAGGCGGAGATATCGGCATGGTTCAGGTAGGCAATGAAACAAACTGCTTCTTCTGCGGTGAAACAGATATGTACAAGATCTGCGACCTTTTTTTAAGCGGCTGTAAGGCAGTGCGTGAATTTGACAGCTCCGTTATGATTGCACTTCACTTTGCAAATCCCGCTACGGGATATTTTGACTGGTATGCACAGGTGCTGAACGAGTGCAGTGTTGACTATGATGTTTTTGCTTGTTCATACTATCCTTACTGGCACGGCACAACCGATAATCTTACGTCAGTTCTGAAATCAATCGGCAATACCTATAATAAATACGTTATGGTTGCGGAAACTGCTTACCCTTATACCGATGATGACGGAGATACCTTCGGTAATGCTGTTTCATCAAGCTCGGACGGAGTGGACTTAAGATATGATATATCTGTTGAGGGACAGGCACAGTGCCTAACCGACGTGTTTCAGGCTGTGGCGAATGTGGGCAAAAAGGGCATAGGTGCATTTTACTGGGAGCCTGCATGGCTTGGCGTAAACGGTATTTCATGGTATGAACAGAGTCAGCTGTGGAAAAATTACGGTTCGGGCTGGGCAACCGACTATGCAGGTGAGTACGATTCTTCGGCTGAATCTGGGGCAGGCGGTTCGTCCTACGATAATCAGGCACTGTTTGATTTCTCGGGCAAGCCTCTTGAATCGCTGGAGGTTTTCAATAATATTTATCCGCAGGTACAGCAGAACAGGCCTGCTGAGGGAAGTGAAATACCCGAAGGTGCATACAGAATAAAAAATGTAAACAGTGGACTTTATATGACTGTTGCAAACGGCAAGGACGAAGCCGGTGCAAATGTTGTACAATATAAAGCGGACGGTGCGGCTGAGTATAATACGTGGTATGTGAAGGCTGTCGGGAACGGATATTACGAAATATATTCGGGACTTGGAGACGGAAGTACATTCCTTCTTGACCTTGACTACGGAAAGCCTGATAATCAGACGAATATCGGCATATACACCGATACGGATTCCGATGCTCAGAAATTCAAGTTTGTTGCAAGCAATGACGGTACATATTATATCGCAACAAAGTCAACCAATGACAGAAGTGTCATTGAAATGACCGATGCACGAAATGACAACGGCGGAAACGTACAGCAGTTTGAGATTAACGGACATAATTGTCAGAAGTGGATTTTAGAGCCTGTTGAGGAATACTATAAAACATGCGACCTTAACGACGACGGATTTGTTGACGGTTTTGACCTTGTAATTCTCAGAAAACGTCTTGTCAGCGGTGATAAGCATATATCGGGTGATACTAATAATGACGGCAGCGTGTCAGCGGCAGATCTTGTTTCAATGAACAAGTACCTTATCGGTAAGAGTGAGCTTACAATGAGACAGGGCGGTACGCCGAAGAACACTATTTTTCCACAGATATAAAAATCGGAAGTACGGCGGATTTGAAGTCTGACGTACTTTTCTGTTGAACTCTGACTGTTAATGTGGTATAATGTTATAAAAACAACACGGAGGGAAGCTATGAATATACAGATTTTCGGTACAAAGAAGTGTTTTGACACAAAAAAGGCTGAACGCTATTTCAAGGAGCGTAAAATAAAGTATCAGCTTATTGACATGAAGGAAAAGGGTATGAGTAAAGGAGAATTCAATGCAGTAAAAAAGGCAGTAGGCGGAATCGACTGTATGATTGATGATAAAGCAAAGGATAAGGACTTGCTTGTGCTGATAAAGTACCTTACCGAAAGTGATAAGGAGGAAAAGGTTTTTGAGAATCAGCATATAATCAAAACTCCTGTTGTACGAAGCGGAAGGGATGCTGTAATAGGTTTTTGTCCCGAAGTATGGGAGAAATGGGAATAATGCAAAACAGGGTACCGAGAAAATCTCAGTACCCTGTCTTTTTATTTCTTGTCCCCCGTAGGAGTTCCCCTAAGTGTGAGTTATACTAATGAAAGCAGAATTTTTCTGAGTCTTACAACATCAAAAACGTCAATTCTTCCGTCGTGGGTAAGGTCTGATTTTTTACCCTGTTCAGGAGTCATGGTGTTTTTTCTTATGACGTATTTCTGCATGAATACGAGGTCGGCGACATTTACGTTTCCGTCATTGTTTGCGTCGCCCTCTTTTTCTGCTTCGACAGGTTCGGTTGTTGTGGGTATCTCTGTTGTGGAAACAGTTGTTGTAATCGGTTCAGCGGATGTTGTTGTAGTTGTGGTAATGGGTTCTTCTGTAGTTGTTGTGGTAGTAGTTGTAGTCGGAGGAGGTTCTGTGCATGTTGTGGTAGAAGTTGTTGTAGTTGTGGTAGTGGTCGTAGTCGTAGTTGTTGAAGTAGTTGTTGTTGTGGTCGTAGTGGTAGTTGTAGTAGTTGTGGTAGTGGTCGTAGTCGTGGTAGTTGTCGTAGTTGTTGTGGTAGTCGTAGTGGTTGTGGTAGTAGTTGTTGTTGTTGTCGTGGTAGTAGTTGTTGTCGGAACAGTAGTAATCTCAGAATCAACGGGAAGCTCATAGCTTATTGTGATTGAGTCAACATTAATTGTATCAACACCGCTCCACCACCACATATTGAATTTGAATTCACCGTCAACATTGATAGTGTCCTTAATTTCTGATGCGTCGAAATATACGGAAGCGTTTCTTCCAAAATTATCATTGCCGTCATACTGCTTGCTTGAAACGTCAAGCGGAACATTTCCGGCATACACAAGATTTCCTATATCGCCCGAAGCACTGAGGTTTACAGTGAATGCATAAGGTGTTGCACCTGCAGGGATAAGGTCTGAAATCTTAACGGATACGGAATTGGTGGCACCGTTTTTAACGATGCTTTCGTTTATTTCAGCTGAAGCGCTGTTTTTGTTGGTAACTACAGGTGTTGCAGGCTTTGTTGTTGTAGTTGTTACAGGAGTTTCAGCCTTTGTTGTAGTTGTGGTAACAACGGGAGGTTTAGTTGTAGTAGTTGTTGTGGTAGTTGTGGTAGTGGTTGGTGCAGGCTGTGAAGATGAGGTTTTCACTCCAACTATTGAAGAATCAAGTGAACCTGTCTTGTATATTGAGTAAAGACCTGCCGCCGCACCTACAAGACCGGCGTTGTAGTCAAGGGCAACCTCGTTGCACTGAAAATCGTCACGTAAATCCCGATAACTGCCGTTTGCATCGGAGGGGCCTCCGACAAGTGCACCTACGAGAACGTATTTTGAAGGAGATTCATCCTTTGAGGAATTAGTTCCCGAGCATGCTCTGTGGTGAGGCTTTGAAGCAGAATTGTTCGCAAATCCGACAACAAAGCAGGTGTTTGCGGGGTTGTTGCCGAGAAGGTAGTTCATTTGTCCCTGAGACCAAGAGCCATAGTTTGCCTTGCCGTGCTTAGTTGCAGCGAGTGCCGCAAGCTGAGTAGTGGCATTGTGACGTGCAGAGCCCCATCCGTCAATAAAGAGGTAATTGCTGCTGTTGCACTTGCTGCTCAGGAAGCCTGTTGCACCGCTCCAGTCGCCTGTGATTTCGCCTTTGAGAATAGCGGCACCGAGAGAAACGTTGTCCCAGCAGTGTGTGTAATATACAGCACCGCTTCTGCTTGAAAGGTCATTTCTGTATGTGGAATCGTTTGTTGCAAGGTACAGCCAGCCAGCCGCCCAAGCTATATCGTCATCAACGCTTGAGGACTTGTAGAAGTCACTGCAGTCACCCGTTGATATGGAAGCGTTGTTTTTTGCGTAGTTATAAAGTGCTTTTGCGTAGGTAAGGTCCTCTGCATTGCCGAAGTTAACGTAGTTTACAGCGAGTGCAGCGGCATATTCAGCGGCAATATCACCGCAGCCCGAGCTTCTCCAGTCACAGCCGCCGCGATAGCCCTGTGATTCAGGTGCACCCCAGTAATTGTGGTCTGTAGCTCCGATTCCCTTCTGAATACAGAAGCTTGAAACCGAGTTGCCCGAAAGCTTTGTGCTTGCCTTGAAAAAGTCAGCAAAATAAGTTGCAATAGTTTTGTAATGTGCTGTCTGACCGAGAGCGTCATAGGAATTCTTGAATTCATAGTAAGCCCAGCCGAGTGTAGAAGCGGTATATCCCTGCGGCAGGCCAAACATAGCATGGTCACCTGCATCATGGAAGCCGCCGTCAACCTCGTCGCTTGTATGGCAGTCGCTTCTCCAGGTAAGCTGAGTTTTTTCATTTACCTGTGTACCACACATATTAGCGTCGTAAAAATAGAGGGAATGTTGAAGGAGCTTTGCGTAGTTATCGGTTTCGGCAGCTGAAACGGTTATTGATGGTGAAACAGATGCGGAAAACGGTACAGTGAGGGCTGATACCGTCATGATACCGCTTACAATTGCGGATTTGATTTTATTCAGGTTTGTTTTCAGCATATTAATCACACTTCTTTCGGTAAGGTTGCCTACAATATGTATAATTTTATTATAGCGGAAATTTTTGGAAAGGGATTAATAAATTATGAACAAAGCCCTTATTTTCGTGATTTCGGCGTTTTATATCAAGAAAATATATGCATTTTATACAAAATCACAATACCTGAGTTGAACGATGATTACCGCAATATGTACAAATAAAAATATAAACTATACGTATAGTTATATCAGGCGGTGGTTTATAAAATGGTATAATTCGGCAGAAAAGGAAACAGGTCCGGCAGTTTGTACCGAACCTGTATTTTTATTGATTTTAACCGTAAATTTTCTGTTTCAGAAGAACAAGGTCAAGGGAATCGACGTATCCGTCCGAGTTCATATCAGCCGCACTGCCGTTTATGGCAACATCATTTCCCAGAAGCCACCCTGTAAGGTCGATATGGTCAGCATCGTTTATATATCCGTCTGAGTTTACGTCGCCTTTTTCTATCGGTAAGTCTAGGTACACCACGTTATAACCGTTACTTTCGAGAGTTTCTGCGGCGGTGTTTCCTTTGTATGCGTATATTGTCGTACTCTTGCAGAAGGAGTTATCCCTTATGCAATCAATTGTTGAGGGGATAGTCACATCAGTAACAAAAGTGTCTGAACTGAAAGCGTTTTCGCTTATAATTACTACGGTGTACTTCTTTCCCTCGCTTACAACATAAGCGGGTATTATTATACTTCCGCCCGATGCGAGACCGCTGTTGTTTTCCCAGTAACTGTTGTCGCCTACCGATGCAGTCATTGAATGTTCATCAAGGACATAGCGTATGCCCTGACTGTCTGCACCGTTTGTAAGCTCAAGTGTGTATTCATTAAGATTGGTTGCAGACCTGTCAAGCTCATAATAAGGATAAAGGTCAATTGTACCCATAGCAATAAAGTCCTCATCAATCAGACAGCTTTTATCGTCCTTTTTGGTAGTGAATCCGAGAAGCTTGTACACGCTTCCGTCCTTATCGATGTACTTGTCAGTGCATTCCTTATCAAGGAGAGAAAGTGCTGTTACGGCAGGCTTGTTGTTGATGGACTGATGTACGGAATCCTTGAAGCTGTAATACGTTTCGTCCGAATAAGTTATATCACTGTCAGGCAGATGATATGTGACGCTGTAGCCCTGATGTCCGCCTTCAAGGAATGCAATGGGTGTAATCGTAACATTAGAATTACCTCCGAGAGAAGTGAAGGTATCCTCGCTCCAGTAATTTCTGCTGTCATTGAAGGTTAGGGAGGTAAGTACTGAGGTTTCTGCATCTGCTGTGTCCTGACAATTGAATACGCAGCCGAAAAATGGTAGGTGAAGTGCGTAATAGCCGTCCTCAGAAAGCTCCTGATTGCGTGTGTTCAGACCATAGGTTGTGTATGCACTGCCATAGCCTGAGCCGTTTACAGTAAATGACGTATACCAGTTGCCAAGCTGCATAGTTTCGGTAATGCCTTCAATTTTATATAAGAAAGTATATCCGCCGTGATCGCTTTCGGTGAAGGTATAGCTTTTATCGAGAAGCTCGACCTTGTCTGTTTCGCTGATAGAAACAGGCTCTGAATCAGTGTAATAGCCTGCAGGGCGTGTGTCGGAATATTCTTCCTTTTCGGGGTCGGGTTCTCCTGAGATGTTTATACTTCCCATATAGTTTGCATTGAGGCTTGTATTGTACTGTAAGTCCTCATTTGCAAATTTTGTGCAGAAAAGGGTATCGTAAGCGTTATCCTCGTTGCGGTCGGAGATACGCATATATACGTTCCATTTTCCGCCATGCATGGTCTGCGGAAGATTAAGTTCAAGTGATTCCTCATTCAGTGTTGCGGATGCCCAGTCTCTTGCGTTGAGATTTGTTGTGTACGTGTATGTTATATCTCCGTCAGAGAGGAGAATTTCAACCTCCTTATCCTTCGGAGCTTCGGAAAATCCCGTATTTTCTACGGAAAACTCCATATTAAGCGTACCACCTGCATCAGCATACTCACTCAGCATGCTTGAACGCAGTACAAAGCGATAGCCGAGATGTGCACGCATGAACTGCCATACGGTTTCGCCGTAGAATGCACTGTTATCGCATGAAACACCAAGCTTTGAATCAAGCTCGGGGTCGAAAATGAAATCATCATAGCCCATCCATTTCCAGCTTGCGGTATATCCTGAATCACTCTGAGTTATTGTGCCTGTGTAGTCGTAATCACCGAGACCGCAGTTTTCGTAAAGAGTATCGATTTCGTCAAGTCTTGCCTGTGCCTCTTCCTCTGTAGCATATACACTGCTTACGGTACGTGTGCGGTACATATTGCTGTTTATTCGCAGAAGGTTTGTGTAGTACATTTCGGAAAGAGCATATTCGGGCTGCCATGTTGTGTATTTCAGTCTCCATTCGTCATTTCCCGAAAATTCACCGCCGTAGGAAGGTGCGGTGGACAGCCATGCCGTTTCGCCTGTACGGTTTGAATAGGTGCCCAAATCACTGTCAGAACCCATATATCCGTCGTTGTACATACCCACTCTTGCGGCTTTTTTTGCAAGTTCAGGGTCGTTAATATTATAGCTCATATCAGTGGCAGTTGTTGAAATACCGCAATAATCTGAAAGCCACTGACGGAAGGTATTGGGAGTACGAACTGTAACAGGAATTGTATCGGGCGTAATATTGAGGAATGCGTCAAGAACCTGTGCCTTGTGTTCAAGGGAGGTATACTTTCCACCCCATTGTTCGCCCCAGCAGCCTACCATGCCGGTTTCCACAAAGGATATTACGTCCTCATATTTATAAAGCAGACCGCTTTCGCCTATCTGCTCGATATGACGCAGAACCTGAGAAAAGTCAGCAGGTTCGGGATTTTCTGTTCCGTTGTCGTCATAGCGGAAACGCAGTCCGACCGTTGCACCATTTGAACGTGCACTTTTAAGCGTGTTTTCGAGGCTTGTGAAGAATATTTCGTCAAAATCGTAGTCAATGCCGTCCTCATTCATGGCTGATGAATAGCCGCCTATGCCGATAAGCAGAAGTGAATAACGGCTGATTGAGGTTGTCCAGTTCTTTCCGGGCTGTGCTCTGATCCAAGGACATGATGTGTAGCCACTGTCGCATGAACCCAGCTCGTACTCAGTGCTTTCGGTATAGTTAAGTCCCGAATCAGCGAGTGCAGAGGCGGTTGAAACAGGAAAATGTACAGCAAGATTACCTGCAAGGCAAATTGCAGAGACGGTACTGAAAAATCTTTTGAGAAGGTTTTGTTTTTTCATAATTCAGCTCCTTTTGGTTATAATGCGAAAAAATATTAATGAATCATATTTCCTTTTTAGTAATTGTAATACAAAAATAAGTTTTTGTCAATAATACGCAAGAAATGTTTATTATATTTGACTTTTGCAATGAGATATGGTAATATAAAATTATATTTAATGAGGGGGAATTACTTTGAAAAAGTACATAAGCGTAATGGTTTCGGCGGCTGTTTGTTTATCATCACTGCCGTTCTGCGTGAATGCTTTCAGTTTTATTGATGAAGAAAACGAAAGGTGGGACGGAACTTCTGATATATTGTGGTATAACGAGGCTGAAACTACTTTCAGCATAACTACGCCTGAGGAGCTTGCGGGACTTGCTGAGCTTGTAAACGGCGGAAACAGCTTTGAGGGGAAAACGGTGAATCTCGAAGCTGACATATATATTAATGATTATATCAAGGTTGAAACCGACTGGGGAAGTAAGACTGAACTCAGCAGTTTTATGTGGACTCCGATAGGAATGGACACTCCCTTCAGCGGCATTTTCAACGGAAACGGTTATATGGTGCATGGACTTAAAACCGAAAACTGCGAAAACAGTGGACTTTTCGGAATGCTTGACAGTGCTGTAATAAAAAATGTAATCCTTGAAGAGGGTACAGTGAACGGCACATCTAAATCGGGAGGAATCTGCGGATATGCGGTAGGTACGCAGTTTATTAATTGCACCAATGGTGCTGAAATAAGTGCATATTCAGAAGAAAATTCTGTTTTTGCAGGCGGAATTGCAGGCTTTGCTGATGATTCTGTTTTCGATAACTGCAGTAATTATGTGATTATAAAATCTGAATCGGTATCGGGCGAAAGCTATGCAGGCGGTATTGCAGGTATAGCTCAGGGCACTGAGTTTGTAATATGCGAGAATCTTGGTATAGGGGGTATGCTGGTAAAATCTGAGGAGAAAAATGTCTACGGCGGAGGTATCTGCGGTTTTGGTGCAAAATCAATAAGGCAGTGCGTAAATGAAGCGATTGTGGGCGGTATCTCTGCTCAGAAAACAACATACGCAGGCGGATTGATCGGTCTCGGAACTTGCAGGGACGACTTTACCGAAATCAGTGAGTCGATGAATAGCGGAAGTGCTGTTGCTTCGAAATCTGCTGCAGGCTTTGCAGGCGGAATAAGCGGAAAAGGCGGTACAATCACAGATTGCGTAAACAGCGGTGCTGTCGGAGCGGTACAGGGAAATGCGGATTGTTATATAGGCGGTATTGCAGGAAGTATGGCTTATTTGGGGAACTGCGTTAACTTCGGTGCTGTAGTTAAAAGTTCGGATTCGGAAGTGGGCTCAGACTCCGAGAATGCCCTTGTTCTGGGTGGTCTTATCGGTGATTCGGCTTCGTCGGAATTAGTAAACAGCTATTACCTTGAAACTGCCGCTGAATATGCTTCGGGATCAGATACTTCAATTATTGCATCAAAAACTGAGGAGGAGCTTCTTTCAGCGGAATTTGCCGAGCTTATGGGCGAAAAATACATATACTGCGAGGGTGGCATTCCTGTGCCTGTTTGCTGTTATGCACCTGTTGCGGGTGATATTAATTCCGACGGTACAATAGATTCAATTGACGCTGTGTTGCTCAGAAAAGGTTTAACAGAAGGCTTCGGCACTATCTCACAGCGTATGGCTGCTGATGTTACCGAAAATAAAGTGAAAAATGCAAATGATTTGCAGTGCGTTCGTGACTATATTCTCGGTGAACGTAATGATTTTGATTCTGTATATGAAAGTAGTGGTTCGAATAATTTCTTTACCTGACAAAGTTCTTTGCAAATAATCTTCCGTTATTTATCGGTACGGCAATGAATTTGTTATATGAAAAATGCAGCTTCGGCTGCATTTATTTTTTATCTGATATACAAAATGTATAGCAAATCGGGGCGTGTACATATAGTACTAATTATTTAGTTGATATAAACAAACCAGAGATTTGATATTATGAAAATCGACATTATTTGTCGAAAAACGGTAAAAAAATTCTGAAAACTCTTGATTTTTTAGAATAAATGCATTATAATAAAAATGTGTTAGTGAATGATATAAAATATACGGAGGAAAACGTGACTAAAATACTGAAAACCATACTTAAAATTATCAATGGAGTTATACTATCTGTAACTATTTTGCTTGCTATTACAATTCTGACAGCAAGATTTATGGGAATACAGCTTTACACGGTTCTTTCAGGTTCTATGGAGCCTGAATATCCGACAGGCTCGCTCATAGTTGTGAAGGAAATTGAACCGTCTGAGCTTAAAGAGGGTGATGTTATTACCTTCAGGCTTAATGCAAATACTACGGCAACTCACAGAATTGTAGAAATTATTTCCGAAGGGAATAATCTGAAGTTTCGTACAAAGGGAGACGCTAACGAAGAAGCCGACGGCTCGCCCGTCAGTGAGGAATATGTTGTAGGTACTCCGTTTTTAACCTTTCCGGAGGCGGGATATACCGCAAATAAACTGCAGTCCCCCGAAGGGAAAAAGAAGATAATTACAGTTTTTGCTGTACTTATGGCTTATGTGTTTGTAACAGACTTCTTTATAAGTGACAAAAAAAGCAAAAAGAAGGATGCATCAGAAACAAATGATAAATCTTAGTAAAGGAGAAAAGGAAGATGAAGAAAAAAGGCAAGGCACTTCTTCTTGTTTCAGGTTCGGTTCTGCTTGTTGCAGGCTCAGTACTGGGAACTCTTGCGTATCTAAGCGATACGGAACAGGCTGTCAATACCTTCACTGTCGGAAATGTGGCGATTTCACTCGCTGAGACCGACATTGACGGTGATGGTAATGTTCTTGAAAACAAGTACAAAATTGTTCCAGGCGGCGAGTACACAAAGGATCCGACACTGACTGTTGAAGAAGGAAGCGAAGAGGCTTATGTGCGTATGATACTTACCGTGCATAACGCAAACGCAGTCAAGACGATTATTGCAGATAATAATCTTACTGACTTTCAGTCGGCATTTCTCGGAGGTATGGATGATGCAAAGTGGATTCCCTGCGGCTCAACCGAAAATACCGACAACACAATCTCCTATGAGTACCGCTACTTCGAAATTGTTGACGGTACGGACGGTGAGCTTGAGCCACTGTTCGATACTCTGATTATTCCGTCATCTCTTGACGGTGATGAACTTCAGTCACTTGTTGACGGCGGCTTCAAAATCGTTGTTGACGGACATGCTATTCAGGCTACAGGCTTTGAAAATAACGAGGACGGTGCGTGGGATGCTTTCGACGCTCAGTACGCTGAGTAAATTATGTTTTCATTAAGGCGGAATGTACTCCGTTTGCTGAAATAACCAAAAAAATCTTACAGAAGGGAGGAAGGGAAATGCACGGCAAGGATAATTCGCAGAAAAGTGAACCGAAACGCTTCGGTGTCAAGGCTCTTGTACTGACGGGAGCGCTTACTCTTGCTCTGAGCGGTGCTATAGGAGGCACTATTGCATGGCTGATTAGCGAAGAAACTGTTACCAATACATTTACCTACGGTGATATCAACATCACCCTTACCGAAACCGATACCGATGACGGTGATGATGATCCGAGCACCAATACATACGATATGGTACCCGGAAATTCCATTACAAAGGACCCGAAGGTAACTGTTGAGGCTGACAGCGAGGACTGCTGGCTTTTTGTAAAGCTCGATGAATCGGAGAATTTTGAAGATTTTATGACCTATAGCATTGCTGATGGCTGGACTGCTCTTGAAAATAACGAGGGTGTTTACTATCGTATTATTGACGGTTCTGACACTGTACAGGAATTCAGTGTTATCGCAAATGATACAGTAACGGTTCTTGATACGGTTACAAAGGAAATGCTTAATGCACTTGATGCCGATGGTGCGGAGAATTACCCCACACTTACGGTAACTGCCTATGCGGTTCAGCGTGACGCTGAAATCGACGCAATCGACACTGTGGAAGAGGCATGGGCACTCACACAGGAATAATCAAAGTATAATACGGGATATCCCGTAAAATAACGTTTTTATTTATTAATGAAAGGAAGAAATTATTATGAAAAAATGGAAAAAAACCGCTTTAACTATCTCAAGCTACGCTGCTGTTGCTGCTCTCGCTGTTGGTGGAACTGTTGCATTTTTAACAGATTCATCATCAGATAGTAATGGCATGACTTATGGAAATGTAAAAATTCAGCAGCATGAGTATCAGCGTGTAATTAATGAAGATGGTACATACAAAACTGATACTATTGATAATAAAACAAGCTTTGTTTTAGAAGAATTTGAACAGGGTAAGGAAATATTGCCTATCGTTGGAGATCCAAGCCTGTCCAGTAACGATCCTATGTATGCTGGTTATGATGAGACTATTGTTCGCATGACTCAGGTTGATTCTTATGGTTCGAGTAATGTTTTTGCAGGTAAGAATGCGGTAGATAAGTTTGTTACTGTTGAGAATACTGGAAAAGCAGATGCTTATGTTCGTACGCTTGTAGCTGTTGAAGTTGGTTCTACAGATGGATCTCTGGTTCGTAAAGAAGCACGTGCTATTATAGCAGAAAAGGCAGACAGTAGTACTCAGCCTTGGGTTTATAATCTTATTCAGAATGTTCAGATTGATGGCAATAATTATAATGTTTATGAGTATATTTATCGTGGAGCATCAGATGTTAATCGTCATTTAAACGGTGTTCTTCCTGCTGGTGAAACTACATATCCTAACCTTTGTCAGGTTTATATTAGTTCAGAGGCTACAAACGAAGATTTAGAAGCACTTGACGGAAATGGAAACGGACTTCTTGATATCTTAGTTCTTACACAGGCTTCACAGCTTGGTGGTACATCAGCTGAGAATATGCTTGATACAGCATTTGGTGATGTAACTGCTGAAAATGCTGCTAAGTGGTTTGGAGAAATGGAAAGTGTAAATGCTACACCTGCATCAGGTGCAACTCGTCCTGCTGGTTATGTTCCTGCAGGTACTGATGTTTCTATCAGCGGTCTTACCGTAGTTGACAATTCAGATGATGTTACAAATCTCCGTGCTCTTACTAACGTTGATGACGCTAAAATAACTGGTGACCTTACTGTTACTGATTCTTACCTTGATGGTACATATGCTATGAATGTTTACGGTGACAATACAGGTGTTCTTACTGTAGAAGATTCAACTCTTAAGGGTTGGATTAGCTGGAGTGGTTTCACATCTGCAAGCTTCACAGATTGTTCATTCGGAATCAATTCACAGAATCAGTATAAGACACTTTGTGTTTTCTCAGATACTGTAGTAACAAATTGTGATTTCGAAGCTGGCTATGAACTTGAACTTGACAGAAATCCCAATGCAACTATTACATTTGTAAATTGTACAATCGGTGGCGAAGCACTCACTTCTGCTAACCAGTTTACAATTGCTTCTACAGGTGCTGCTGTAGTTATAAAGTAATCAAAGCAAATAAGTTTTTTTCATAAAACTACCTCTTTTTTGCCACCCACTCTCACGAGTGGGCGGCAATCAAAGGGCATAGGAATGTGCCTTTTGATTGCCGGAATTTCTAAGGAAAGGAGCAGCGATATTGAAAACGATTAACTTCCGCAAGGGACTGGCATTACTTCTGTCGTTTAGCTGTGCAGCGGGCGTGGCAGTGCAGTCAAGCCTTGCATACATATTGTCAAAAACACAGCCGACGCAGAACATATTTCAGCCATATCAGCCTATAGAAT
>SVNJ01000048.1 GCA_015066955.1 Ruminococcus sp. | reverse complement strand
ATGCAGGTCACCTTTTAGGTCTTACTAAGGAAGAGCCTAATCCGTACCTCTTCATCACAATCGGCTATGCGTTATTTATCATATTTGAATTTGCGTTCATCGTTTTCATGAACGAGGCAGAAAGAAGAATTCCGATTCAGTATGCTAAGCGTGTTGTAGGCAGAAAGCAGTACGGCGGACAGAAGACACATATTCCGATCAAGATTTGCATGAGCGGTGTTATGCCGATCATCTTCGCAATGTCGTTTATGTCTCTCCCCGCTACAATCCAGCTTTTCAAGCCCCTTGACCCGACAGTTACATCAGGATTCTACTATCACTTCTGCAACTTCTTCAACACAAGAGGTCTTCCGTATGCAATAATCTACTTCATCCTTATTATTGCATTCAACTACTTCTATGTTTCAATTCAGTATAACCCGATTGAAATTGCCAATAATCTCCGTCAGAGCAACGGTGGTATTCCCGGTATCAGACCCGGTAAGCCTACATCCGATTACATCCAGAGAGTACTTTCAAAGATCACTCTCGTTGGTGCGTTCTTCCTCGGAATTATTGCAGTTATCCCGATTTTCATGGGTATGGCAAACGAAAACCTTGCTACACTTTCAATGGGTGGTACTACAGTTCTGATCGCAGTAAGTGTTGCTCTTGAAACAACACGTACTCTCGAATCACAGCTTATGATGCGTCATCATAAGGGCTTCTTAAAGTAAAGGAGGAGACTGAATATGAATCTTATCTTTTTAGGTGCACCGGGTGCAGGTAAGGGTACTCAGGCTGAGGTTGTTTCCGAAGCTCTCAATATCCCCCAGATTTCAACCGGTAATATTCTTCGTGAGGCTGCTAAAAACGGCACAGAATATGGTCTTAAGGCTAAGGCTGCTATGGATGCAGGCGCTCTCGTTTCAGATGATATCGTAATCGGTATCCTTAAGGAGAGAATTGCTGAGGACGACTGTCAGAACGGTTTCATCCTCGACGGCTTCCCGAGAACAGTTCCTCAGGCTGAGGCTCTTGACGCTATGAACATCAAAATCGACAAGGTAATCGAAATCGCTGTAGCTGACGAAACAATCAAGCAGAGAGTTTCAGGCAGACGTGTCTGCGAGGGCTGCGGTGCTTCCTACCATGTTGAATACAAGCCTTCAAAGGTTGAGGGCAAATGTGATAAGTGCGGCGGCAATACAGTTATCCGTAAGGATGACCAGCCCGAGACAGTTCTTGAAAGACTCGCAGTTTATCACGAAAAGACAGCTCCCCTGAAGGATTACTATGAAAAGCAGGGCAAGCTTGTTACAGTTGAGGGTCAGGAAGAGGTAGCAGATACTTCCAAGCTGACACTTGCTGCTGTAGGAGCTTAAGCTGTATGATTAGCATAAAGTCCAACACCGATTTAGCTAAAATGCGTGAAGCCGGAAGAATTGCCGGCGGAGCGCTGAAGCTTGCGGGTGAATCTATAAGGGCAGGAATGAGCACTCTTGAGCTTGACAAAATCGTACACGATTATATTGTCAAGTGCGGTGCAAAGCCTTCCTTCAAAGGATACGGCGGATTTCCCGGAAGTGCCTGCATTTCAATAAACAATGAGGTTATTCACGGAATCCCCAAAGCTTCAAGGAAAATCTGTGAGGGAGACATCGTAAGCGTCGATGTGGGAGCTTTCTATAACGGCTTTCACGGAGATACATGCGCAACCTTCCCCTGCGGAGAAATTTCCGACGAGGCTAAAGCATTGCTTGAGGTTACTGAGGCAAGCCTCTATGAAGGAATTGCCAAAGCTCAGGTTGGCGCCAGACTCGGAGATGTATCTCATGCTGTTGAGGAGTACTGTGCCTCACGAGGCTACGGAATCGTAAGAAATTACTGCGGCCACGGAATCGGCAGAGAGCTTCATGAGTCGCCGGAAGTCCCGAACTGGGGACGTGCGGGTCATGGACCAAGACTTACAGCCGGAATGACAATTTGTATCGAGCCTATGATTAACGTCAGGGGCGACGATGTAAAGGTTATGAAGGACGGCTGGACCGTTCTCACGGTGAGTGGTTCACTATCTGCTCATTTTGAGCACACTATCGCAATAACTCCTGACGGTCCCGTCATTATGACAAAACCCTGACGGAGGGATGCTTGTGAAGGTACAAACAGGCTCAGTCGTAAAGGCTTGTGCAGGAAGAGACAGCGAAGGATTATTTGTTGTAACATCCGTGCAGGAAAGATACTGCTTCATAGCAGACGGGAAAAGCCGGAAGCTTTCAGCCCCGAAGCGAAAGAATCTAAAGCATATCAGCTTTACGGACAGTGTGATTGATTTAAACGATATAACTGATAAAAAGCTCAGAAAACTTCTGAGAGAAATCAAAGAAGCTGAGTGACAGGAGGTTATTTAGGTGTCAAAGGAAGATGTAATCGAAGTTGAGGGAACCGTTACAGACGCTCTCCCCAATGCAATGTTTAAGGTTCAGCTTGAAAACGGACATGAGGTTCTTTCCCATGTTTCAGGCAAGCTCAGAATGAACTATATCAGAATCGTGCCGGGTGATAAGGTTAAGCTTGAAATGTCACCTTACGATCTGTCCAAGGGCAGAATTACCTGGCGTGTAAAGTAATAAATACAGAGCTTTACGCTCTTATCCGCTAAAGGAGGTATTTTCAATGAAAGTCAGACCTTCAGTAAAACCTATTTGCGAAAAGTGCAAGGTTATTAAACGTAAAGGCAGAATCATGGTAATCTGCGAAAATCCAAAGCATAAGCAGCGTCAGGGTTAATCCTGCCGCATTAATGGAGGTGCAAGAACAATATGGCAAGAATAGCTGGTGTTGACCTTCCAAGAAATAAGAGAATCGAGATCGGTCTTACTTATATCTACGGAATCGGTCGTCAGACTGCTACAAATATCCTCGCAAACACAGGCGTTAACCCTGACATCAGAGTTAAGGACCTTTCAGAAGAGGACGTAGCTAAGCTTCGTGATTTTATCGATGCAAACTATACAGTTGAGGGTGACCTTCGTCGTGAAGTTGCTCTTAACATCAAGAGACTTGTTGAAATTGGCTGCTACAGAGGCGTTCGTCACAGAAAGGGTCTCCCCGTAAGAGGACAGAGAACAAAGACAAACGCAAGAACTCGTAAGGGTCCTGTAAAGACAATCGCTAACAAGAAGAAGTAAGGAGGTTATGAGCTTTGGCACAGCAGAAGGGTAAAAAGGTTACTACGATCAGACGTCGTAGAGAACGTAAGAATATCGAAAGCGGCGCAGTTCATATTCAGTCCACTTTCAATAATACAATCGTAACTATTACAGATACTCAGGGAAATGCAATTTCATGGGCAAGCGCAGGCGGACTCGGCTTCAGAGGTTCAAGAAAGTCTACTCCATTCGCAGCTCAGACAGCTGCAGAGACAGCTGCAAAGGCAGCTATGGAGCACGGCCTCAAGAACGTTGAAGTATACGTAAAGGGACCCGGTGCAGGTCGTGAGGCTGCTATCAGAGCGCTCCAGACTGTAGGTCTCGAGGTTAAGATGATCAAGGACGTTACTCCGATTCCACACAACGGATGCCGTCCTCCCAAGAGACGTCGTGTCTAATTTAACAGGAGGTGTTATTCTAAGATGGCAGTAAATAAAGATCCTATTCTTAAGAGATGCAGATATTTAGGAATCAGCCCTGCAGTTATGGGTGTTTCCAAGAAGGAATCCATCAGATTCAAGAATGCAAACAACAGAAAGAAGATTTCTGAATACGGTCTTCAGCTTAAGGAAAAGCAGAAGCTGAAGTTTATCTATGGTGTTCTCGAGAAGCCTTTCCGTCACTACTTTGAAGTTGCTTCAAAGATGGAAGGCAAGGCCGGTGATAACCTTATCACAGTTCTCGAGTCAAGACTCGACAGCGTTGTTTACAGAATGGGCCTTGCTCTTACAAGAAGAGAAGCAAGACAGCTCGTTGTTCACAGCCACTATACAGTAAACGGCAAGAAGGTAAACATTCCTTCCTACAGAGTAAAGGTTGGCGACGTTATCGCTCTTCGTGAAAAGGACAGAACTTCTGATAAGTTCAAGTCAACAGTAGAGGCTACTAAGGACAGACTCGTTCCGATCTGGCTTGATGCTAAGAAGGACGATTTCTCTGCAACCGTAACACGTATGCCTTCAGTTGAGGATATAGATTACGAGGCTGCAACACACCTCATCGTCGAGCTCTACTCCAAGTAATAAGTAGATTACTTGAAATACTGAACTCAAAAATAACAGTTATTGCGAATTAGGAGGGTTTTTATGCTGGAAAAAATAAATAAGCCGGATATCGATATTGTCGAGCTTAGAAGCGACGGCAAATACGGCAAATTCGTTTTAGCACCGCTGGAGCGTGGTTACGGAATTACTCTTGGAAACAGCCTCAGACGTGTGCTGCTCTCCTCACTTCCGGGTGTAGCTGTTACAGCTGTCAAGCTTCAGGGCAAGGACGGCACGGTACACCATGAGCTTTCAACAATTCCCGGTGTAAAAGAGGATGTAACAGAAATCATCCTCAGCATCAAGGGACTTACAGCAAAGCTCTACGGAGAAGGCCCGAAAACGGTCTATATAGAAGCTGAGGGCGAGTGCGAAGTTACTGCCGGCGATATAAAAACCGATTCTGAGGTTAATATCCTCGATCCCGGTATGCACATTGCTACTCTGGGTAAGGACGCAAAGCTTTACATGGAAATCACAATCGACAGAGGCAGAGGCTATGTATCTGCTGAGCGTAATAAGAAGCAGGTTAACCTTCCTGTTGACGTGATTGCTGTGGATAGTATCTATACTCCCGTTTTGAAGGTAAACTACACTGTTGAGGATACTCGACTCGGTCAGGTTACCGACTATGACAAGCTTACAATCGAGGTTTGGACCGACGGTACAATCTCGGCAAAGGAAGCTCTGTCTCAGGCAGCTAACCTCCTTAACGAGCACCTTAAGCTGTTCATCGACCTCTCTGAAGAGGCAGGACTTGCTGAAGTTCTCGTTGAAAAGGACGAAAAGGGTAAGGAAAAAATCCTTGAAATGACTATCGAGGATCTTGACTTGTCGGTACGTTCATTCAATTGCTTAAAGCGTGCCGGAATAAATACTGTAGATGACTTGATTAACAAGTCTGAGGAAGAAATGATGAAGGTTAGAAACCTCGGTAAAAAATCCTTTGACGAGGTTAAGGAAAAGCTCCAGTCACTGGGCTTTGACCTTTCATCCGAAGAGGAATAATCATACTAATCTCACATCAACACAGCAATTATGAGATTAGTATAAAACCAAACATAAACTGTGCTTTATGCACTGATATGAAAAGGAGTGAATTACATGCCGGGTACAAGAAAGCTGGGCAGAACAACTGACCATAGAAAAGCAATGCTCAGAGGCATGGTAACTTTCCTTCTTGAGAACGGTCAGATTGAGACTACCGTTACAAGAGCTAAGGAAGTTCGTGCTGTAGCAGAAAAAATGATTACTATCGGTAAAAATAATGATCTGCACTCCAAGCGTCAGGTAATGGCTTACGTTACTAAGGAAGGCGTTGCTAAGAAGCTTTTTGATGAAATTGCACCTAAGTATGCTGACAGAAACGGCGGTTATACTCAGATCGTAAAGATCGGTCCTCGTCGTGGCGACGCTGCTGAGATGGCTATCATCAAGCTCGTTTAATCGCAGATTAAAACTATTGATATTAACCGTCCCTTTCGGGGGACGGTTTTTGTTTTGTGGAGAAAGTGTAATAAATGGGTAACTGTATATTTATTGATTTGTTCTTGTGATATGGGGTTGTGTGTGGTATTATAAGGTCAAGGAAAGGAAATGAATTTCTGTAATGTTTGCTGATTATACAGGTGAATATGATTGAAAGTTTGGGAGTGAGTGGGAATAATGAAAAATCAAAAGAAGCGATTCTGTTTTAGTGCAATAATGCTTACGTTAATTGTGGCTTGCTCAGTGTTTTATTATGTCTCATATGCTAATTATTATGAAGGACGAAATACAGAGGAAAACAATCATGCATACAGCATATTTTTATTAACTCAAACATCAATTCAATCAATAGAAGAATCGGAAATAGAAGATAATTTCATTTTATCATCATCTGACAAGTATAAAATAGATTTCAAAAATGACAATGAAATTTATAAAGAAATGGATAAATGGGCTGAAACAAATAATATTGATTATAAAAACGGCTCTTATTATATTGAAATAAGAAACAAGAAGGTATATAAAGTTATCTGTGCTAAATGGTTATATTCCGGATTCTCTGGCAGTTATCCTAATAGTAATACAACATGCGATTCGTTTAAAAAGCTGGCAGATAAAGCTTTTTCGGAATTTTCCGAAGAATGTGATACTGGAAAAATGGTTGATTAATTCAAGGAAAGGCTGTTAATTCGTTAAGGAGGAGTAACATGAAAAAGAAAGTCAAGATTATAAAAACTGCCTTAGTAGTGTTACTCAGTATTATTGTAATTTGTATAACGATCTTTGTGTGCTATTATTTTAAAGGGAAAAAAGAGCTGAACGAGATAAGCAAAATAAAGACAACGTACTGTTATGGATATTTATATCCAACGTATACTTACGAAATTGATTTTATAAGCAATACCATTACTTGTACATCTTATTCATTTAATTCTACTAACATTGAAGATAGTTTTTCAACGTCTTTTTCAGAAGAAGATGCGGCATATTTTATAAAGTACGCTAATCTTTATGGCTTTTTTAATTGGAAGGAAACATATACAAAGCACGGTGTGCAAGATGGAATAATCGTAAATATCAATATTGAATATGTTGATAAATCGAATCGAACGGTTGAGTGCTATGCAGAGTTTCCTAATACTTTTGATAAAATGCAGGAAGTTTTTTACGAAGCTTTCGGATATAATATGTTATAACAGGAGGGATTATCATGAAAAAAATAGCATTTATACTTTTATTGTCAACACTAATTTGTGGATGTTCAGAAGCAAACAAGGAGGAAGTTTCAAAAGGAAGTGAATCAATACAGAGTATTTCAACAAAATCTGTAGACACTACAGAGGAAACTGTTGTAGTCATGGTTGATGAGGAAACAAGCGTAACCTATGATTCAGTTGATAAGTTTAAAGGTTCAAACTTCTATTCCAACATTAAGGCGGAAGAAAGAGTTCCATACTTACTGGAGTATGACGAGGAAAGGTATACTTTTCATAGCATTACTTCTGATTTAGGTTTTTATACATATTTACTCTATGATAATACTGAACAGATAAACGTACGATATACCATAACTTATGATACTCCTATTAAAACAATGTCTGAACTTGCAGTGATGTATTCAGGTTCGTTAAATGAACGTACAACGGCGACAAATGAAGATGGAACGTATGATGTGTATTTATCCACTTCCGAATATAATGAACATGAAAATTACATCTTATCCTACCTTCCGTATGATGGATATGAAGTTACTATAAAAGCAGGAGATAATTCAAGCAAGGAAGATATCCTCTCTTACTTTGATGACTTCAAGCTAATAGCCGATAACAGCTGAGTTTTGTGAATTCTACGTGAAATCGGCGAAAAGTACTTGCAATATCTCCCGATATGTGGTATAATATTATTCGTATTTAGTCGTTTAATGAATTACGACAGATGGGAGATATAATATGAACATGAAAAAGATATTAAAGGCAATCGTACCTGCCTGCACAGCAATGGCAGCAGTATCAGCAATGACAATCAACGCATTTGCGGCAGACGCAGCTGCAACTCCTTCTACAGGCGGCAGTTTTGCTACACTTATCCTTCCGCTGCTCTTCTTCTTTGTGGTAATGTACTTCCTTATCATCAGACCTCAGAAGAAAAAGGAAAAGGAAGCAAAAACAATGCAGGACAATATCCAGGTCGGCGATGAAATTGTTACAATCGGCGGTATCGTTGGATTTGTAGTACGTAAGGGCGACGATAATGTTGTTATCGAAACAGGCGGCGAAAAGAATAAAATGAGAATCAAGCTCTGGGCTATTTCAGAGAATACCTCTGCACTTGAAAGAGTTAAGGAGGCTAAGGATTCCGCTAAGACAGCTTCAGGCGTTTCTGCTGCAAAGCTTAAGGACGATGAAGCTGAGGAAAAGAAGTCAAAGAAAAAGAATAAGAAGTCTCTCGACGAAGAATAAAATAAATGACCTCCGCATAGAATTGGTTGTACAATTCTTTAGCGGAGGTTTTCTTATGCACCGTCAGAAACGTCGAAGTATATGGAAAAGCGGAATAAAAAGCATAGTATTATGCTCTGCCGTCGGACTTGCAGTAACATTTCTGAGCACTGTATTTTTTACGGCGTTTATATATATTGCTATGGATGATATGTCTCTCGGAAATGTTTTTGCGGTAATTTCTTCAACCTCAGGTGCCTATGTATCAGCATATATCTGCGGAAAGCACCGCCGTAAAAATGGTCTTGCGGAAGGAACAGCATGCGGATTTATAATATATGCAGTGCTTGGTATGGGGGCAATAGCTTCGGGTGTGTGGACGATAAATATAAAAATGCTCCTCCGACTTGCCGTTTCAGGGGCTGTCGGAGGAGTATGCGGTGTAAATTCAAAGCGTCCGAAGAATCTTACGGATTAAAAATCCCCCGAAGTATCCTCCATGAGCATGAATTCAATATCAAAATATTCAATATCGCCGTCTTCGCTTAAACGTGCACAGGTTGCGGGAACCTTATCTCCCGCACCGAACTGACGGCTGATAGTATCGTAAAGGTCATCGTAGGTTCTTATGGACTTGCCGTTGATAGCGGTAATGAAGTCGCCCGGTTTAAGCTCTGTATTAGAGATATCGCAGTCCTCTGAAACGGCAGCAATATATATACCCTCGAAATCTTCGGGAAGCTCAAATCCAAGTTCAGCTTCAATTGTTGCGATTTTCATTTCGTCCTCCATATCGATAAGCTCAATGCCGATACGGAAACGGTCGGAGATATAGCCCTGACTGATAAGCTCATCGATAATCGGCATAGCGTCGTTGATTGTGATTGCAAAGCCGAGACCCTCATAGCTTGAGCTTACGTATTTCGAGGAGGTTATTCCGATAACCTGACCGTACATATTGACAAGTGCACCGCCCGAATTTCCGGGACTTATATCAGCATTTGTCTGAATACAGTTCATTTCAAAGCCTGTTGAATCAGCACGTATCTGACGGTTTACTGCGGAGACGATACCGTCTGTAACTGAGCCTGAGAGGCCTGCGGGGTTTCCGATAGCCATGACCTGTTCGCCTACCACAACCTCGTCGGAATCGCCGAAAACGGCTGCCTGAAGGTCAGAGGCGGTTATTTTGATGATAGCAATATCGGTTTTTGCGTCACGTCCTATGATTTTTGCGTCGTAGGACTTATCGTCGTAAGTCTTTACAATGTGGTAGCCGTCGGATTTCAGTACGTGGGTATTTGTAACGATGTAGCCGTCCTTCGAGATAATAACGCCTGAGCCTGTACCCGAAAGCGTATTGTGGCCGCTGTCGTCGTAGGTGAAAATCTCAACGATTGAGGGACGAACTGTTGCGGCAATACCTTCTGTGGTGTACTTTCCGTTTTCGTCCTTGTAGCTGTCGGAATCGTTTGCGTTTTCGGGCTTTGACTGCTGATAAATGACAACGCTCTTAGGAGGGGTATAATCCTTGCCAAAGGTCTTTCCGCTGTCGGAAACGTCCTTTATAATGGCAAATACGCATAGTCCGATAGTAACGATAAATATAAGAAGCAGAAGAGCTATCATTATGCGGTCGGCACGAGCCTTGCGTTTTCTTTCGATTTTCTCTGCCGCCTCTCTTGCAAGTGCTTCATTTTCCTTGTCGTACTGCTCAAAGCCTATAGGCTGATACATAAAGTCATCATACTGCACTGTTTCCTGAGAAGGCTGTGATGCTTCCTGAGAAGGCTGCTGAGGCTCGTCCTGCGGCATCTGATTTTCCTCTGCTTCGGAGGCAGCTGCCTCGCTGACTTTTTCATCGTCTGTGTTGTTATGGGTAACGGAAATAAATTTCTCTTTGTCGTCCATATTGTTATCCTTTCTTTTCGGAATGGCAGACTAATTCTGCTTTTCCGGTATTTCAACTGAAAATTCGGTGTATTCACCGTAAACGCTCTTGACGATAATATGTCCTTTATGGATATGCACGATTTTGCGTGAAATGGAAAGACCGAGACCGAGACCTGTCGTGTCCTTTCCTCGTGAGGAATCCGTCTTGTAGAAGCGGTCGAAAACCTGCTGTATTTCTGAATTTTTCAGTCCTTCGCCCGTATTTTTTATGCTGACGGTGCAGGTATTCTTGTTTTTTTCAAAGCCGAAGGAAATAGTACCGCCCTTATCAACGAATTTAACGGCATTTTCAACGAGATTGTAAATAACCTGCTGCATAAGGTCAGCGTCAACAACGGCAGTGAGACGGTCGGAATCAAGACCTTCGATTTCAAGGTTCTTGTCATTGATTTTCTTTTCGAACATAAGAACAGTCTGAATGACAAGGTCGGTAAGGTTTGTTTCCTTGAAATTAGGGGTAAGTGTACCTGATTCAAAGCGTGACATACTGAGCATTGAGCTGATAAGAATTTTCAGACGCTTAATCTCTTTTGAGACGAGGACAAGATATTCATTCTGTTTCGACTTTGGAATAGTGCCGTCGAGTATACCGTCAACGAAGCCGCCTATTGTGGTCATAGGTGTTCTCAGCTCATGGGAAACGTTTGCAATGAAGGTTTTGCTTGTTTCGTCGCTGTTTGCGGCGTTGTCGGCAAGTACATTTACATGCTTCGATATATCCTGAAGCGTTCCGACATTCTGTATATTGATTCTTTCGGAGAAGTCGCTCTTTGCAAATTTTTCGCATACACGTCTGAATTCTTCGGCAGAGCTTGTGTATTTATCAGCCTGACGGCGCATAAGCCTGTATGAAAGAATGAGAATCAGTATGCCGAGAATAGTGAAGAACAGTACAAGCTTAATTGTAAAGCTGTTTATTGATTCCGTTGAGCTGTAGGCAGTAAGGTAGATTCGCATACGCTCAGAGTCTCCGTATTTTACGGAAAAGCGGTCGCCGTAGAGGATTGAGGGCTGCTTGCTTGAAATGGTTTTTGTATCAAAATCGGCAAAGGAATCCTTATCGATACGCTTGATTATATCCTGCGAAAGCGGATTTCTTTCGTTTACGCCCTGCGGTACGGTAATACAGTTTCCGTTTTCGTCATAGAGGTAAATATCAATATCGTATTCGTCTGAGAAGCTGTTGTAAACCTCTGTCATTGCGGCGGAGTTGAGAGTGCCCGAAGAAGCATAGTCCGCCTTCATTATGCTTATGAATATGTCGCTGACCGACTGTATTTCGTTGAATTTTTCCTTTTTGAATATCATGGTGCTGAAAAAAGTAATTGCAATTCCGAAGAGCAGCACAATGCATATCACAATAATATAAGAAAACCTGAAAAGCCTGTAGTATGTACTTTTTTTATTCTTCAAGTATATTCACCTGCCTGAAATAAGAGGGTTGATAAAAAACAAAAAGGGGACAGAACCGTCCCCTGAAACAGCATGATTATTCTTCCTCGTCAGCCTCAAATTTGTAGCCGACGCCCCAGACGGTTTTCAATGACCATTTATCGGAAATGTCTTCAAGCTTTTCACGAAGTCTCTTGATATGAACGTCGATAGTACGTGAATCGCCGTAGTATTCAAAGCCCCATACCTCATCAAGAAGCTGGTCACGGGTATAAACCCTGTTGGGGTTTGAAGCAAGATAGAAGAGCAGCTCAAGCTCCTTAGGAGGAGTATCGATAACCTTGCCGTTAACCTTAAGCTCGTATCTTGTCATATTTACTGAAAGCTTGTCATAGGTAACTTCCTTTACCTCAGGCTCTGCAACGGGACTTCCGACACGTCGCATAATGGCATTGATACGTGCGATAACCTCTTTAGCGTCAAATGGCTTAACGATATAGTCATCAGCACCAAGCTCAAGACCGATAACCTTGTCGATAGTTTCGCCCTTAGCGGTAATCATGATAATCGGCACATTAGACTTCTTTCTGATTTCTCTGCATACCTGCCAGCCGTCGATACCGGGAAGCATAATATCAAGAAGAATAAGCTCAGGCTTGAGAGCGTTGAACTTTACAACTGCCTCCTCACCGTCATGGGAAAGGATAACGCTGTAGCCTTCTTTTTCAAGATAGAGTCTGAGCAAATCGCATATATTTTTATCATCATCGACAATGAGAACCTTTAAACTTTTTTCCACTGCCATTTTGTACACCTTCTTTTCTTTTCGGCAAAGTCTGCACTTTATAACTCTGCCGTGATAATATAAACTGTTAATAATTATTATACAGCATTTTCATAAAAAAGTCAATTGTTAAAGGTGAAATTTATGTGATAATTTTTTATAAAAAGCCGCCGGAATTCGTGATTTACATAAAAGGACGAACCCGAAACGGATTCGTCCTTTAATCATATTACATTTTGTTGAGAATATCCTCTTTCTTCCTGTCAAATTCCTGTTGTGAAATAAGATCGTTTTCAAGTAATTGCCTGAGAACGGTTATTTTCTCAATAGCATTGTTTTTATTTGTAATTTTTGTTGTATTGGAGGGATTGTTTTTTATTAATGAAGATAATACATGGTATACTTTTTCTTTGTTTTTTATAAACAAAAACCTTTGTGTACCAGATGAAGTTGTTACGGAAATTCCGTTGGCTATAATTGCTGAAACGGCATGAATATCATTTATGGATATTGCAGTTTTTTTATTTTTTAACGTTTTTACATACATCATCTTATTTGTTATTATTATATTCTTATAGTAGCAAAGCCTCTTTAGAGCAAAATTCAAAATAAACATTATAAGGGAAATTGTAACTCCTATTTTTAGTAATTTTATCGCATTGCCCGTTTTTAAATATTTAGAATTATATTGTTTAACTATAGAGTTTAACATACTTTCAGGAGCCTCATTGTGTTCTTTTGCATAGATATAGCTGAGATGAGAGTTAAACCAATCCTCTACTGCATTTTTTAAGTAGTAAGTATTCCCTTGAATGTCAATGGTTACGTTGTCATATTGATCTTTAGTCATTTGAAGTGCAAAATCATACTTCGTATCATCTGAAAGATTGGAAAATTTTTCAGTATACACAAACTCACAGTTGCTTTCCCAACAATTATCTATGTCAAAGCAAATCTCCAATATTTTTTGTGTTGCTTTTGCTTTAACAATATTTACTTCATTGCCATATAACACTGCACCTAATAACAAAAAAACAAAAAGTACGATTAATGAACCTTTGATAAGATGATTACATATTTTTTTTATATTGTAGAATGATGCTTTAATTTGAATCTGTTCGTTTGTCTCCATAATACATTTCACCTCACAATTATACGTATAATATGTTGTATAATCAGATTTTAACATATAGTTAGGCTTTTGTCAATACATCGTTTATGATGTAAAATAAAATTGTATAAACATAACAAATATGAGGATGTGTTGATATGCAAAATCACCTGTATTTATATCCTAATTTAGTGAAAGCAAGAAAAAATAAATTCACACAGCACCAATTAGCAGAAATATTAGGAATTAGCCAGCAAGAAGTAAGCCGATATGAGAGAGGCGAAACAAAAGCACCAATAAACTATATAAAAGACGTTGCTGAGCTTTGTGAAGTAAGTGTTGATTATATCCTTGGCATTTCAAGAAATACAGCAGATTTGATGTCTGAAGAAGAATTTGCATTGCTTGAGATATTCGGAAAGCTTTCCAGACAAAATCAGATAAAACTTAATGAACGTGCAGAAACGTTACTTGAATTACAGAGTACTGAAACATAAAAAGGACGAACCCGAAACGGATTCGTCCAATTTTTTTGTATAGTATCGAACTGTGTTTGCCTGATAATTTACAAAAATGTTTCGCAGACGGGTCGATGTGGGCATCGACCCCTACAGTATTCTCGCCCCCTCCCTTGAGGGTGACTCCCTGCAGTGCAGGGAGATGTCAGCAACGCTGATAGAGGGTCATCGCTCCTGTTAGGAGGGCAGAATTGTTTCCCTTTACGTAAAACTAACGTGGGTGGCATGCGCCGCCGCTCGCTAAGCGGCTTAATACATTCCGCCCATACCGCCTGCAGGCATTGCAGGAGCAGGATTCTCCTCCTTGATGTCAGCAACGAGGCTTTCTGTAGTGAGAACCATAGAAGCAACGGAAGCAGCGTTCTGAAGAGCAGAACGAGTAACCTTAGTCGGGTCAACGATACCTGAAGGAATCATATCGCAGTAAACCTCGTTGTAAGCGTCGAAGCCGTAGCCAACCTTACGTGAACGGCGAATCTTATC
>SVNJ01000145.1 GCA_015066955.1 Ruminococcus sp. | reverse complement strand
AAACGGTCTATATAGAGGCAGAGGGTGAATGCGAAATCACCGCCGGAGATATAAAAACCGACTCTGAGGTTAATATCCTCGATCCCGGTATGCATATCGCAACACTGGGTAAAGACGCAAAGCTCTACATGGAAATAACTCTCGACAGAGGAAGAGGATATGTTTCTGCTGAACGTAATAAGAAGCAGATCAACCTTCCTGTTGATGTTATTGCAGTAGACAGCATCTATACTCCTGTTCTTAAGGTAAACTACACAGTCGAGGATACTCGTCTGGGTCAGGTTACCGACTATGACAAGCTTACAATGGAGGTCTGGACAGATGGAACAATCTCCGCTAAGGAAGCTCTGTCACAGGCAGCCAATCTCCTCAACGAGCATCTGAAGCTGTTCATTGACCTCTCAGAGGAATCAGGACTTGCTGAGGTTCTTGTTGAAAAGGACGAAAAGGGTAAGGAAAAAATCCTTGAGATGACCATTGAGGATCTTGACTTGTCGGTACGTTCCTTCAACTGCTTGAAGCGTGCCGGAATTAATACCGTGGATGACTTGATCAATAAGTCAGAGGAAGAAATGATGAAGGTTAGAAACCTTGGAAAGAAGTCCTTCGACGAGGTTAAGGAGAAGCTCCAGTCACTTGGCTTCGAACTTAGCTCTGAAGAAGAATAAACCTATATAATGGTGCAAACAGGCACCGGAAACGAAAAGGAGTGAAATACAATGCCGGGTACAAGAAAGCTGGGCAGAACAACTGACCATAGAAAGGCTATGCTCAGAGGCATGGTAACTTTCCTTCTCGAGAACGGTCAGATCGAAACTACCGTAACGAGAGCTAAGGAAGTTCGCGCTGTTGCAGAAAAAATGATTACTATCGGTAAAAACAATGATCTGCACTCCAAGCGTCAGGTATTGGCTTACATTACAAAGGAGTCCGTTGCAAAGAAGCTTTTCGACGAAATTGCTCCCAAGTATGCTGAAAGAAACGGCGGCTATACACAGATCGTAAAGATCGGTCCTCGTCGTGGCGACGCTGCTGAAATGGCAGTCATCAAGCTCGTTTAATCATCGATTAAAAAGAGTTCCGGAGATTCAGCCGACCGGCTGGATTCCGATATAAATGAAAAAAAGACGTCTTTCGGGACGTCTTTTTTATTATTCTTCATACTTGTGAAATATTTTATAAAAAGATTATTGACATTTGCGTAAATTTGGTGTATAATTAATAAAGATATATGTGATGAGATAACATCTCATCTTACTTAATAATATGATGTACTACAAATTTATTACCAGAGTGTTGAAGAAATGGGGTATTAAAATGTCTAATGAAAAAAGTCTGAAGGTTCTGATAGTCGATGATGATAAAAATATATGCGATCTGCTGAGGCTCTACCTCGAAAAGGACGGCTACAGCGTTATCCTTTCGCATGACGGCGAGGAGGCTGTTGTAAAATTCAACGCCCTCAAACCCGATATGGTTCTTCTCGATATCATGCTTCCAGGTATCGACGGCTGGCAGGTGTGCCGTGAGATCAGAAAAAAATCTAACGTGCCGATCATTATGATCACTGCTAAGGGTGAAACAATCGACAAGGTTATCGGTCTTGAACTCGGTGCCGATGATTATATCGTAAAGCCTTTCGACGCTAAGGAAGTTATTGCCAGAATAAATGCAGTTACAAGACGTGTGGGAACAGGCAATTCTGAACCCGAGATCAAAGAGGTTCACTATGACAAGCTTTCCGTAAATATGACACGCTATGAGCTTAAGGTCAACGGTAAAACTATTGATACTCCGCCCAAGGAGCTTGAACTGCTTTTCTATCTTGCATCCAATCCCAACAGGGTGTATACTCGTGACCAGCTTCTTGACGAGGTCTGGGGATTTGAATATTACGGTGATTCACGCACAATTGACGTTCATATCAAGCGCCTGCGTGAAAAGCTTGAGGGAATTTCCGATAAGTGGGCTTTAAAAACAGTCTGGGGCGTCGGATATAAATTCGAGGCGGATGAGGAAGAATAAAAATCCTTCGCATTGACATCGGATTACTCGGGGGGACGCTCTGTCCTCCCTTTTTTTAAGGAGGCGTATTGCTTTGAATTACAAGGAAAGCTCTTATCACAGGCAGTTTAAATTTGCATTTATCACGATTATCTCGGTGCTTGTATTCATCAGCGTAATTCTTGTCATGATCACATCCCGTATATACAGGAATTCCGAGCTTGACAGCCTTGAAAAGACCGGCGGACTTTACATTGATATGTTTGCGGATGAATACAGAAATTCTGGTCAGATATCAAATCAGACAATGCAGAAGCTTCATTATAAATTTTCAAATGAAGAAAAGCTGAAAATTTACATTTACGATAAGGAAGGCAAATGTATTTTCGCTGAGGGCGATTACGATAAGAATCTTATTGAGGCGGATAATCGTTTTTCAGTTTCCAGTAAGACAGTTGTTCCGAGCAGCGAGGTGAAGGATCTTGACACTGAAATCAAAAAAGAAATAAACGGTAAGAAAAAGAAATATCTTAAATTTGATTCCAGAAACCTCCTCAAAAGCGAACCGTATCTGTTGTATGGCACAAAAAAGACCTTTGTGAATAATACCGGTGAAAGAGACAGAATG
>SVNJ01000047.1 GCA_015066955.1 Ruminococcus sp. | reverse complement strand
CGGAAGAAAACAAGCAGCCGCAAGTATTATACCGTCTCGCATAATTACAGCACCGTCATGAAGCGGTGTTTTCGGGTAGAAGATGTTGCCGAAAATTTCCTTGCTCGGTACCGCATTAAGCACTGTACCCGTTTCAATCTGCTCGCCAAGCTTAACCTGACGCTCTACAACAATCAGTGCACCCGTACATGTAGCGGAAAGCTCAACACAGGAATCGCAGATAGACGTAATTGCGTTATTCCATTTCTTGGTAAGCGAATCCGCATCCTCGCCGAAGCCGAAATATCTCAGTCCGATTTTTGTACGTCCCACCTTTTCAAGTGCACGTCTCAGCTCAGGCTGGAAAAGCACGAGCATGGCGATAAGACCGATATCAAGCGTCTGCGAAAGGATATATGTAATAGATTTGAGTCCGGCATATTTGCTGATGAGATAGCCTGCAAAAAGAAGAAGTATACCCTTGACAAGCTGACCTGCTCTTGTTTCGCGGATAAGCTTGAGCAGAATATAGATAAGATAAGCAAAGAGTGCTATATCAATAAGATCAACAAATTCTACCGTTTTTATAATACTGAAGAAGGAATCCTTCAGGTCCTGCCACTGCATAACGGCACTTCCTTTCCGATAGTTTTACACACAATTCCCACGATGCATCATTTTATCTTTATATGTATGAGGGCAATGCCCTCATGTCAAATGAATACACCTATTACTATTTTACCACAAAATAAGATAATTTCAATAGTTTTTTTTCGATTTTTCTGCCGAATAAATATTTTTAATTGTATTAGCAAGACGCACCGCATCTGCCTCACGGCTGAAAACCGACGGTGCGAAGCGGATTGTGCCGTTTTCCGTGCACAATTGTGCATGGGCAAGAGCCGCACAATGATACCCTGCCCGCAGACAGAAACCATGCTCCGCAAGCAGCTGTGCCGCCTTTTCGGGAGGAATATCCTTTATATTGAAGGACACAATCGGTACATATCTGCACCCATTATTACGGTATATCATAACATTTCTGTCATTGCGAAGCTCATTTATAAAGCGGCGGCAGATTTTATCCTCGTGTCTGAAAATTCTGTCTGTACCCATTCTGCGTACAAAATCTATGCCTGCCTTAACGGAAGCCGCACCGATTATATTAAGCGTACCGCTTTCATGGCTGTCAGGCAGAAAATCAGGCTGTTTCATGCTCGACGAGGCACTTCCCGTGCCGCCCTGTATAATAGGTTCAAGCTTATATTTGCCGTCCGAAATGAGAAGTCCCGTCCCCGTAACACCATAAAGTCCCTTGTGACCTGCAGTGCAGAGAATATTGATGCCGTCGGAAAGCTTCACGTCAAGAATACCGCAAGCCTGCGCACCGTCTGCAATAAAACATATACCATACTCTCTGCAAAGCTCTGCTATTCTCTTGTAAGGGAGAATCTGCCCCGTAACATTACTTGCGAGAGTGCACACAATCGCCTTTGTATCGGGACGAATAAGACTTCTGAAGCTTTCAGTTGTTTCATCGTCATCGTCATATATTTCAGCAATAGACAGTGTAATTTTCTTTTCAAGGGCAAGCTTTGCGGCAGGACGTGCGGCTGAATTGTGTTCAAGGTGACTTATGATAAGGTGACCTCCGCCGTTCATAATTCCCTGTATTGCCATATTCAGTGCATGGGTGCAGTTGAGGGTGAACACCACATTTTCCGTCTCTGCGCCGAAAAATTCTGCGGCAGCTTCCCTTGCGGAAAAAACCGCCTCAGAGGTACGCATCGCAAGCTCATGACCTCCTCTGCCTGCATTGCCGCCGTAGCGGTCTACCGCTCTTATTACCGCCGCTTTTACTTCGGGCGGCTTAGGGTAGGTCGTGGCTGCGTTGTCAAAATTTATAAGCATATCACACACCTCCTTTTCATGAGATGCCTGTATAGGGAATAGAATAATTTTTCAGTATTACTGCGGCACTTTTACAGCTGCCTGTAATTTCAAGAGAATATCCGCATTCATTTGAGTCCGTTTTTTCACTGCGGATTACCCTGCACGGGATATTTCGTGATTTGAGGAGCTTTTCTGCCTTCATTGCATAGGTGTAAGAGGGCATTTCTGCAATGCACTGTGCCATTATATCACCTCTGTTTCAGGACCTTTCTGTCCGATTGATAAACAGCGGATTTAAGTCCGCCGTAATACATTATATGTGAAATTTTACAGTAGGTGTGACTATGACGAAATAAATAAATTAATTAAGTCTGTTTCTATTGACTTTACTCCCTCGACATATTATAATAAATAAGTATATATTTCTCGATGAAAGGACTATAACCATGAACAAAATTAATAAGATTCTCATGGGCAAAGCTAAGTGCGCTGTTGATTTAGGCGACGGCAGCGAAAGAGGCGAATATGTTAATCAGGACTATATTCTCCACAAGCTTGGCAGACCCCATAGAAGCATCAGCCTCATGTACTGCTACTATCCCCTCGATAAGGAGTGGCCGGGACGTATATCAGAGGTTATGAAGGACGCTGAGGTTTCCTTCCAGTGGGACTATCCCTATGACGATTATTTCCCGTATCTCGGCGGTCTCGGCGGAAATACCGACGGTGAACCCTTCACCTGCATGAGAGACGTGCGCCGTCACGGTCAGGACGTTACCCTCACCCTGACTATTGACCCTGCTGTTTCCGACGAACATCTTATCGCAATTGCAAACGACCTTCGCCCCTTCGGACGTGTTCTGCTCAGAATCAACCACGAAGCTACAGGAAACTGGTTCTCATTCAACAAGAGAGCTACATATCAGGAGGTTGCCGATTTCTATTGCCGTGCTCACAGAATCATCAAGGAGCACGCACCTAATGTTTCAACAATTCTCTGCATAGGCGGCGTTGAGAATCCCGAAACAGGTGAAATCGAAAAGGAGAAGGAATTCTCTCAGGCTGTAAGAGATACCGATATATGGTCGGTTGACAAGTATATGGCTCTTCACTGGGGCTGGCCTTATGACGTGGCAGAGACAGGCGGAAGCACTCACAGCAGAAGCTCCGTCCGTGACACATACGAAATGACAAAAGCAAGCTACGAGCGTTTTAAATACATCAACGGCGGTGTTTCAAAGCCTATGGTAATGTCCGAATTCAATGCGGACGGCGACGTTACAGGTGCTTATGAGCAGGCTGAAATGGTAAAACACTTCTGCGATATACTCAAGGAAGAGGAAGCAGACTGGTTCACAGGCTTTACCTTCTATCAGTTCCGTGACAGAGGCAGACTCGGTCTTGAAATTGAGGACCCGAACAATCCCGACGTGGGTATTGAACAGCCTGTTATGCAGGTATACAAGAAGCTCATTCATGAGGACTGGTTCCTTCCTTCAATGACTATGGGCGAAGAGATTACACTTCCCGTAACACTTCGCTGGGGCGGTTCTGAGGACGCTGAGGGTCTTGCACTCCCCCTTCACTTCGACGGTAATCCTCACTTCTGTGAGCTCGTTTTTGAGGACGACCTTAACCTTATGCTTGAAATCAACGGCAAGTGGTTCTACAAGTCACCTCAGGCTAAGACTATTGACCTTATGCCTGCATTCTATGAGAAGCCTCTCGACGGCGAAGCTGACATGACTCTTAAGATATTTGCACCTCCTGCAAGCGGCGAGAATGACCTTTCAGCTGAGGACGGTCTTTTCAACAGCTACACAACTGTTGAAAAGCTCCCGAAAATAAGAATTCGTTATTCTGCAATTGAAAAGAGTAAGGATTAATAACAATAAATCACCTTTGACGTTTTATATCAAAGGTGATTTTTATTGACAGCATATATATTTAATGATATAATATTTACTGCAATAAAATAAATCATAAAAGGATTCACTATGAACAAAAAAAGACTGATTAGCAGTGTTATTATAATTACAATACTTACTGCGGTCGATATGCTGATTAAAATTATTATCGACTGCTATTTCATGGACAATATTATTATTCCGATTGAAGGCTTCGGCTTCAAGCCTCATCTCAACATAACTCAGATGAGTATTTTCAACAATGAGCTTAATCTCGGGGTAAGCACACCCTTTCTGATTGTACTGAATATAATTTTTCTGCCTGCCCCTTTACTTCTCGGATATTACATACAAAAGAACGGTAATCCGTGTAATTCGGTCTATGCATTTGTAAATCTCATGATTGCCGGTGAGATATGTTCACTGCTTGATAAAATTATATGGGGCGGAAGTCTCGACTATATCTACTTCTGCGGAAGATGGATTTGCGACTTAAAGGATATATACCTGGCAGCAGGATGCTTCGTCTGTATTTACTGTGTAATAATTATGGAATAAAGACAAAACAAGGAGAAAAAGGCTATACAAGAACATAATTCAATATAAAACTTAACGGCGGATTTTTGTCCGCCGTTTTTTATTCGGAAATCAATTTCTGGAGCATTTCTCGGCATCAATTGCGATTACAAGCATAAGTACGGAAAGTGCATCATCGGAATTATCAATATCAATAGTATATGTATCGGTAAGATTGAAAATCTGCTTGGAAACTGTAGCTGTACGTTGACCGTAGCCATCGTATATACTGTAGTCCCACTCAAAATAGTTACCCTCGACCCTCCAGCCGTAAAAATCAATATTGAACTTAGGCTTGAAAAGTGTAAACTCCTTGTTTATGCACCCTACATACGCACCGTCACGGTACATTTCATATTTCGGAAGAAGTGTAAAGATTTTTTCCTTTACCATTCCTGCCTCATTGCCGTAAGCGTCGAAGATTTTCAGACAGTGACCCAATGCAATCTGTCCCTTTACGGTGTAAACCGTTTCTCCGATTTCGTTGTAAATATCATAGCTGTCAAGCCATGAAAAAAGTTTTTGTTTGAACAATAACCTCATAAAAATTCTCCTATATCATTTATTACTATTACATTATATCACTTGTTTTTTAATTTTGCAACAAAAAATGCCGACAGAATAATTTCCATCGGCATTATTTTTTACTTTGCCCCGTTCATAACTCCGCTGAGAATAGTATTATTCCAACTGAGTCCCTTTCTGTTGAAGATACCGAAGCTTGAATCACCGCTTGAAAGTCCGTTATCCCATACAAAGCACTTGATGCCTGCTTTCTTTGCGGCTGAAATGTAGTACTGATAGTATTCGGAGCGTACACTGTCGCTTGCCGCCGCAACACAGCCGAATTCACCGATAATTACAGGTGTACCGCTGTTGATGAATTTAGATTTGAGCTTGGCAAAGGTTGTATCAAGCTCTGATTTATCACTGCTTGTAAACTGTGTAGTCTGTCCGTCGGCAAATTTCCAGGGTGCATAGTAGTGAAGAGAAATAATGATATTTCCACCCGATGGCGCAACAACGTCATTTATTGCCGAGTCAACAGCCGATGCCGCATAGGACGTTATCACAAGAGTTCTCTTGGCATTATTACCGCCCGATGCTCTTACCGTATCAACGAAATCCTGTTCATACTTGTTTATTACTGCTCTCTCAGCGGCTGTACCGCCATTCCACTCGTTTGCACTTCCTACCGTTCTCGGCTCGTTCATACCCTCAAAAAGGAGACGGTCACCGTAGTTCTTGTATCTTTCGCAAATCTGCTCCCATATAGCACAAAGCTTTGCACTGTCGGAAGCGTACTCCGAATCATTGGGAGTAAACCATGTATAATCGTCGTGGTGCATATTGAGGATTACGAAAAGCCCCTCGTCATAAGCATAGTCCACAACCTCCTGAACACGGTTCATCCATGCGGAGTCTATAGTATTTCCGTTCATGTGGTCGCCCCATGTTACGGGAATGCGAATCGAATTGAAGCCTGCGTCCTTGACAGATTTTATCATAGCTGCAGTAGTTTTCGGATTACCCCACGCTGTTTCGCCGTCGCTTGTCCAGCCTGCAAAATCATAGCAGTCGAAGGTATTTCCGAGATTCCAGCCTACGTTTATAGCTTCAACGATTTCTTCCGCACTTCTGAAGCTGCTGTCTGAAGTCTCCTGCTTTTCAGTGCTGTCTGATTCCTCTTTCTTTGAGGACTCGTCCTTTGCAGAAGTTTCTTCCTTTTCGGGTTTCTTCTCAGCTTCGGAGCTTTCCTCCTTGACTGAGCTTTCATCATTATTATTCTGAGGTATTTTATTGCTGTCAGTCATACCGCCTTCGCCGATGCTGTACTTCACATTAATTGCATCAAGAGTGCAGGTTGGCTGCTCGCTCCACCAGTAACCAAGCATAATTGTACCATCCTCGTTGATATATTCTTTTGCCTCGTCTGAAAGAATCCATGTAAGAGAAAGTGAAGAGCTGTCGGTGAAAACCGCAATATCATCGGTCTGATAGTAGCCTGCGGAGGAATCTGCACCGAAAGCACCTGTAAATTTTCCGAATGAGCCGACTGCGCTTACGTCGAATACTATCGACTGCGGCATACAGCCTTCGGGAAGAAAATCAGCAACGGGAACGCTGATTGTATTTTCGTCATCATTATAGTTTACGCTCCTGCCGACCTCATGTCTTATCTGATTGTCAACGGGAAGCTGTTTTGTGCGGGTGTAATTGCAGACAACGGTGTCAACACGAATACTTGTGGCATTTCCCCACCAGTAGCCGAACATTACCTCTCCGCCGCTTGCGATATAATCACGTATCTCTGCAGGCACGTCCCATTTGATTTCACCGTATGTACCCTGCGTTGAGGCTGAAAAGTCAGCCGACTGATACCAGCCTTCATCGGTAGCGGCTGAGCAGTCTGAGCTTACGGAAATTCCGCATCCGCCCTTGAAGGTAGCGATATTTGAGCCGTCACCCGAATATATAATAAAAGTGAAAGAGTCGATTGAGTCGCCGTCTTCGATAAATTCCGACAATGAGAATTTACAGGTATTTGCTCCGTCGGTACGCTGAATAGTTTCGTTGACAGTAAGCTGTGCACCGAGAGTTGAGGATACGGTTTCAACGGGACTTACATGAACTGTTGCAGGTTCTTCCGTCGGCTCTTCTGTAGTTTTTTCGGTAGCCTCTGCGGAACTTTCAGAGCTGCTGTCGGAGCTTTCCTCAGAAACTTCGGAAGACGATGAAGAGCTGCTCTGAGAAGAAGCAGTTTCATCCGATTTATTATCTTTACATCCTGCGAATGACAATGTCATTGAAACAGCCGCAAGGATTGCAATTGCCTTTTTATGCATTATAATATTTCCTTTCATATCCATTATAACCATTATAGCATTAAATTGCGGCTGTTTCAACCTCTGACAGTGTTTTCGCTTTAGTAAAAAAACGGTAAAGAATAGTATTGTTATACTTATAACGGTAATATTTTTTAATTATATAAATACTGTCCCGCTTCCCTTTCCACAGCCTTCGGGTGCATATCTCCACTCAGATAAATGCGTGCCGGTGAAATAATACTTATTTCTCTTTACAGCCTCAGTTTCACCGCATACATCCACAATTATAAGCTTAACCTTCATTTTATCGGGGATTATTGCCTTTATATAAACACTGATGCTCTGTCCCACTAAAATTCCCGGACGTGGTTCTGCAAGTCCCGCAAGATTAGGTGTAAGCTCAACAAAAATTCCGTATTCCTCAACAGAACGCACAATTCCCGAAACAGTCTCGCCCTGCTGAAATTCAGCGGCATTTTCCTCCCATGTTCCCAGCAATTCCTTGTGGGTAAGGCATATTCTTCCGTTTTCTCTTGACTTCACGACCGCCTTTATCTCATCACCCACTGTAAAACGGTCAGAGGGGTGCGATATTCTCGACACAGAAATTGTATCAATAGGAATCAGTGAGGGTATACCGCAGCCAATATCCACAAAGCATCCGAACTGCTCAAGGTGCGTCACCTTTGCATCAATTACATCTCCTGCTTTAAGCTTGCTTATGTAATTTTCAATACATTCCTCCTGTGCCTTTTTCCTTGAAAGATACGCAGCCATGCTGCCGTCAGACTGCTCCTTAATGCACGTCACCTTGAAGCAGACAGTCTTGTTAACTCTTGAAATTAGAGCAATATCCCTTGTTGTACCGTCGTCTATGCCTACCGCACCCTCAATTCTCGGAATAATTCCCTTTCCGCAGGGTAAATCAACTATGATATTATGCGAGCTGTCGCAGACTGCCGCCCTTGCTTCTAAAACAGTGCCGTTTTCCATAGCCTCCTGCAATCCCTGCCATGATGATATTGCTTTCTGATTTGATGCTGTCCTGATAAGGCAGCCCTCTGGTCTGTAATTATCCATTTTTACCTCCGTTTTATGTATCCGTCGTAAAGGACGGATTTTTGTACTGATAGATACTATGCGGAAAATCTCATGGATATGATACTAATTTTTCGCAGAAGTAATTTTCAGTGCACCCATTGCATTGAGTATCGCACGCACATTGTCAGCGCTCTCATCTTCACAGTAAAGACTTGCATTGGTCTTGCGGCTTCTGTAAGGCTCTTCAATTACGTCCTCAGAGGCAGGAAACTCCATTACCGCTGTAAGATAAATCTGCGAGGTGACCGCTGTAGGAATTACCGTATAGATATTTCCGTTTCTCAGTTTCACAGCCTTGTCGGATATTTTGTTATAGGTAATAGCCGATGTGTGAAAGCCTTTTACACTATCCTTGACCCTTTTTATTGCAAGCTCAGCAAGCTCAGGTGACTCAAATTCAGCCGAAATCTTTATCATAATATCATATTTCCTTTCAATATTTAGTCGAGTTGAATATGTTTTATATGCCGTTTTTATTATTTTTACACAAAACGAAAAAAATATGCGGCAAAAATATTGATTTAAGGTCGGTTTTGGGGTATAATGTAAGATGTCGATTTTATCGGCTGATTACAGACTATAATTTTCTTTATTGAGGGGAGGGAGCATTTTGGATATAAGACCGGGAGATATACTTACTATGAAAAAAAATCATCCCTGCGGTGCAAATGAAATGTACGTCATTCGCTCGGGCATGGATTTCAGACTCCGCTGCGTGAAGTGCTCCAGAGAATTCATGGTGCCCCGCAACAAAATAGAAAAGAGTATAAAGAAAATCAGACGGGATGATGAAGGATAGCTTTCTCAGGCTTTTTCGCACTTTTATATTAATATCAGTACACTCTACTTAAGGAGATTTAAATATGTTTGAAAAGCTTGAATTAATGGAACAGAAATACGAGGAAATCAGCGAAAGGCTGTCCGACCCGAATGTTGTAAACGACAATAAGCTATACACGCAGCTTATGCGTGATTTTAAAAATATGACCCCAATTATCGAGAAATACCGTGAGTACAAGAAGGCTTCGGAAAGCTTCGATGAGGCAAAGGCTCTTCTTGACGGCGGCGGACTCGACAAGGACTTCAAGGAAATGGTTCAGGCGGAGTTTGAGGAATCTAAGGAAAGTATCGAGACTATCACCGATGAGCTTAAGATACTCCTTCTGCCAAAAGACCCCAATGACGATAAAAACGTTATTATCGAAATCAGAGGCGGTGCAGGCGGCGAGGAAGCTTCACTCTTTGCAAATTCACTTTACCGTATGTACACAATGTACGCAGAAGCAAGAGGCTGGAAACAGGAAATCCTCAACGCAAATCCTACTGAGCTCGGCGGCTTCAAGGAAATCAGCTTCTCTATCGAGGGCGACGGTGCGTACTCCAGACTTAAATATGAAAGCGGTGTTCACCGTGTTCAGCGAGTTCCCGAAACGGAATCACAGGGACGTATCCACACTTCAACGGTTACTGTGGCGGTTCTTGTCGAAGCGGATGAGGTTGAGCTTGAAATAAATCCGACTGACCTGAAAATCGACTATTTCCGTGCAAGCGGTGCAGGCGGACAGCATATCAATAAAACAGAGTCTGCCGTAAGAATCACACATCTTCCTACGGGAGTAGTTGTTGAGTGTCAGGACGAGAGAAGCCAGCATAAGAACAAGGACAAGGCTATGAAGATTCTCCGCTCACGTCTTTATGAGGCACTTCAGGAGGAACAGGACGCAAAAATTGCCTCCGAAAGAAGAATGCAGGTAGGTTCGGGCGACCGCTCTGAGCGTATAAGAACCTACAACTACCCGCAGGGCAGACTTACAGACCATAGAATAGGTCTTACCATATACCGTCTTGAGGATATGCTCAACGGTAATCTTGATGAGGTTTTCGACGCTCTTGCTACAGCCGACCAGGCTGCAAAGCTCGCAAATCAGGAAGCGTAGGATTATGGAGACACAATTATTAGGTGACAGCCTTCAGCAGCTTGAAAAGGCGGCTGAGCTTATAAAAAACGGTGAAGTAGTGGGAATTCCCACTGAAACCGTATACGGACTCGGTGCAGACGCTTCAAATGAAGAAGCGGTAAGGAAGATTTTTGCGGCAAAAGGCAGACCTGCCGATAATCCGCTCATAGTTCATCTTGCGGATTTTTCAGACGCAGAAAAGTACACAACACGCATTCCTGCACTTGCACGCAGGCTTGCAGAAAAATTCTGTCCGGGACCATTTACGATTATACTTCCCAAAAATGACAAAATCCCCCACGTTACTTCGGGAGGACTTGATACAGTAGGTATAAGAATACCCGCACACCCCGTCATGAGACGTATCATTGAGCTTTCGGGCTGCCCTATTGCCGCTCCGTCAGCCAATACTTCGGGACTCCCCAGCCCCACAACAGCGGCTCATGTCATGGACGATATGAAGGGGAAAATTGCCGCTGTTGTTGACGGCGGACAAAGTGAATTCGGCGTAGAATCCACCGTTATTGCAATAGAAAATGAGAATACGGTAAGAATACTGCGTCCCGGCTGTGTCACAAGAGAGGATATGCTGGAGGTCTGCGGAAACGTCATAATCGACCACGCTATTCTCAATGAACTCGGCAAGGACGAAAAAGCGGCTTCTCCCGGAATGAAGTACAAGCATTATTCCCCTAAGGCGGATGTTGTACTTATAGATTCGGATATTGAGCAGTTTACCGCTTATGTAGGCAGATACAACGGCGATAAGGTTTATTCACTTATATTTGACGGCGATAAGGAAGGCTTTCCTTATAACTGCTTAGCCTATGGTGCAGACAGCCTTCAGCAGGCACATAATGTTTTTTCGGCACTGCGTCAGCTTGACGAAATGGGTGCGGAAAAGGTTTTCGTAAGGGCACCTTCGACAGATGGTGTGGGACTTGCGGTATATAACAGACTGATAAGATCAGCAGGATTCGAGGTGATAAGGATATGAGCAGCTTCAATGATTTAATGGTCGTTGGACTTACAGGACAGACAGGTGCAGGAAAAAGTACCGTATCAAAAGTTTTTTCCGAAAACGGCTTCGCAGTTATCAATGCCGACAGCGTTGCAAGAAAGGTCGTTGAAAAAGGCACAAAATGTCTTGCGGAAATACAGGAATTATTCGGCAGCGGTGTTATCAACGAGGACGAAACCCTCAACAGACGTGCACTTGCAGGTATAGTTTTCTCGGACAGCGGAAAGCTTGAAATGCTCAATACAATTATTTATCCTTACATTACCAGCGAAATTCTGCAGCAGATCAAGGATTGCTCTGCCAAGGGTGAAAAACTCATACTTCTTGACGCTCCCACTCTTTTTGAAAGCAGAGCGGACGATTTCTGCGAGCTTGTTATATCGGTTATATCAAAGGCTGAGCTTCGTGAAAAGCGTATCATAAGCCGTGACAATCTCACTCCCGAGCAGGCGAGAAAGCGTATGAATTCTCAGCTTGACGAGGAATTCTTCATAAAAAATTCAGACTATATTATCACCAATAACAGTACAATTGAAACAGTATATGAAATATCCAAGGAAGTTTCGGACAGAATAAAAGAGCTTTACTATAATAAAATCAAGGTGTGCTGAAATTATACTGCACACTGAATCCGCACCGCAGGCTGTGGTGCAGTTATGGAGGAAATCACTATGTCAGATATCAAAAACGATACAAAGGAGCTTAAAAAGAAGCTTTTTCTTGAAAGAAAGCACGGACTTTTCGCAATGAGCGACGAGGAAATTGCAAAATGCGATGAATTCTGCGAGAATTACAAAAAATTCCTCGACGACGCTAAAACAGAGCGTGAGGCTGTAAAGGTTACCCTTGAGCTTCTTGAAAAGAAGGGCTATAAGGAGTACAAGCCCGGCATGAAGCTTTCCGCAGGCGATAAGATTTACCGCAACAACAGAGGCAAGGCTGTGCTTATGGCTGTAATCGGCACTGAGCCTATCGAAACAGGTGTGCGTTTATGTGCGGCACACATCGACTCCCCCCGTCTTGACCTTAAGCAGAATCCTCTCTATGAGGACAATAAAATCGCTCTCTTCAAGACTCACTACTATGGCGGAATCAAGAAATATCAGTGGACTGCTATTCCCCTTTCGCTTCACGGTGTTATCGTAAAGGCTGACGGCAGTGAGGTCTGCGTATCAATCGGTGAGGACGAAAGCGACCCCGTTTTCTGCGTTACAGACCTTCTTCCCCACCTTGCCACTGACCAGATGAAGCGTAATCTTGCACAGGGTATCAAGGGCGAGGAGCTTAACATTATCATCGGTTCAAGACCTTTCAGAGACGATGAGGCAAGCGAGGCTGTAAAGCTTAATATACTCAATATACTCTTTGAGAAGTACGGTATCACAGAGGCTGACTTCATTTCCGCAGAGCTTGAGGCAGTACCTGCTTTCAAGGCTAAGGATATCGGCTTTGACAGAAGCATGATCGGTGCTTACGGTCACGATGACAGAGTTTGTGCTTACACTGCACTTGCGGCTGCTCTTGACTGCGAAAATCCCAAGCATACCGCTGTAACCGTTCTCACTGATAAGGAAGAAACGGGAAGTGACGGAAATACGGGACTTTGCTCAGCTTATCTGAAATACTTCATCGCTGACCTTGCAGAGGATCTCGGTTCAAACGGAAGAACTGTTCTTTCCGCTTCCGAATGCTTCTCAGCAGACGTAAATGCCGCATTCGACCCCACCTTCCCCGAAGTAAACGAGAGAAACAATTGTGCATACCTCAATAACGGTGTTGTTGTTACAAAGTTTACGGGTGCAAGAGGAAAATCAGGCACCTCTGACGCTTCCGCTGAGTTTGTGGGAAGAGTAAGACGTCTCCTTGATAAGGAAAATGTTGTATGGCAGACAGGTGAACTTGGTAAGGTTGACATGGGCGGCGGCGGCACTGTTGCGGCTTATATCGCAAATCTCAATGTTGACACAATTGATGTGGGTGTGCCTGTACTTTCCATGCACGCTCCTTACGAAATCGTTTCAAAAATCGACGTATATATGGCATACAAGGCATTTGCCGCATTTATTGCAGACTGATAAAAAAGCTCCCGTGAGATTTTCACGGGAGCTTGATTGTTTATATTTATCTGTTTGTCTGATTTTTTGCGTATTCCTTGATAATCGATGAAGCGTCACTTGCATTTATATCACCGCTCATATCAAAATCTCCGAGAAACTGCATTGCAATAGCTTCGTCTCCGAGCACGTCAATCGGATTCTTTCCTGTCTGAACTATACCATAATATTTAAGTGCAACACCTGCATCCATTGCAGTTACAACGCCGTCAAGGTCGATGTCACCGTACTGATAATCATCATAATAGGCACTCTTTTTATCGTGTTCAATACAAATAATCGTAGCGTCAACTTCGTCGATAACACCGTCTCCGTTTACATCATCAAGCTCGCCGACATACTCAAACGCATAAGCCTTTGCGTCCTCGTACTCTGCTTGTGTCTCTGATACCATAATATCAGAATAAGCCCTGAGTGCCATTGATGCATTATCCCAGACCGCACGCTCATAGCTATAGGTGTATTCTCCGTATTCAAAGGTTTCCAAACAATAATGCAAAATATAGGAAGCATCACTGGGAGTAATTTTACCGTCCTTGTCAACGTCTCCGTTTTCCTGAATATATGTAAGGATTTCAGAATTATAGACAAGCTCTGCAAATTCTGCTTCGGTATGAATTTGTTTAAGAACATAGTATGTCATATGCATCTGAGCATCAAGGTGGTCTACCTTTCCATCTCTGTCGTAATCTGCAATACTCTCGCCACTTGCTATAAACTCGTTTACTTCTTCATACGAATAGGCAGAAGCATTCATAGATACCGCACTTAAGCCTATAACAGCGGCTGAAATAAGGGATGTGAGTTTTTTCATAGTAATTCCTCCTTTAAAAATATTATTGGATATATAATTTTAGTAAAGCACGGTAGTCTGCTTTACTTTGGATGCTTTTTCAATTTCATTATAACTCTTATTGAACGCTTTGTCAATACCAATACTTGACAACGCTTAATATTTTTTATTTTTACTTATTATTAATGCAATAATCTGACTCTATTTGACAATTCAGTTAATATATGTTATAATACACCCATTAACTAATCGGAGGGAAACTATGGATAAAGATATAAAAGCTATAATTAAGGAAATACGCCGTAATTCCAATATCAATTCTGCGGTATTGCTGATATTTTTCGTGCTGATGTTCGTTGTATCGTACTTCGGTGCACCTCTTGCTGAGCTTTTTGTCAGCGAAAATTCCGAGTCATTCAATTCTATTCATACATTAGTGATATACACACTTATTTATGCAGTGGGAGTCCCCTTTTCACTGCTGATAATGAAGCTTCTGAAACGTAAGGACGGCGGTTTCAGAGTAACCGAAAGCTTCCGCAAGCCTCAGATGTCCGCAGGCTGGATTGCAAAATCAGCACCCATTTTGC
>SVNJ01000046.1 GCA_015066955.1 Ruminococcus sp. | reverse complement strand
AGTAGCTGGTCTGACCGTCGAATACGTTGTTGTACATGTGGATGTCAGCCTGACGTGCAAGAGGTCCTCTTGATTCACAGTTCTTCCAGTAGTTGTGGTGGTAAGTGATGTGGAACTGGAGGTTTTTGTCATCTGCACCTACAAGGTTTGTCTTGTGGTAGCCCTCGTAGTAGCAGTAGCTGTTTGTGAAGTACTGACCACGCTTGAAGTCGCATGCGCCGTCACCGCCGTCCTTATCAGACTCAGCAGGATTTGAAATCTTAGGTGCGTAGAACTCACAGTTGTGGATCCAGCATCTTTCAACGGGAGCTGAAAGTGTTGAGCTGTCCTGAACGCCCTCCATACCGATACAGTCTTCGGGAACGTTTCTGAATGCGATATTTCTTACCTCGAAGTTCTTACCGAGATCCTTATTTGATGATTCTGCGATGAAGTGGATACCCCAGCCGTTGATGCAAGCGTCAGTACCGATACCCTCGATTGTGATATTCTTACCTGACTGCATTCTTGCCATGAAGCCGTTGTCGCCCTCTGAACCGCCGTAGTTTACTGAGTCGAACTCTGTAAGACCGTCGGGAGCAGATACGTTGCCGATGATTCTTACAACGAGAGGAGTGCCGTCCTTAGCAAGCTTCTCGATGATATCGCTGTTCTTGTTAGCTGTACCGCCCTTTGATGTCTTGCCTGAACCGTTATCCTGTCCTGATGAGTTAAGGATATGACCGATACCTGAAACTGAAGTACCGTCCTTAGACTTAACTGTAACGCTGTTCTTGTTGCCCTCTGTTACATAAAGTACAACTGCGTTGCTCTTGAGTGTACCGTCGTTATTGTAAGCGCCAACACCCTCTGTTGCATTGAAGTGAGCGTAGCCTGAACGGTCCTGCTGACCAACGACAACGTTGCTTACTGTAACGTTACCCTTTGTTGTTTCCATTGTAACGGAGTATGTACCTGCCATAAGACCTGCGATATCAACACGAGCACCGTTGTCAACATCTCTTACGAGATATTCGAAGTCCTGACCAGTAAGTGAGCCGCTTGTAGGGCCTGTATAGCTGACAGCAGTAACGTTGCTGTCTGCAACACCTGAAACAACGAGATACATCATTTCGTTCCAGCCGCCAACGCTAACAACGTTGAGGTCGCCTTCAACTACAGCAGGGTTCTTGATTGTTGTAGTTGTAGGATTCTGAACACCCTGATTTACAGTTGTTGTAGCAACAGGAGTTGAAGGAGTAGTGCTGCCTTCGCCTGAGAATACCATGTAGAAGAGGTTGATGCTGTCGCCCTTAGTGATTGAATGTGAACCGCTTGAAAGTGTAGCTGTAACGATACCGTTAGCATCTGTTGTATATTCATTACCGTCAATCTTAACTCTCTTGCCAGCCTCAGCAAATACTAATGTGAGAGTACCGTTTCCGCTGAAGGTAATGCTTGTTGCTGTCTCAATCTTGAGGCACTGTGTAAGTGTCTTGCCATTGTAATTTACAGTACCCTTTGATGTTGAAAGGTTACCTGAGATTGAATAGAAGCTGCTTGAAGTTCCGTTTGCTGTGAAATCGTGAACATAGCTGCCCTGAGTAACTGTTGAACCGTTGCCTGTATTTCCGTTAACTGTTGTAGTTGTAGGAACTGTCTGATTTCCGCCGTTTGTAGTAGTTGTCGGAGGAGTAACGGGAGTATCATAGCCTGACTTGAAGCCGCTTCCGATTGCAATGATTGAATCGTCATAAGAACCGAGTGCAGACTTAAGTGCTGTGATAACATCATAGTTTGAGTCCTCTGTGCTGTCGTTGAAGTCCCACTTGAAATCGCCGCCGTCAACACGTCCTGCGTTTGCCTCAACGATAGCGGGAACATCCTTAGCAGCGTCAACTGTGTAGCTGTAGAAATCGCTTGCAGTATCGAAGTTGCTGTACTTAGCGCCGCCGTTTGAAGCTGTTACTGATGAAGGAACAGTAGCTGTTCTTGAAGTAACATCATAGCAGTCAAAGCTTGAGCTGCTTGTGCTGTATGGCTTGTATGACTTAGCGCCTTCAATGATATTGCCGTAAGCCTTGATCATACCGCCTGCTTCGCCTGAGAGAGTACTGTCTGTATCAGAACCCTGCTTGGAGATAAGCATTGGCTTAGCGCAGTTTCTGAAGTAGTTATTCTCAACGAAAACGTCTGAATCTGTTGTTGAACCGATACCGTACTTAGCGTTTCCGTCGTAGTAGTTGTTGTAAACGTGAACTGTAGCGACTCTTACACGGGGATGACGTGAATCGGAGTGGTCATACCAGTTGTGGTGGTATGTGATGTAGTTTGAAGTATCGCTTGCATTAGCACCCTGAAGATTACACTTTCCGCTGTCCCAGAAGTGGTTGTATGAGTGAGTGATGTACTGTGATTTCTTGGTATCGAGTGCACCGTCACCCTTAACCTGGTCAGCGTCTGAACCTGCGTCACCGTAGAAGAAGTCGCAGTTGTGAACCCAGCAATATGTATTGCCCTGCTGGAGACCGCAGTTGTCGCCCTCTGAGCTGTTGCAGTTCATGAAGCCGATGTTTCTTGCTTCGAAATCGGAAGTATTCTTTACTCTGAGACCGAAGCCGTTGAATGTTGTATCATTACCGATACCCTCGATTGTGAGACCGCATGTAACGGTGTCAACGAGAAGGTCGCCCTTGTCGAGAGTTGAGGGGTCGGTGATATTTCCGATAAATCTGATGCACACAGGAGTTGAATTCTTCTTGCATGCTAAGATGATATTCTGCACGCCTGTTGCAGATGTTCCGTTGATTGTAGCCTTAACAGAATCCTTTGTTGCGTCTGTAACATAAACTACAACCGCGCCTGATTTAAGAGTACCGTCAGCATTGTAAGCACCCATTGACTTACCCTTTGTGAAAGCATAGCCTGAACGGTCGTGAGCTACGGAAGTAACTGTAGCTGAAGCTGCCTTCGAGCTGTCCTCCGAACCGCCTATTACGGGAACAACCTTAATTGTGTGGCTTCCTGCCTTGATACCTACAGCGTCTGCTCTGAAGTAGCCTGAATACTGTCTGATGAGCATTGAGTCGATCTGAACGCCGTCGCAGTAAACATTGTAGCCTGTAGCATTTGAAACGGGTGACCACTGTACGTAAGCAGCCTCCTGATAGCCCTTGCTTGCTGTGATTACCACGCTTGCCTCTGCTGCGTATGCGTTGAATGCAGGGTCAAAGTTTGTAAGTGACGGAGCCTTTGTTGAAGCTGTGCCGCCTAAACATGAAGCTGTCATTGCAATAGCTGCAATCATTGACGCTACACGTCTTTTCATCGTTGTATTCTTCATTTTCTTATTCCTCCCAGATAAAGTAATGAACGATTTATTAACTGTCCTTATTATACTCCCGTAAACTTGAGTTTTCAATGATAAATAGTGCTCAATAACTGATAATTTGTGCTGACTTTTTGCTATTTCATGCACAATCAGTCAGCAACAGAGTGCTTTTGTAAGATGAATGAGTGAAAAAGCAATACTTTGTTATTAACTCACGTTAAAGTTTTTGACATTTTGGTGGGAAAGAGAAATAAAAAGAGCGGACATGATGTCCGCTCTCGGAATATATTTATCTGTGCTTTCTGCTTTGGAATACATATATTATTGCAACAAGCAGGTCAAGGCAATATATAAATGAACCTATGCCGAAAAGTATCGTTGTACCTTTGGATATTATGCCTTCTTTTTTCAGCTTTACCGCACAGCTTACAGCGTTGATACCGCTGAGTGCGATTGTAAGTAAATCTACAATAACCGCAATCATAATGAAGCCTATTCCCCATATACTTGCAATCATTCCGACACCGAACATAATCAGGTGGAAGATGTATGCGGGAATATGCCACGCTTTTACAGCAAGATTCATCTTAGCCGTCTCGTATGCGGAATATTTCCCCTTTACGGCAAGCACCGTACTTGATATTGCGGTAATCAGCGTAAGAACCGTATATCCGATTATCAATACGACAAATCCGCTTGTAAGCAGATTCGCAATTTTTTCGGAAATATCATTTATGGTAAAGAGAAGAATAAAGTAGATGATGTAAGCGTAGGGATAGAGTATAAGCGGCAAAAGACGCAGATATTTTTTCATGATATTACCTCATGTATTATTAGTCAAGGAAATCCTTTACCTTCTTGCTTCTGCTCGGGTGACGGAGCTTTCTGAGTGCCTTTGCCTCAATCTGTCTGATACGCTCACGGGTAACATCAAAACGCTGTCCTACCTCTTCAAGAGTGCGTGACTTGCCGTCCTCAAGACCGAATCTCAGCTTGAGCACCTTAGCCTCACGCTCTGTGAGTGTTGCAAGAACCTCGTTAAGCTGTTCCTTGAGAAGTGTATGTGAAGCAGCCTCAGCAGGTGCAGGTGCGTCATCATCGGGAATAAAGTCGCCGAGATGGCTGTCCTCCTCCTCACCGATAGGAGTTTCAAGAGATACAGGATCCTGAGCGATACGCATAATCTCACGAACCTTGTCCACAGGCATTTCAAGCTTTTCAGCAATTTCTTCGGGGCTTGGGTCATGACCGTTTTCGTGGAGAAGCTGGCTTGAAATCTTCTTCACCTTTGTGATAGTCTCAACCATATGAACGGGAATTCTGATAGTTCTTGCCTGGTCGGCAATAGCACGGGTGATAGCCTGACGAATCCACCATGTAGCGTAGGTAGAGAACTTGAAGCCCTTAGTGTAGTCAAACTTCTCAACAGCCTTGATAAGACCGAGATTACCCTCCTGAATAAGGTCAAGGAACTGCATTCCTCTGCCAACATATCTCTTTGCGATACTTACGACAAGACGGAGATTAGCCTCAGAGAGTCTCTTTCTTGCATAAGCGTCGCCTGTAAGCATTCTCTGAGCAAGCTCAATTTCCTCTTCGGGAGTGAGAAGGGGCACACGTCCGATTTCCTTTAAGTAGATTTTAACGGGGTCGTCGATAGCGATACCCTCAGTAGAGAGAGCCATTTCGAGGTCATCTGTAAGAGTTGAGTCAAGACCGATTTTAAGGTCGGTGTCAAGGTTCATATCTTCAACGATTTCAATATTGAGAGACTCACAGTTGTCATAGAAGGTGTTAAGCTGGTCAACGTCAAAGTCAAGCTCTTCGAGAGCGTCGGTAATTTCCTTTGTGGTAAGCTTTCCGTTGGTTTTGCCCTGCTCCATGAGAGCTTCGATAGTGTTTTTCTTGTTTTCCATAAGAATCCTCCTATTTTTTACTTTTGGACCTGAAAAGACCCAGCAATTCATCGTCTGTTATATTATTTCCGTCGGAAACGGCGGAAGCTGTATTCTTTTTGAGAACGGCGGCACAGTCACTGAAAACCGCTGAATTTACGTCGAATTCCCTGTTACGTGCATTTATGCCGCTGATTCTGCCCATTTCTGCGGAAGAAAACTCGTCCGCAAGAAGTGAAAGGGTGAATTTCTCGTAGTCCTTCATACGGCTGAGAAGTGCGGTGTACACTCTCCTGTTGAACTCCGTAACGAATATTTCCGGCGGAGCCTCACTGCTGATTTTCTCCCAGTCCTCGCTGTGTCTGAGCAGATAGTATATAATGTTTTCCTCAGCCCTTGCTTCTTTTTTGAACTTCTGAGCGTCGGGATTGATGTCATCTTTTATATATGTAGTATTTGCCTTGATATTCCGCCATTCCTGCTTTTTTTCAAATCTTTTTGATTTCCGGAGCATATCGTCAATATGGGTTTTCAGCACCTGCACGGGAATATCGCATTTTTTCGATGTACGGGAAATATAAACCTCACGTTCAAGTGGGGATTCGATTTCCGCAAGCACCTTTGATGTGCGTTTCAGAAGCTCAACACGTCCCTGTTCAGAGGATAAATCAAGCCCGTCCTCGCACTTGTCAAGCATAAAGCCTACGGCGTCATCTGAGCTGTCAAGAAGCATACGGAATCTTTCCGCACCGAATTTTTTAATGAACTCGTCGGGGTCCTTTGCACCCTCCATGCGGATAATCCTTGTCCGCACTCCCACATCGGCGAAGTGATTTATAGCCTTCTGAGCTGCCTTCTGACCTGCACCGTCGCTGTCGTAGGCGATAACGACTTCCTCCGCATAGTGGCTGATAAGTCTTGCCTGGTCGGGCGTAATTGCCGTACCGAGAGTAGCCACCACATTTTCAAAGCCTGCCTGATTGACGGCAATAACGTCCATATAGCCTTCCGCAAGGATAATACGCTTTGTTTCGGCTTTTTTTGCGAAGTTCATGGAGAAAAGGTTCTGACCCTTGTCGAATACGGGAGTTTTTGCGGTGTTCAGGTATTTCGGCTGAGAGTTGTCAAGGACACGTCCGCCGAAGCCTATGATGTTGCCTCTGAGATCAACGATAGGGAACATAACACGCTTGCGGAACATATCGTATACGCCGCCGCCCTTCCGCCGTCCGCCGAGCCATGCGTCAACTATTTCATCATCGCTGTAGCCGTTGGATTTAAGGTGTCTTGTGAGGGCGTCCCAAGAGTCGGGAGCGTAGCCGAGACCGTACTTTTTAACGGTCTGAGGGGAAAGCTTTCGGTCGGCGAAATATTTAAGTCCCGACTTATCGCTTCCCTTTATAAGATTTGTATAGAAGAAATTTGCCGCAAGGCGGTTCATTTCGTAGATACGTGTCTTGCGTTTTGCAAGCATACTGTCTGCGGAGCTGTTTTGCGGAAGCTCCATACCGCATCTTTGTGCAAGGAGCTTGACTGCTTCTGAGAAATCGAGATTTTCGATTTTCATAATGAAGGTGATAACGTCTCCGCCCGCACCGCAGCCGAAGCAGTAAAAGCTCTGTGTATCGGTGAAAATCGTGCATGAGGGAGTTTTCTCCGAGTGAAACGGGCAGGAGCACACGTAGTTTCGTCCCCGTCTTACAAGGCTGACGTACGCACCCATAACAGCGTCAATGGGATTTGCGTTTCTCAGCTGATACAGGAACTCGTCATTTCTTACCATAGGGCGGCACCTCCCTTATTTCCAGAATTTCGGCACGAAAAGCTCGGTATACAGGTCAACTGCATAGGAGTCGCTCATACCGGAAATATAGTCACATACGGCACGGTCGGCGTCGAATTTCTCCATAATGACCTTGTATTCATCGGGAAGCTTTGACGGATTTGCAATAAAATAGCGGTAAAGCTTCTCCACAACTGCAACCGCCTTGCTTTCTTCAAGTTTTGCGGAGGGATTGGTATAAACCTTTTCAAACATGAAGGCTTTAAGCTCGTCGTGTGCCTTGCGTACCTGCGGCATAAAGTCCACATCATAGGCAACACCGTGCTCGATAACCGACGCAATAAGTGTAGTTATACGCTGAGTCTTGTTTTTTCCCAGCACCTTCACGCACTGATAGGGGAGCGAATTTGGTTTTAGTATACCGGCACGCACCGAGTCCTCAATGTCGTGATTTATGTATGCAATGGTGTCCGCAAGACGGACAATACAGCCCTCTTTCGTTGCGGCAACTGCGTTTGTATGACAGGCGATACCGTTTTTTACTGCAAAGGTAAGGTTAAGACCCTCGCCCTTTTTTTCAAGTGAGTCCACCACACGCACACTCTGAAGATAGTGCTTGAAGCCGTAGGGGCATATCTCATTGAGAATAGCCTCGCCGCAGTGACCGAAGGGGGAGTGTCCCAGATCGTGACCGAGTGCAATGGCTTCGGTAAGATCCTCGTTGAGACGGAGTCCTCGGGAAATAGTACGGGCAATCTGCGAAACTTCAAGGGTGTGGGTGAGACGTGTTCTGTAGTGGTCGCCTACGGGAGACAGAAAAACCTGCGTTTTACGCTTTAGTCTGCGGAAAGAGTTGCAGTGGAGTATTCTGTCACGGTCACGCTGGAATTCCGTTCTGTAGGGACACTTTTCCTCATAGCTGCGACGTTTTGTACCCTTTTCGTCAATGCTTGTGCAGGCAAATTTGCTCAATGTACCCATTTCGATTATTTCGGTCTGTTCACGGACTGTCATGGTATCACCCCTTCTGAAATTCGGAATGCGGGGAGCCCCCGCTGGCGATGCCCCCTCCCGCCGTACTTTTACGCAAAGAGAAGTAAACTTGCCCTCCTAACAGGAGCGATGACCCTCTGTCAGCTTTGCTGACATCTCCCTGCACTGCAGGGAGTCACCCCGCTGGGAGGGGGGGAAGGATATAAAGGATTTTAAATCAGTCCCCGAAGGGGACACCTTCAATTCCGCATTCCGAATTATTAAGTTTCATATTATATGTAGTGCAATAAAGGCAAAGCTACCCTTACAAATACTTATACTTTAAAAAAACAAAAAACCCTTTATTTTTTACAAACTTTTTTTCACGGACGAAAAATCGTAGTAAAGCTCCTCGCCTTCGGAAATAATTGCCGCACCGTTGGAAGCCTCTGTAAGCTCCTTCATAAGTGGTTCAACAAGCTCGGTACGCACCAGTATTTCCAGTGAAACACCCGTCCCGAATTCCTCATTGAGGGTAATTGTCTCAAAGGCAGGAAGAAGGTAGGAAATTTTGCCGTAGAGACCATAGTCGGTCTCGATTTTAATCCTGCGGCAAAGGCACATATTCATTATTTTTGCGGCATCACAGGCAATTGAAGCGGAATGCGAGTACGCACGGACAAGTCCGCCGCCGCCGAGAAGTATTCCGCCGAAATAACGAGTAACAACAACGCATACGTCAGTAAGTCCACGCTTTTTCAACACATCAAGCACAGGCATGCCTGCCGTGCCCTGAGGCTCGCCGTCGTCGGAATAACGGGAAATATTGTCCTTGCGGAGTATATAAGCGTAAACGTTGTGCTTTGCCTTGCGGTGCTTTGCACGGATTGAATTTATAAAATCAACCGCCTCGTCATTGGTGGTGACAGGGGCGATATAGCCGATGAATTCGGAGCGTTTTTCGATAAACGAGGCTTCTGCCGCCTCGGAAATTGTGTAATAATTCATAATATTTTCCTCTTTTGCAGAAGTAAAAAGCCGGTCAGAGACCGGCTTGTTTGAATTACTTGTCCATATTGAAACGCTTCTTGAATCTGTCAACACGTCCGCCTGTATCAACAAGCTTCTGCTTACCTGTATAGAACGGATGGCACTTAGAGCAGATTTCAACCTTGATGTTTTCCTTTGTAGACATAGTCTCCATAACGTTACCGCAGTGGCATGTAATGGTAGTCTTTACGAAATTCGGATGGAGTCCTTCTTTCATGATTGTCACCTCTTTCAGATTTACATTTGTAAACTTGAGTAGCCCATCAGGTTCTTTAGACAGTAGTACTTTAGTTATACATTCACTTAAACATTATATCATAGTCTGCGTGCGTTGTCAATAGGTAATATTAAGGTAAATGATAAAAATATTGCTTTGAATTTTTTGTGGTTATTATCTTTGTATCAAAGCAAAAGGCGAACCGAAGTCCGCCTTTATTTTTGTATTACTTAAGCACCTTAGTGAAGTCCTCAGCAATTCTTGCTTCGATAACCTCAGCTTCCTCGTGAGTGGGAGCCTTAGCAGTGAAGTAAGTCTTGATTTTCGGCTCTGTACCTGAAGGACGTACAATAGCCTTATTGCCGTTTTCGAGGTAGAAAGCAAGAACGTTTGACTTGGGAAGTGTAAGCTCAGTTTCAGCACCTGTAGCGATGTCCTTAGCAATGCTTGTCTTGTAGTCCTCGAAGGTTACAACCTTAAGACCTGCAATTTCAGCGGGAGGATTGCTGCGGAGAGATGACATAATATCGTTCATCTTAATCATACCGCTTTCACCCTCAAATGTGAAGCTGTGAAGTGTATGATAGAATACACCGTACTTCTTGTACATGTTTTCTCTTGCTTCGAGAAGTGTAATACCCTTTGTGCGGTAGTAAGCAGCCATTTCGCAGATAAGCATTGAAGCGTTTACAGCGTCCTTGTCACGTACATAACCGCCTGAGAGGTAGCCGTAGCTTTCCTCAAAACCGAAGATATAGCGGTTTTCCTCGCCCTTTTCTTCAAGGAGACCGATCTGCTCGCCGATGAACTTGAAGCCTGTGAGAACGTCGAGAACCTCAACGCCGTACTCCTTAGCGATAGAGTAGATAATATCTGTAGTAACGATAGTCTTTACAGCAACAGGCTTTTCAGGCATGATACCCTTAGCGATGCTCTGCTCACAGATATATTCAAGAAGCATTGCACCTACCTCGTTGCCTGAGAAGAGAACGTATCCGCCGTCCGCATCGGGAACTGCAATACCTACACGGTCACAGTCGGGGTCGGTAGCAAGGAGAAGGTCAGGCTTTACTTCCTCGCACTTTTTAAGTCCGAGCTCAAGTGCCTCACGGATTTCGGGATTCGGATAAGGACAGGTTGTGAATTTGCCGTCGGGCATTTCCTGTTCCTCAACGATAGTTACATCGGAGATACCGATTCTTGAGAGAATCTCACGTACAGGCTTGTTTCCTGTACCGTTGAGGGGAGTGTATACAACCTTAAGGCCGCTGTCTGCACAAAGGTCTGCGTTGATACCCTCAGCAAGAACCTTCTCGTAGTAAGCATCGATAACGTCCTGTCCGATATATGAAATAGTGCCGTCAGCAAGCTTTTCGTCGAAGGAAGCCTTTTTAGCACCTGTGAACATGTCGAGAGAATTAATCTTTTCAAGGATAATCTCAGCACCTCTGAGAGTAATCTGGCAGCCGTCGTCGCCGTAAACCTTATATCCGTTGTACTTTGCGGGGTTATGGCTTGCAGTTACCATGATACCGCCCTGACAGCCAAGCTGACGAACAGCAAATGAAAGCATAGGTGTAGGCATAAGCTCTGTATAGATGTGAACCTTGATACCGTTAGCTGCAAGAACTTCCGCAGCAGCCTTTGCGAACACGTCTGACTTGATACGGCTGTCGTATGAAACAGCAACGGAAGGTGAATCGTATTCCTGATTGAGATAATCAGCAAAGCCCTGAGTTGCACGGCGTACAGTATAAATGTTCATACGGTTTGTGCCTGCACCGATAACGCCTCTGAGACCGCCTGTGCCGAATTCAAGGTCACGGTAGAATCTATCATTGATAGCCTCGCTATCATCTTTAATATTATTAAGTTCTGTTTGTAAATCGGCATCATCCGAAGCATTCTGACACCAGAGGGTGTAAAGCTCGTTTTCTGTCATAACAAAACCTCCTAAACAAAAATATATTCTATTATAACACAAAAATTCCCATTTGAGAAGAGGTTTTCTTGCTCTTTGAAATATATTTTTGTTTTAACAATTAAAACGGTCGAAATATGCTCCGATACTATTTATAAAGGCATAATCTGTTGATACTAAATCTGAGCAATTTCGATGAAAATAGTGGAATTATGCGTCGATATGCACAAAAAACACTGTTGAAAATTGTGGATGTGTATTGCTCTATTTTCAAATATGTTGCAATTCATTTCATTTTCGCAAAAAATACTTGCAGTTTTTTGTGAAATGTGATAAAATATAGTGATAAAGAATTTATACTTGCCGTTTGTGCGGCGGAATGGAGATTAATTATGGCGAAAATCAAGGCTGCTGTTATCTTCGGCGGCGTTTCGGGAGAGCATGAGCTTTCGCTTGCGTCTGCTGCCGATGTTATCAGAAGTATTCCTGCGGATAAGTATGAGGTTATCTGCATCGGTATTACAAAAAAAGGCCGCTGGCTGTACTATCCGGGCGATGTCGAGGATATTGCATCGGGAAAGTGGGAGTATAACCCTGACTGTACGTCTGCATTTATTTCGCCTGACCCCATATATAAAGGTATTATCACTATTGAAAACGGCGAAACCTCAGTCAAGAAGATTGATGTCGTATTCCCTCTGCTTCACGGAAAAATCGGTGCTGACGGCTCTGTACAGGGACTGCTTGACATGTCGGGAATCCCCTATGTTGGCTGCGGACTTCTTGCCTCAGCCGCTTGCATGGATAAATCGCATACCCATACAACGCTTGATGATTTCAATATAAAAACCGCTGAGTGGAGACTTATTACTCAGAGAGAGCTTAATTATATCGATGAACGCTGCGAGCAGATTTCGGGTGAGCTTGGTTTCCCGCTTGTGGTAAAGCCTGCAAACAGCGGAAGTACAATGGGTACAACAAAAGCGGACGATATTGCTCAGCTTGAAAATGCTGTAAAGACTGCATTTTCCTTTGACAATAAGGTTGTCGTTGAAAAATATATCGGCGGAAGAGAGCTTGAAGCTGCTGTTTTCGGCTATGATACACCTTTTGCATCATACGTGGGCGAGGTTGTTGAGGACTTCGGCGACCGCAATCCCGATGAATGCTTCATCTCCGAAAAGGGTAAGACCGTTGTTCCTGCCGACCTTGACAGTGATACGGTAAACAAGGTTCGTGAGACTGCTGTTGAAGCGTACAAGGCACTCGGCTGCAAGGGACTTGCAAGAATCGACTTCCTTCTCGGAAAGGACGGGGAGCTTTACCTCAATAAGATAAGCACAATGCCCGGCTTTAAGGAGGACTGCGTTTACCCGCGTCTTATGAAGCATCTGGGACTTGAAATGCCTCACCTTACCGACAAGCTTCTTGAACAGGCGATTGAAAACTCCGAGAGAGTATATTAAGGAGACAGAATTGGAAGATAATATATTAATTTCACTTACAAGTGTGCAGTGGCAGGACAAGGAGAAAAGCGAAACCGAGCTTCTCACAAGGGCAAAATGCCGACGTGAGGGTGAAAGCTGCGTTATATCCTACGAGGACACTCAGGCTACGGGCTTTGAAGGTTCTGTTACTACAATAAAGGTGGACAGCAACAAGCAGGCTTCAATTATAAGAAAGGGTACTGCAAATTCGGTGCTTTCCCTTGAAATGGGCAAAAAGCACTTCTGTCAGTACGGTACGCCATACGGTATACTGCAAATCGGTGTGTTCACCCATGATATAAAAAATACCATAGATAAGGACGGAAGGCTGTATATGAAGTACACCCTTGACCTTAATTCGTCCTATCTTTCGGATAATGAAATAATACTGCAAATAAAGAATATTGAACAATAGAAAGGAATCAAGACATGTCAGACCTTATCAAACAGGCCTCCGACCAGCTTAGAGAGCTGATTATGGAGGCACTCGGTACACTCGTTGCGGAGGAAACAGTTCCCGCAGTACCGCTGCCCGCATTCAACATCGAAATCCCCGCAGACAAGCAGCACGGCGACTTTGCTTCGAATATCGCTATGGTATGCGCAAAGAGCTTTAAAATGCCGCCAAGAAAAATCGCAGAGCTTATCTGCGAGAAAATCTGCCTTGACGGAACGATTTTCGAAAAGACTGAAATCGCAGGCCCGGGCTTCATGAACTTCTTTCTCGGCAGAAAATGGTTCTCGGACGTAGTAAAAAATGTCCTTGACGAGAAGGAAAACTACGGTAAAACCGACTACGGCAAGGGTAAAAGAATCCTCGTTGAGTTCGTTTCCGCAAATCCTACGGGACCTATGCACATCGGAAACGCAAGAGGCGGTGCAATCGGCGACTGCCTTGCAGGCGTGCTTCAGTGGGCAGGATTCCATGCAGAGCGTGAGTTTTACGTAAATGATGCAGGAAATCAGATTGAAAAATTCGGAAAATCACTTTCGCTCCGCTATATGCAGGTTGCTTCCGCAGAAGGTGCAAAAGTGCGTGAGGAGTGTGCAGGCGATACCGAGAAAATCTGTCTTGCGATCTATGGCGAGGACGGAAATGCTCCTGCTTTCCCAATGCCTGATGATACATACAGAGGACAGGATATCATCGAGCACGTTAAGAATTATTACGATGAAAACGGTGACGCACTCGTTTCTCTCGATGAGGAGGAACGCAGAAAGGCTCTCGTTGACTATGCGCTTCCCAAGAATATCGACGGTCTTGAGCGTGACCTTAAAAAATACCGTATCGTTTACGATAACTGGTTCAGAGAGAGCACTCTTCACAACAGCGGCGAGACAATGCGTATCGTGGACAAGCTCCGTGAAACAGGCCATACCTATGAGCTTGACGGTGCAACATGGTTCAAGGCAACCGATTTCGGAGTTGACAAGGACTTCGTTCTTGTACGTGCAAACGGAATCCCGACATACGTTGTTCCAGATATTGCTTATCATTACGACAAGCTTGTTACAAGAGGCTTTGACAAGGCGATAAACGTTCTTGGTGCAGACCATCACGGATATGTTCCGAGACTTAAATCCGCACTTGTTGCTCTCGGTGTTGACGCAGACCGCCTTGACGGTAACCGGTTTGTTCAGGGGCATGCCGCATTTTTCTACCAGCCCCAGCATGGTGCCGTGGACTTCGGGAATAAAAATGTAGCCGCTGGTGATAACACCGTTCTTTACCGCGGGGTTCTTGCCGTTCAGAGTAAAGAGGATCAGGTCATCGTTGGTGGCGCCCCACTGGCCTTCAATGATCAGGTGATAGTCAAAATCAACGGTCTGGCCGCTTTTGGTGTCATAGCGGGAATAGTTTGCATTGGCAAGCGAGAATTTGGGAGGGGTCTTGTCATTGGCAAACAGGGCGGCGGCATCCACAATACCGCCGATCTCCTTGGTACCGGCCTTGGCGGCGGTATCCTTCAGGAGTTCTTCCACCTCGGCAGGAGTGGCCGAGGGATTGCGGGACAGATAGAGGGCGGCAACACCCGAAACAACGGGGCAGGCCATGGAGGTGCCGTTCATCCAGGCATAGGGGGTGTTGGAGGAGGCGCCGGAGGAATTGTAGGCAATGGGGGCAAGGATATCCAC
>SVNJ01000045.1 GCA_015066955.1 Ruminococcus sp. | reverse complement strand
CTGGTTAATGCTTGGGGATTTACAAAAACATTGCAATGTGCTGTAATTATAGTGAACGTCAAAATAAATTTGCTTTTCACTATAATAGATTTATTTTAATAGCCTTGCACATCCGCTAACTACGTTACATAAATATTTTCCCGTGTTTTTGCCGATACGCTTTGAGTAAGTGTTCTTGTTTCCGTTTGGAAGTTGAAGCGGCATAGGTGGAATATTTGCCCTCAACGAAGGGGACTACGCTTTCACAGAATTCCTTGTAGAAGTTCTCAGCATTGTAGAAAGTGTCATTACTGCACTTGTTGAAGGTGGGAGTAACGATTATCATAGGCTCGATGTCACCATTTTTTATCATATTATCGAATACACGCTGCATTTCTCCGTTATCATTGTAAAGCAGTGTATTTTCATTATCTCCCATGCCGTGCATGAAGTAGAAAATGAACAGTATGTCTTTATACTCAGCTACTGCTTTCTGAAACTGTAAAATAATCTCTTTTTGAAATAATATATCAGTAATTTAAGACAAAAGTGCATTGAACGTTATGGAAAATTATGATATAATATGAAAAAATATTATTAAAGAGGTGCGTGAAAATTTATGAAAATGAAAAAATTGCTTTCAGTCATTGTATCAGGCTGTCTGCTGTTAAGTTCAGGAGCTGTAGGCGGCTTCAGAACAACTGATTCTTCAGCGGCAGGTACCCGTGTATCCGTACACGATCCGTCGGTTTTTAAGGATACTAACGGTACATATTACGTTTTCGGTTCTCATATTGAAGCGGCGAGATCGCGGGATTTACGTAACTGGACTCGTTTTACAAACGGTTATGCAACAGGAAACAACGTGATTTTCGGTAATCTTTCTTCAAATCTCTCGAAGGCTTTTGCTTGGGCGGGTGAAAACCTTGAGGACTGCGAAGGCGGCTTTTCTGTATGGGCTCCCGATGTGGTTTACAATCCCGATTATGTAAACAAGGACGGCTCAAAGGGAGCATATATGATGTACTTCTGTACTACCTCTACATATAAGCGTTCTGTTCTTGCGTTCGGAGTTTCTCAGAAGGCAGAGGGCCCTTACGAGTTTGTTGATACCCTCATTTATTCAGGCTTTACCTCAAACGACAGCTGGGCAACAAGCTCTACAAAAAATGTAAACAGAAAATACACCTCTACAAACGTAGATGAGCTCATTGCCGAAGGCAAGGTTACATATAATGACGCATGGTTCAGAAATTCTGATTTCAATAATTCTCTTTATCCCAACGCCATTGACTCAACAATTTACTATGGCGCTGACGGCAGAATGTATATGACCTACGGCTCGTGGTCGGGCGGAATTTTTACTATTGAGCTTGATAAGGCTACAGGTAAGTGTATTCATCCGAAAACAGGCACAACCTCTGACGGAAGAATGGTTGACAGCTACTTCGGAACAAAGATTTCAGGCGGCTACGGAAAATCAGGCGAGGGTCCCTTTATCGAGTATAACGAGGAAACAGGATACTATTACCTCTGGGTAACATACGGCGGACTTACCGCAACAGGCGGATACAATATGCGTGTGTTCAGAAGTACAAGCCCTACAGGTCCCTTTGTTGATGCGGCAGGCAGACCTGCTGTTCTTGCATCAAACACAAACCTTGATTCAATAGGACTCAAGGTTATGGGCAACTATCAGTTCAGCTGTCTCGACACTGCATATATGGCAGGTGGTCATAACTCAGTGCTCAAGGACGATGACGGAAAGTGGTATCTTTTATTCCATACACGTTTCAACAGAGGAAATGAATGGCACGAGGTGCGTGTGCATTCAATGCAGTTCAATGAAGAGGGCTGGCCTGTAGTGGCTCCCTTTGAGTACTGTGGCGACGAAATTGCAGAATTCGGATACGAAGAATCCGGAATTGTCGGAACGTATGAATATATAAATCACGGCACGGATACTTCGGCAACAATTCATAATTACAGCAATATAACCCTTAACGCAGACGGAACAATTTCAGGTGCCGCAACAGGAAGCTGGAAGCAGGCTGAGGACAGCTCATACGCAGAGCTTACAATCGGCGGACAGAGATATTTCGGTCACTTCCTTGTGACAGAAGACGAAGACGCAAGAAAGGTTATGACATTTACTGCTGTCGGAAGCAATAATCAGACTATTTGGGGTGCACAGACAAAAACCTTTACAGGCAGCGAGCGTGCAGGACTTAAAGATTACACCAATCAGAACAGCCAGCTTGTCTATAATTTTGATACAGTCGGCGAAAAGGGTGAAACAGTAAGAATAGGTGATACAGAGCTTCTCAGCGGAGTTTCATACGTAATCACAAACAAGAACAGCGGTATGGTGCTTGATCTTCCCAACGGTGTGCTGGATGAGGGCACAAATATCCAGCAGTGGGAGAAAAACGGCGCTTCAGTACAGGAATGGCGTATCGTTTCGGAAGGAAACGGCTACTGCAGAATAGTTTCAATGGCAGATGAGAGCAAATGCATTGCAGTTGCGGGAAATGACAGTACAAACGGACTGAATATCGAGCTTCAGACATACAGCGGTGCAGATAATCAGCTATTCAGACTTATCAAAGAGGGAACATACTACGGTATAGTTTCCAAATGCTCAGGTGATAAGGGTGCTCTTGATGTTTTTGAGTGGTCAACCGAGCTTGGCGGAAACGTAAATCAGTGGGAGTACAATGCTCTTGACTGTCAGGTATGGAAGCTTGATGCAGTACACCCTGCTGTTCCGAGCGGAAACTATACAATCAGAAATCTCAACAGCAGTCTCTATATTGCGGACGATAACGGAAACGCAGTACAGAGCAGTGCTCAGACATGGACTTTCACAAAGCAGAGCGACGGAACGTATACAATTCAAAATGCTGAGGGACTTGCGTTAACAGTAGAAAACGGCTCAGCTGATGACGGAGCTAATATGCTGCTTTCACAGTATACAGGAGATAATTCACAGAAATTCACTCTGCAGTGCAACAAGGACGGGTCGTATTCCCTTCTGACAGCTTCATCAGGTGGTATACGCTGTGCCGATGTTTATGAAATAAGTCTTGATGACGGAGCAAATATCTGCCAGTGGGAATACTGGGGCGGCGACGGACAGAAGTTCATACTTGAGCCGTCAGCAGAAAAAGAACCTGCTGAGGTAATCGGCGATGTTAATGCAGACGGAAGCTTCAATGTAGCAGACCTTGTTATGATGCGTAATTTCCTTGTGAAAAACGGTAATCTTACTGACTGGTCTGCAGGTGATCTCTGCAAGGACGGAGCAATTGATATTTTTGATTTTACTGCGATGAGAAAGCTTTTAATTAACAATTAAACAACGAGTTTACCAACAAAAACTGCCTTGTATATCAAGGCAGTTTTTGTTTCTGACAGAAATTACAAATAAGTGAATATGCTGTCTTTACGGCAATTTTTAATTGGTGCAGTAAAAGCTATGGAATTAGTGCAAAAATTATGATATAATGTAGGAAACACCGCAAAAGGAGGACACATTTATGAAACCCACTCTCCATTGGCTCAGTAATCCCGGAATATTTGAAGTGAACCGTGAAAAAGCACACTCAGACCACAGCTATACAACAAAGGACGGCGACCTCCGTCAGAGTTTGAACGGCACTTGGAAGTTCAATTACTGCGAATATCCCGACAGCAGACCTGCCGATTTCTACAAAACAGATTCTGATGTGACAGGCTTTGGTGAAATCAATGTACCGGGACACATTCAGCTGCAGGGCTACGGTAAGCCGCAGTACGTCAATACACAGTATCCCTGGGAAGGACATGAACAGCTTACACCGCCGCATATTCCGCAGAAGCGTAATCCTGTGGGAAGCTACGTGAAGTTTTTCGATGTTGATAAGGCACTTCTTGGTAAGGAAACCTACATCAGCTTTCAGGGTGTTGAAACGGCATTTTACGTGTGGCTGAACGGCGAATTTGCAGGCTTCTCCGAAGACAGCTTTACACCCTCTGAATTCAACATCACACCTTACATCAGAGAAAAGAATAACAAGCTTGCGGTTGAGGTTTACCGTTACAGTACTGCAAGCTGGCTTGAGGATCAGGACTTCTGGAGATTTTCGGGAATCTTCCGTGATGTGTATCTGTATGCAGTTCCCGAAGTTCACGTCCGTGATATGAAGGTTATCGCTGATTACGACTACGAAAACGGTAACGGTATTCTGACAACAGAGCTTGACATCACAGGCGAAAGTGATTACGACGTAAAGCTCACACTTACAGACAAAGACGGAAACAAGGTTTATGAGAGCAATACAGCAGATGTTAAAGCTTCAATTCCTGACGTTATGACCTGGAGTGCGGAAGCACCTTTCCTCTATACACTTACCGCTGACATTATCGTAAACGGTGAGATTGCCGAAACCGCAGAAACGAAGGTTGGTTTCCGCAGATTTGAGTTGAAAAACGGTATTATGTGCCTTAACGGAAAGCGTATCATTTTCAAGGGAGTGAATCGCCATGAGTGGAATGCAGAGCGTGGACGTTCCGTTACAGAGGAGGATATGCTGTGGGACATAAAATTCATGAAGCGTAACAATATAAACGCAGTCCGCACAAGTCATTATCCGAATAATTCGATGTGGTACAGACTTTGTGACGAGTATGGCATTTACCTTATTGACGAAACAAACCTTGAAACTCACGGTGCAAATCATCTTGTGCCTGCATCCTGCCCCGAATGGAAGGCGGCAGTTCTTGACCGTGCTGAGTCCATGTATGAGCGTGACAAGAATCACCCGAGTGTACTTATATGGTCATGCGGAAATGAGTCGGACTGCGGTGATGATATTGCGGCAATGGCAGATTACTTCCACAAGACCGACAGCACAAGGCTTGTTCACTACGAGGGCGTGTTCTGGAACCGAAAATACGACTGCATCACCGATATGGAAAGCAGAATGTACGCAAAGCCTTGTGATATTGAGGAATATCTGAAGCAGAATACAGGAAAGCCTTATATCAGCTGTGAATATATGCATTCTATGGGCAATTCTCTCGGCGGAATGAAGCTTTACACCGACCTTGAAGATAAATACGAAGCATATCAGGGCGGCTTTATCTGGGACTACATTGACCAGTCACTTTACAAAGACGGAAAGCTCGTTTACGGCGGTGATTTCGACGACAGGCAGTCCGATTACGGCTTCTGCACAAACGGTATAATCTGTGCTGACCGTACTTATTCCCCGAAGGTACAGGAAGTCCGTCAGCTTTATTCCAATATCAGAATGCATATTGATAACGGTATGCTGACTATTGAAAACAGAAATCTTTTCATTGATACAAGCGGATATGTTTTTAAGGCTGAGCTTGCTAAAGAGGGTGAAATCATCGGTACAGAGGAACACCGCATTAATATTTCCGCAGGTGAAAAGGACAGTGTGAAAATCGGTCTGACTGTTCCCGAAAACGGCGGAGAGTATGTGCTGACAGCTTCAGCAATGCTTTCAGAGGACACACTTTGGGCGGAAAAGGGACACGAGGTTTCTTTTGCACAGGAAATAATTAATGCAGGGGACTGCATTCTCGACGTCCCGAAAGTGAAAAAGCCCGAAATTGTATGGGGAAGCTTCTGCGTTGGTGTGCACGGCGAAAACTTCTCGATGCTCTTTGACTACAAGGAGGGCGGTATTGCTTCGCTTGTTTATGACGGAGTTGAGTACATCACAAGAGCACCGAAAATCAGCTTTTTCAGAGCAATTACCGATAATGACAGAGGTGCAGGCTACCCTTATGACATGGCACAATGGCAGATTGCAGGGAAATGTGCAAAGCTTCTCGGCGAAAAGCTTTCAACCAATGTGACAGCAGACAGCCTTGAAATTACTTTCGTTTACCTTGCACCAACTGTTCCCGCATTTGAATACAAGGTTACATATACCGCATATTTTGACGGCAGACTTGGTGTAAGGGCGGAATATCCCGGCGTGCAGGGGCTTGCCGATATGCCTGTGTTTGCAATGGATTTCAAAATGAAAAAGCAGTACAGCAGCTTCACATTCTATGGCATGGGTCCCGATGAAAACTACATCGACCGCAATAATGGTGCAAGACTTGGTGTGTATTCCTCAACGGCTCAGGAAAACTTCACAAAATATCTGAATCCACAGGAGTGCGGAAACAGAACAGGTGTGAGATATGTTGATGTGTATGACAAAAACGGTGTGGGACTTGGATTTTCTGCATCGGATAAGCCCTTTGAAATGAGCATTCTGCCTTACAGTGCATACGAGCTTGACCATGCACTTCATCGTGAGGAGCTTCCCGAGCCGTCCTATACTTGGGTACGCATTGCCGCTAAGCAAATGGGTGTGGGCGGAGATGATTCATGGGGTGCACCTGTACATAAGGAATACAGAATCAATGCCGAAGAACCGCTTACTCTTGAATTTGAAATAAACAAGAGCAGGCTTAATAAATAAAATAAATCAGCCGCAGCCCTGAGAAAGGCTGCGGCTATATATGGAGTTGTGTGGAGTTGTAATCAGAAAACATTTAAAGCTTTGGAATTGATGTGTAGTCCCATGCGTCAATACCTTTGTCTAATGTCTGCTCGTCAACATACAGTTTGAGCATATCGGCTGCGTCCCTAGCATCGATACAATCGTCACCGCTCACATCACCACGCTCTCTTTTGTTTTTGTTATATTGATTGATTGCAATTTTTAAAAAAGCTTCGGAAACGCACTCCTCCGCCACAGCCTTACGACCGATAATCCGCATAGCTTCGTGCATCATGAGGTTACGATACTTATAATAGAGACGCTGAAAGTCGTCCCAGTCTTCTTCTTTTACGTATTTTCTGAAATATGAAAGTCCGAACAGAATCAGAGGAATCACCGCCTTTCCGAAAAAATGTATATCATGTCATAATAAGTATAGCATAAACTTTATATAATTTCAATGCTGAGAAAAAGCAGTATTTATTTCCCCGTAAGTATTGACATTTGCTCATAATATGGTAAAATAATAATGTATGTACACTTATATGAAAGAGGTTATATAAATGGCTAAGGATAAAAAAATGGTAACCGCAATTACCTCAATGGAAGAGGATTTTGCACAGTGGTATACCGATATATGTAAAAAGGCTGAGCTTGTTGAGTATACAAGCGTAAAGGGCTGTATGGTAATCCGTCCCTACGGTTACGCTATATGGGAGAACATTCAGCGTATCCTCGACGGAATGTTCAAGGAAACAGGACATGAAAATGTATGCATGCCTATGTTTATTCCCGAAAGTCTTCTCCAGAAGGAAAAGGACCACGTTGAGGGCTTTGCACCTGAGGTTGCATGGGTAACTCACGGCGGAAGCGAAAAGCTTGAGGACAGACTTTGCGTACGTCCTACTTCCGAAACACTTTTCTGTGAGCACTATTCAAATATAATCCACTCATACAGAGACCTTCCCAAGCTTTATAATCAGTGGGTAAGCGTTGTAAGATGGGAAAAGACTACACGTCCCTTCCTCCGTTCAAGAGAATTCCTCTGGCAGGAGGGTCACACAATCCACGCTACAGCAGATGAGGCTATCGAAGAGACAGAGCGTATGCTTAATGTTTATGCAAAGTTCTGCGAGGAGTCACTTGCTATGCCTGTAGTAAAGGGCAAAAAGACAGAAAGCGATAAGTTTGCAGGTGCTGTTTCAACTTATGCTATCGAAGCACTTATGCACGACGGTAAGGCGCTTCAGGCAGGTACCTCACACTATTTCGGCGACGGCTTTGCAAAGGCATTCGGCATTGAATATACCGACAAGGAAAACAAGAGAGTTGCTCCCCACCAGACAAGCTGGGGTGTTACAACACGTCTCATCGGTGCAGTTATCATGACTCACGGTGACGATAACGGTCTTGTGCTTCCTCCTGCAGTTGCTCCGATTCAGGCTGTAATCATTCCTATTGCACAGCATAAGGAGGGCGTTCTTGATAAGGCAAATGAGCTTAAGGAGCGTCTTGCAAAGGCTGGCGTAAGAGTAAAGCTTGATGACAGCGAAAACTCACCCGGCTGGAAGTTTGCTGAGTATGAGATGAAGGGTGTACCTGTACGTGTTGAAATTGGCCCTAAGGATATAGAAGCAGGACAGTGCGTTGTTGCAACACGTCATAACGGCGAAAAGACAATCGTTTCACTTGATGAGCTTGAAGAAGCAGTTGCAAAGAAGCTTACAGAGGTTCACGACGGACTCTTCAATAAGGCTCTTGAAAACCGTGAAAACAAGACCTACGCATGCAAGACCGTAGAGGAAATTATTTCCGCTCTTGAAGAAAAGGGCGACGGCTTTGTTAAGGCTATGTGGTGCGGCGACGAGGCTTGCGAGGACGCTGTTAAGGAAAAGACAGGCGTTGGCTCAAGATGTATTCCCTTTGAGCAGGAACAGCTCTCCGATACATGCGTATGCTGCGGAAAACCCGCACAGTGCATGGTTTACTGGGGCAAGGCATATTAATTAAGTATCTCAGGGAGGGTTTACGATAGTCCATTGAGGGAGACCCTTTTGAAAAAGGGTCCTCCCAACGGTCGCCCGTCCCCTCTGTCAGCTTTGCTGACATCTCCCCACACTGTGGGGAGTCACCCTCAAACTACCTCCCTAAAACTTTCAATGAAAAATCCCTTATAGGGTCAACGACCCTATAAGGGATTTTTGGTTAAAAGTCTTTGGAAAGGGGTTCGGGGAAGAACCTTTCTTCAGAAAGGTTTTCCCTGATAGATTACCGTAAACTTTCCGGAAATGCTGAATTTATCAGACTCTTACGTCGTAGGAAGAAGTATCATCATCGGCTTCTTCATCTGTTTCATTATCTTCTGAATCGTCTGCGATTTTTTCGTCCTCATTTTCAGTGGATTCGGTGTTCTTTTCCGTATTTTCAGCTGCAGCTGCTGCGGGTACAGTCTCAACGGATGATTCGAAGCAGAAAATTCTTGCAAGAGTACTGTTTTCCGCATACTTTTTACTGAAAATATCGTAAGCTACGCATAAGCCGTAAGCGGCAAAGCCCATCATAAGTATGAAATAGGGGATAGCGTACTGTGATTTTGCCTCTGCAAGCAGGTGATAAAGGAATCCTCCGAGAATATTAAGGGGAAGAATTACCGAAAGAAGATTCTTATTTCTCAGGCAGGCAACTACGCCAACAAGCACTGCAATAAAGATAAGCTGTGCGTAGATGTCCATGTAATCCTTGACCTTGTTTTCTCCCTCGCCGCACACCCATGCGGAAAGCTTGCCTTTATCTTTGAATTGATAACGGACTTCGTTATTCCAGATACTCTGATATGAGGTTTCATTCCACTGTGAAACAAATTTCTTATAGAAGAAATCGTTTGTATACTGCGGATTTTCACGGAAATATTTGATACGTTCCTTGATATAAGCAACGGAATCCTTGCTTGCTTCCTCTGCATCAAAATTGTTTTCTTCAAAGTTGCTGACAGTTTTGGTATAGTTGTACCAGCCCGGTGCAAGATGAGATTCTGACATACCCATTGCAATCCACGATACATAGGGGACTGAATCACCAAGATCAACACCGCTTTTCTTTTCATAGTGGTTTACTACAGCAGGTGAAATCGACATTGAAATAATTGCCGCACAAGCAATGTAAATAATGTCGTAGATGAATTTCTTTCTGCTGAACATTTTTACAAATGCAATTGCAAGCATAGCAATGAGTGCGATAAGATAATTTGACTTAATCATTACAGCAATTGCAATGCAGAATATTGAAATAATACCGCATGGAATATTGTTTTTCTGCAGGTATACTATTTCAAAGTATATTGCGTAAACCGCAAACATAAGTCCGGGAATTATACCATAGAGGAATACCGTGAATATAATAGGCTGTGCACTTACAGCAAGAAGGAATACTGTAAGGTGACGTATTCTCTTATCGGTAAATATTCTGTCGTTGATAAGAATAATACCGATATAGGTTGCCGCAAGGAATATGACATTGTAAGCTTCAAGGAATAGCAGGTTTTCCACCTCTGTGAAAACGCCCTGCAGTCTTATAAGCATTTCATTGAAAAATACATATCCAAGCTGGTAGGAATAATTCTTGTAATACGGCTCAAGCATCATGTCAAAGTTGTCCTTTGAGAAACGCCATGCCGCTTCGGTTACTCTCCACGAGTCCTCTGAGGGGGCTGTCTGTGAGGAGTTTATCCATATCATTCCGAGAATTATGGTCCATGCACCGATAAAGCTTATTTCCGCCCATAATGGGATTTTTTTCAGTCTCGGTATGAGTACAAAGCATACAAGTATACATATCACGAGAAAGAAAAGATTTGCAAAAAGGTTATCGTTATAGTAGATAACACTTTCAAGCTCTACATTTAAACGGTTAACTATTGTGTCATAGCCCTCGCCCTCATGGACGATTTCCATACCTGTTGTATGGAGAAGGCTTGCGAGTGACAGAAGTCCCATTATTCCAATCATGAGGACGCTTATTACAATTCTTGCAAAGGCTTCGAATTTATTGTCCTCTTTCAGAAGGGAATTCTGAGGCTTTGTTTCGGTTTTTGTCTGATTAAGCATTATAAACCTCCCTGATTTTGATTTTCTTTGGTGAATTTCACTTCACCGTGTTACCGTGTTATTATAACAGCAATGCTTATATTTGTCAATCAGTATCGTAAAGCTCTGCAAGAAGGTCGGGGAAAATACTGAGACTTCTTTTGAGAATACCGTTCATAAATGCAATAGCTGTACCGTAATTTGTAAATGGTACGCCGCAGTCAAGAGCACATTTGCGGCGGTAATTTACCTCACGCTCGTTAAGCATACAGCCTCCGCAGTGAATTACAAGCTTATAAGGCGAAATGTCTTCGGGGAAGTCACGTCCTGACGAAAGCTCAATATCAAGGTCTGCACCTGTTCTCTTTTTCAGAAGTGCAGGAAGCTTTACGCTTCCTATATCACCGCATTGTCTGTGGTGAGTGCATCCCTCTGAGATAAGCACTCTGTCGCCGTCTTTTAGCTTATCGATTGCAGCAGCACCCTTGACGGCGGTTTCGAGGAAGCCCTTGTATCGTGCCATGAGAATCGAAAAAGAGGTAAGGGGAATATCTTCGGGGACGATTTTGCTTACCTTGCCGAAAACCTGACTGTCGGTAACTACCATTGCAGGCTTTGATACCGCCTTTTCGAGAGTCTGAGCAAGCTGAGTTTCCTTTGTGACAACAGCCATAGCGTCAGCGTCGAGAATATCACGTATAGTCATCTGCTGAGGGAGTATAAGACGTCCCTTAGGTGCGGCATCGTCAATGGGTGTTACAAGCACAATAAGCTCACCCTGACTGATAAGGTCGCCGATAATTCTTTTCGGTTCACTGTCCGTATTTGAGAGTGCGGCGATTTTTTCTTTAAGCTCATGGATATTATCACCCGTAAGTGCGCTTACGGAGATTTCATTCTCGCCGCAGTTATTTTTCGGGGCAATATCAGACTTATTGTAAACGATAAGATAGGGAAGTCCCTTTGCTTTAAACATACCGATAAGCTCACGGTCTGTATCTGTCAGTCCCTGTGACGAATCCGCAATAAGCACGGCAATATCGGTTTTGTTGAGAATCTGCTTTGTCTTTTTTACACGAAGCTCACCGAGAGTACCTTCATCGTCAAAGCCGGGAGTGTCAATAATAACCACAGGTCCCATAGGCAGAAGCTCCATAGCCTTGTAAACGGGGTCGGTGGTAGTGCCCTTTACATCGGAGACCACAGAAAGCTCCTGTCCCGTGATTGCATTGACGAGACTTGATTTTCCTGCGTTTCTTCTCCCAAAGAAGCCTATATGCGTCCTTTCAGCGGACGGAATTTCGTTAAGTCCCATAAAAATATCCTTTCATATAAACGTATGGCGACCGTAAGGTCGCCCGTTTGATTGTCAGATTCTTGCAACGCCTGTGTCTCTTGCTGCCTGAGCAACTGCTTTTGCAACAGCCTGAGCAACAGTCTTGTCGAGAGCACTCGGAATAATGTAATCAGCTGAAAGCTTATCGTCTGTAACGAAGCTTGCGATAGCCTTTGCAGCTGCAATTTTCATTTCGTCATTGATGTCGCTTGCGCGAACATCAAGAGCACCTCTGAAAATACCCGGGAATGCGAGAACGTTGTTGATCTGGTTGGGGAAGTCGCTTCTTCCTGTACCTACAACAGCTGCACCTGCTTCAAGAGCAAGATCGGGCATAATCTCGGGAGTAGGATTTGCCATAGGGAAGAGAATCGGGTCGGGAGCCATGCTCTTTACCATTTCGGGAGTTACACAGCCGGGTGAGGATACGCCGATAAATACGTCAGCACCCTTGATAACCTCTTCAAGTGAACCCTTTCTCATCTGCTGATTTGTGATTTCAGCCATTTCAGCCTTCTGAGCGTTGAGGCCGTCGCGTCCCTTATAGATTGCACCCTGTCTGTCGCAGAGAACAACGTCCTTGAGACCCATAGAAATGAGAAGCTTTATGATAGCGATACCTGCTGCACCTGCGCCGCTTGTTACAACTCTGATTTCGTCGATCTTCTTGCCTGTGAGCTTGAGAGCGTTGAGCATAGCAGCGAGACATACAACAGCTGTACCGTGCTGGTCATCGTGGAAAATCGGAATATCGCAGCATTCCTTGAGCTTCTTTTCGATTTCAAAGCATCTCGGAGCGGAGATATCCTCAAGGTTTACACCGCCGAAGGAGCCTGCAAGAAGCTTTACTGTATTTACTATATCGTCAACCTCTTTTGAGCGGATACAAAGTGGAATAGCGTCAACGTCGCCGAATGCCTTGAAGAGAGCACATTTACCCTCCATAACAGGCATACCTGCCTCAGGGCCGATGTCACCGAGACCGAGAACAGCTGTACCGTCTGTAACAACAGCAACAAGATTTGAACGGCGTGTCAGATCATAGCTCTTGTTTACGTCCTTCTGTATTTCGAGACAGGGCTGTGCAACGCCGGGAGTGTAGGCGAGAGAAAGGTCGTCTCTTGTTTCAAGGGGAGCACGGCAGATAACTTCAACCTTGCCGTTCCATTCGTAGTGTTTTTTCAAAGATTCTTCTGCGTAGTTCATTTATATTAATCCTTTCGTTTATATTGTTTATATGCTGAATCAGGGCATTACCGCACGAGAAGTCTGCGGATAATGCCCTTGAATTCTGAATCAGAAATTGATGTCTTTAAGAACAGCCTTAAGTGCGTTTGCACTTGCGTGGAGCTGTTCGATTTCTCCGGGAAGGAGAGGAGGAGTGATAGCTCTTTCGATGCCTCTGCCGCCTACAACGTAGGGGAGACTGAGACATACGTCGTCAATACCGTAGCGGCCGTTTGTGAGTACGGATACGGTAAGGATTGAATGAGCGTCACGGAGAATAACGTCGCAGATTTTGTTTACGGAAAGAGCGATAGCGTAGAATGTAGCGCCCTTTCTCTTGATAACCTCAGCACCTGCTGTACGAACGTCTGTAAGAATGCTTGCGATTTCAGTTTTTCCGCATGCATTGTGTCTTGCACAGAAATCTGTGCAGTATTCGTCCATTTCCATACCTGCGATATTTGTAAGTGACCAAGGAATCATAGCTGTATCGCCGTGCTCGCCGAAAACGTAAGCGTGAACGCTCTTTGAGCTGAGGTGAACGTGGTCTGCAAGGAGTGAACGGAGACGTGAAGAGTCGAGAACAGTACCCGAACCGATTACCTGACGTGGTGAAAGGTCGGTGCACTGAAGGATAGCGTATGTGATAATATCAACAGGGTTGCTTACTACTACGTAAACTGCATTGGGAGCAGCTTCTGCAACACCGGGCATGATTTCCTTGATAAGGTCAACGTTTGACTGAGCAAGGTCAAGTCTTGTCTGACCGGGCTTTCTTGCCTTTCCGAGAGTTACAACAACGATTTCCGAGCCTGCTGCATCGGCATAGTCGCCTGAATATATTTTAACGGGATAACAGAAGGAAACACCCTGACGGATATCCATAGCCTCGCCCGTAGCCTTGTCTTTATTGATATCAATGAGGACTATTTCGGAACATGTACCTGCAACAGCAAATGTGTATGCAATTGTAGCACCTACGTTGCCTGCGCCGATAATACTGATCTTTGTTCCGTTTTTTGAAACTTCACCCATGATGTAAACCTCCGATATATAATAGTTATGTGTAAAAACCCGATAATATGAGGTATAAGCACGCCTCTCAGGGCTTACGGAAACAAACTTCCGCATATACATTATAGCAGAAATACCGCAAACTATCAAGTGAATTCAGGTGATTAAAGCAAAAATCGGAATTTCATACAAAAGCTTTTGATAATTAAGCATGGGAATTAAGCAGTGTAACATTAATATGATTGAGAGTGTGAATAATAAAAATAGCGGACAAACGAAGTGTTAACGCAATATTAACGGGAGACGAGGATTTATAAAAAGTGAATAATATGTGATTGAAAGTGAATATTTCTGAAAATTATGAATATTTATTCAAACCCTCTTGACAATATCGGCAGGAGGTGTATAATAATGGTATTACGTAAATCCGCACCGCATAACGGTGCTTATATTCAGGAGGAATTATTATGGCTAAGGAAATCAAAAAGGTAGTTCTCGCATATTCAGGCGGTCTTGATACATCTATCATCATTCCGTGGCTCAAGGAAAACTACAACAACTGTGAAGTTATCGCTGTTTCAGGCGACGTAGGACAGGCTTCTGAGCTTGAGGGCCTTGAGGAAAAGGCTATCAAGACAGGTGCTTCAAAGCTCTACATTGAGGACCTTAAGGAAGAATTCATTCAGGATTACGTTTTCCCTACAGTTCAGGCAGGCGCAATCTATGAAAACAGATATATGCTCGGTACATCTTTTGCTCG
>SVNJ01000144.1 GCA_015066955.1 Ruminococcus sp. | reverse complement strand
GCATTAGGAATAGTACCTTCATGTCCGTCATAATCGGCAGAGCACATAGCTGCAAGCTCGTAGGGTGTGAAGTAATTTGCCTTGCCGCTCCAGCTTTTGTTGGGTTCGTTGGAGTTTTCAAGTGCGTTGAGAAGTCCGAGACCGACTTTCGGTTCTGAGCCGGCTGAAACATTCAGTGTTTCGGGGTCTATGTCAGTATTGCTTCCGTAGCGTGCGGCAACCTGATACATAGCCTGTGCATGGATTGCGTAGCTTGCAGGGTCAAGAGTATCCGCACCCTCCGCAACAGGAATTTCCCCGTAGTCCTCACCTGATACAACGGCACTTCCGCCCTGAAAGCAGGGAATAACACTGATGTTTTGTTCTTTGAGCGAGGTGTAGTAATTGTCCATATCTCCCCAAGTACCCTGAGTGAACTTTACTTTACCCTCATTGTCAAGAAGCCATGAGAAGTTGTGATATTCACGCACATTTCCTGCTGCCATGATAGCAGTTATAGGGTCATCGATAAAAGCATTGAAGCCTACTGCACCGCCTGCTGTGAGATCAGAGGATAAGTTGTTTCCCTTTGCAGAAGTTTTTGCAAGTTGTTCTTCGGAAAGCTCAGATTCCTTGTAGCCGTAAATTGCTATTTCGCTTATGCCGCTGTCGCAGTAGTCGGAGGAAAAATGCAGATAGCGGGTAGCACGGGGATTATCAAACTCGATGGAATGCCACCAGTTATAGCTGTCCATAGTTATTTCCGCAAGCTCATTCCAGCCGAATGGCACACCGTCTGAAATGGTCCATACGGGAGTACCGTTTGTATCAAGGAAGCATATTCCCGTGATTACGTAGTTTGCTCCCATGTCGATGTAAAGTGATGCACCTCCGTATTCGGTCTGCTGATTGGGAGTCCAGTTTTCCTTTGATGTGCTTGCGAAAACCTCACTGCCCACACTTGTATCTGACGGGGAAGCAGGTACTTTATCCTGATCGTTGAACAGGTATGAGCTGTCACGCAGATACGATGCACCGAGTTGGACTATATTCTCATCAAGAATCTGAAACTGTGATACGTCGAGAAGTGTGGATACGGGTGAATTTTCAGCGTATAGCGGATATGAGGTGATGTATGCTGCTGCGGTCAGGATTGCACATATAAATGCTGTTGTTTTTCTTATGTTCATGAGGAAACTCCTTGTAATATTATACTTTGGAATAATTTTACTGCATTTTATAAGTGAATTCAAGGGGAATTTGTAAATTGTGATTAGTAGATGCAGGGTTAGGTAAAATATATGTTATGAAAAATGTGTTTATAAGTGTAATTTTCTATCCATAGAACAGACGTTATATAAACTTTGTTATAGGAATTAAAAAGTAATTATAACAGAAATTAATGGCAATTTTGCTGATTTTTAATGTTAAACTTAGGTGAATATGACGAAAAAAGTCTGTGTATTAAGTATGCATTTTGTCCTGATAATGGATTTTTATGAAAAGTGTTGAAGTTGTAAAAACTACATGTTATAATTATTGAGGCAAAAAATAGAATATTAATGATTATTGATGAGTTTTATGCTTAAATCCTTTTGCAAATATAAAAAATATCTCAATCCCGATTAAAACAATTACACTTTTCTGTTTTCCTTGACATTTGTTGTCGGTTTTGATATAATAAAGAATGTATAATAATACAACCATGCCAAAATGCGGATTACAATGCAACGGCGATTAACATTATATAATATAACTTGATTTAAACGTATAGAAAAATACTACAGATACGCTTGGAATTGTGGAGGTTATTATGAAAGGTATAATTTTAGCAGGCGGTGCGGGAACAAGGCTTTATCCCAATACAATTGCGGTAAGCAAGCAGCTTTTGCCTATTTACGACAAGCCGCTTATTTACTACCCGCTTTCGATGCTACTGCTGGCAAAAATTCGTGATGTTCTTGTTATTTCGACCCCACGTGATATATCAGACTATGAAAGACTTTTAGGCGATGGCTCCAGAATCGGAATTAATATACAGTATGCGGTGCAGGACAAGCCCAGAGGACTTGCAGATGCCTTTATACTTGGTGCTGAATTTATCGGAAATGACGATGTATGTCTCGTTCTCGGCGATAACGTGTTCTACGGAGCTACAATGTCTCAGGTGCTTTCCGATGCCAAGAAGAAGATTCTTGGCGGTGGTGCAACAATATTCGGTTATCCCGTAAAGAATCCTCGTGAATTCGGTGTTGTTGAGTTTAATGCTGCAAAGAAGGTTATTTCAATTGAAGAAAAACCGAAGCAGCCCAAGTCGAATTATGCCGTTCCCGGACTTTATTTCTATGATAACAATGTCGTTGAAATTGCGAAGAATGTTCAGCCTTCTGCAAGAGGAGAGATTGAAATTACATCCGTTAATAATGCTTACCTTGAACAGGGACTTCTCAATGTAACTCTTATGGGAAGAGGTATGACCTGGTTTGATACCGGTTCTCCGAAGGGTATGCACAAGGCAAGCGGTTTTGTCAAGACTGTTCAGGAAATGCAGGGCTTCTATATTTCGTGTATTGAAGAAATTGCCTGGAGAAAGAAGTTCATAGATGATGAACAGCTCAGAAAGCTTGGTGCTGAGCTTGAAATGACAGACTACGGAAAGTACATTTTATCATTATTGGAGGAATAATCAATGACTGTTATTGTAACGGGAGGCGCAGGCTTCATCGGTTCAAATTTTGT
>SVNJ01000143.1 GCA_015066955.1 Ruminococcus sp. | reverse complement strand
AAACGGCGTCCGCCTCCGAAGCTGATTATGTTGAGCTGACATTTTGCGGTGCAGCCTCCGCACTGTGCAGCCTTTGAGGTGTAGGTGAAGCTTTCAAGCTCTTCTCGGCTGATTATGGAGGATGTCTCCTTATTCATTTCCTTTGCGTAAAGAGCACAGCCGAATGCACCCATAAGTCCCGAAATCGAGGGACGGATTACATTCTTTCCAAGCTCCTTTTCAAATGAACGTAGTACAGCGTCATTAAGGAAGGTACCACCCTGTACTACGATGTTTTCGCCAAGCTCATCAGCTGATTTTGCACGTATAACCTTGTATATCGCATTCTTGATAATTGACATTGAAAGACCTGCGGAAATATCCTCAACGGTTGCACCGTCCTTCTGTGCCTGCTTTACGGAGCTGTTCATGAATACGGTACAGCGTGAGCCTAAATCAACGGGACGCTCAGCAAAAAGTCCGAGCTGTGAGAATTCTGCAATATCATATCCGAGAGCCATTGCAAAGGTCTGTATAAATGAACCACAGCCCGATGAGCAAGCCTCGTTGAGCATAATGCTGTCGATAGTGCCGTTTTTTATTTTGAAGCACTTGATGTCCTGACCGCCGATGTCAATAATGAAGTCAACCTTCGGACAGAAATAAGCAGCAGCCTTGAAATGTGCAACGGTTTCAACGATACCGAAATCAATGGCAAGTCCTGATTTTATGAGGTCCTCACCGTAGCCTGTTACCGCCGAGCCTTTAATGGTAATATCGGGGTTCATTTCGGCGTAAATCTTCTTTACCTGCTCGGCAATCTTATCAAGAGGCTGACCCTGATTAGAGGAATAATGGCTGTAGAGAAGCTTTCCGTCGGCAGTAATAAGCACAAGCTTTGTGGTAGTTGAGCCTGCATCTATACCGAGATAAGCGTCGCCCTTATATGTATGGATATCCGCATAGGCAAGGTCGAATTTCTTGTGACGCTCAATAAATCGGTCGTACTCGCTGTGTGAAGCAAAAAGCGGCTCGCCTGTAACTATATTATCGTTTGCCTTTGCAGCAACTATTTTTTCTATAAGTGCCTCAATAGTGAAGCTGTCCTCAGAGGAAGCGGCATATATTGAACAGCCGTAAGCCACGAAAACGGGAGCTTCCTGCGGGAAAACGGCATTTTCCTCGCTGAGTCCGAGCGTTTTCACGAATGCTTTTTTCAGTCCCTTAAGGAAGAACAGCGGACCGCCGAGAAAAAGAACCTTACCTTCGATTGTACGGCCCTGTGCAAGTCCCGAAACAGTCTGGTCAACTACCGCCTGAAAGATACTTGCGGATATGTCCTCACGTCTTGCACCCTGATTGAGAAGCGGCTGTACATCGGTTTTTGCAAAAACTCCGCAGCGTGAAGCAATCGGGTAAACCTTCTGTGCACGGAGTGAAAGCTCATCAAGCTCATCGGCTGTAATTCCGAGAAGTGTAGCCATCTGGTCAATGAAAGCACCCGTACCTCCAGCACAAGAGCCGTTCATACGCTGTTCAACGCCGCCTGTAAAGAATATAATTTTAGCGTCCTCGCCGCCAAGCTCAATAACTGCATCTGCGTCGGGCTGTTTCTTTTTTACTGCAAGAAAAGCCGCATGAACCTCCTGTACAAACGGGATTTCAGCCGCATTTGCAAGTCCGAGACCTGCCGAACCTGTGATACAGACTGTGAACTCCTGTCCGGGATAGTCCGCACGTATAAGCTTAAGCTGGTCGGTAACGGTTTCCTTTACCTTAGACATGTGACGCTGATATTTTGAATATACGATATTTCCGTCAGTGTCGGTAATAACGGTTTTGACAGTGGTTGAACCTACATCGATTCCGAGAGAATATTTCTTCGCCATGATACACCTCATCTATAATGCCCCTAAGGCAATAAAACAAATTCTGAACATATTTATTATATTATACACCATTTCAAAGAAAAAATAAAGCACTATTTGAGTTTTTTTGTCGGAAAATATTCATAGGGCATATCCGAATAATTAGGTGAAAATGTTGAATATTCCGTTGCGGACAGCCGCAAGAGCTGTCCCTGCAAAAATTTCTGCACTTATCCATTGGTTAAAAAATAAAAATTTCTGAAACCTTCGTCTTTTTTGCCTTTTAAAATCACTATATAGCAGAAGGTATAAAATCGTCCGTGATTTCGGGACTGCATATTTCAACACAGAAAGGATGTTCATTATGAAAAAAAGAATTTTATCAGTAATACTTTCAGCACTTATGCTTACAGCAACAGGTTGTTCCAACAAGAAGGAAAATACAAATGCCGAAAAGAAGGCTTCGCCAATATTTATAGCATACAATTCCGTACATTACAATAACGGCGTCGTTTTCGGAAGAGATACCGCAACGTTTCTCGACTTTGAATCTATGGAAAAGGCACCCCTTTGCGCTGTTCCGAACTGCACTCATGACAATTCAAGCTGTCTTGCTGAGGTTGTGGGAAGAGTTCCTGTTTTCTACAACGATTACATTTATTTCTTTACCTCAAATAACGGTGATGTAAGAACAACTCCCGAAGGCTATGAATTTTTTATCGAATCAAAGCTTATGCGTGCAAGTCTTGAATCCTCCGAAACTGAGGTTGTATGCGAATTTACTGACTGTGCACCTACACCGCCTAATCAGGGTTATCCCGGTTATGTCCTTTATGGAAACGAACTGTATTTTACAGGAGATGACCTTTGTCCTACAGGAGATA